>NZ_DASPSP010000116.1:0-37036 GCF_035623875.1 Mycobacterium sp. | reverse complement strand
CCCGCCGCATCGTCGTGGTCCGGGCGATCACAGCGGCGGAGGACCCGCGGGCTGCGGCGCAGCGGCTCAGTTCGGCGCTTGCAGCAGCGAGCTGATCCGGGAACTCAGCAGGGACGGCGCATGGTCGGGTTTGCCCGCGGTGCACCAGACGAAGACGCCCGCCTCGATCTCGACGGTGCGTGGCAGGTGGCGCCGCCGCTCGTCACCGTGGCTCAATGGAACGACCGCCGGTGCGGTGCGCAGTCGTTGCCAGCTGGCGGCGAAACCGGGGTGCAGCGGCAGATCGGCCACCTCGTCCTCGCTGACCCAGCGCAGTTCGGCGCTTTCCCGGTTGGGCATGGTGTGCAGCAGTTCGCCTGCGTCGGCAACAACGGTGGTGTATGTCCAGTGGGTGCCGCTGGCGGTGGCGGTTATCACGGTGGCCCGCACCGAAAGCTGCTCGCTGGGCAGCCCCGCCTCCTCATGCGCCTCACGGACGGCGGCCTGCTCGGCGGTCTCATGGCTGTCGCGGGCGCCGCCCGGCAGACCCCACGTTCCGCCCTGATGACTCCACGGCGCCCGGTGCTGCAGCAACACCGCCGGTGTGCCGTCGGGCCGGGGCGCTCTCAGCAGTAAACCCGCCGCGCCGTGCCGACCCCAGTAGTGCATCCCGCTGTCGGACACCACCCATCCGTCACCGTCGCCGCGCACGCGTTCAGGATAAGCAGCCCTCACGTCCCCGCATCTGGGGAAAACACTCTTAGACTTTGCTTATAGAGTTCGTGACACGTACGCGCGAAAGATGAGGTCGGAACAGACGTGACCGTTGAGTTGGCGCATCCGTCGACCGAGCCACTTGGTTCGCGGTTGCCGACCGTTCCAGAGCACCCCCGGTGGTGGTTCATCGCGACGACGCCGGGCCGCATCCTGACCATCGGTCTCATCCTGGCGATCCTCGGCGGGCTCAGCGCGTTCGCCACTTCGACCACGATCAACCAGCGGCAGCAGGCACTGACCACCGTGTTGAAGCACACCGAGCCGCTGGCGTACGCGGCCGGACGGCTATACACCACGCTGTCGGTGGCCGACGCGGCAGCCGCGACCGCCTTCATCGCTCAGGCCGAACCGCGCACCGTCCGGCAACGCTACGAGCAGGCGATTACCGACGCGGCGGTCGCGGTGACCCGGGCGTCGAGCGGGTTGACCGACGAGCCGCTGGTGCAGTTGCTCGGGCGGATCAACGCCGAATTGGCGGTCTACACCGGGCTGATCGAGATCGCGCGCACTAATAGCCGGGCCGGTAACCCAGTCGGGTCGTCATATCTGTCCGAGGCGTCGGCGCTCATGCAGTCGACGATCCTGCCGGACGCCCAACAGCTTTATCGCCAGACGTCGGAACGGGTGGACGCCGAGACCACGGCGTCGACGCAGATCCCGGCTCCGGTGATCCTCGTCGTCATCGCCACGGCAGCGTTTGGCTCGTTCGCCCACCGCTGGCTGGCCCGACGCACCAAACGGCGTATCAACCCTGGTCTTGTCGTGGGCGCACTCGCGATTCTCGTTATGGTGGTTTGGGTGGGGACTGCTCTTGCGATTTCCACCAGCGGCAGCCGCAGCGCCAAAAACACTGCGGCAGAGTCGCTGAAGACCATCACGAATATGTCCATCAATGCCCAGCAGGCCCGTGCTGACGAGACGCTGTCACTGATCCGGCGCGGGGACGAAGAGGTCCGCAGGCAGTCCTTCTACGAACGCATCGACACCATGCACAAGCAGCTCGACGAATATCTGGCTCGCGGCGACGCCGTCGACAAGAGCGACTTGCGGGGCGCCGATGAACTGCTGACCCAGTGGCGGCGGGCCGACGACCGGATCAACTCCTACATCTCGGTGGGCAATTATCGGGCCGCCACCCAGGTCGCGCTGGGCACCGGTGAGAACGACTCCACCCCCGCGTTCGACAAACTCGACCGTGCCTTGGGTAAGGCCTTGGAGCAGAGTCGCAACGAACTGCGCGACGACATCCTCAACGCGCGCCGCGGGCTGGCCGGCGCGACGGTCGGTGGTGTCGTGCTCAGCCTCGGCGCGGCCGTCGCGGTCGCTCTTGGGTTGTGGCCCCGGCTGAGCGAGTACCGATGACATCGATCACCAGGCGCCCTCCGGGCCTCCTGTGCGCCGCCCTGGCGGCGGCCACGGTGCTGGCCGGATGTAGTCACTCGGCCGCCATGGTGGTGACGCCGGTGCCGACCCTGCCGCCGCCCACACCGGCGGGTATGCAGGTGATGCCGCCCAAACCGCCTCTGCCGCCGGACAACCCCGACAGCTGCAACCCCACCGCCAGCCTGCGCCCATTTACCAATCCGGTCGACGCCGACGCCGCGCTGGCGAACATCCGGGCTCGCGGCAGGCTGATCGTCGGCCTGGACATCGGCAGTAACCTGTTCAGCTTCCGCGACCCGATCACCGGCGAGATCACCGGCTTCGACGTCGACATAGCCGGCGAGGTGGCACGCGATATCTTCGGCAACCCGTCGCAAGTCGAGTACCGAATCCTGTCGTCTGACGAGCGCATCACCGCGCTGGAGAAGTCGGAGGTCGACATCGTCGCCAAGACGATGACCATCACCTGCGAACGGCGCAAGCAGGTCAACTTCTCCACCGTCTACCTCGACGCCTACCAGCGCATCCTGGCGTCGCGCGACTCCCCGATCACCAAGCCGTCCGATCTTTCCGGCAAGCGGGTCTGTGTCGCGAAGGGCACCACGTCGCTGCACCGGATCCAGGAGATCGCGCCGCCGCCGATCGTGGTGGAGGTGGTCAACTGGGCCGACTGTCTGGTAACGCTGCAGCAGCGGCAAGTCGACGCGATCAGCACCGATGACTCCATCCTGGCCGGACTGGTTTCCCAGGACCCGTACCTGCACCTGGTCGGACCCAACATGGGTACTCAGCCGTACGGCATCGGGATCAAGCTGGACAACACCGGGCTGGTCCGGTTCGTCAACGGCACCCTGGAACGTATTCGCCGCGACGGCACCTGGAACGCCTTGTACCGCAAATGGTTAACCGTGCTGGGTCCGGCACCGGCCCCGCCGAGCCCAAGGTACGTGGACTGATGGCCGAGCAACCGGCGGATCCGGAACGCCAAGACGTCGACGACGGCTCGCAGGACGCCGTCCAGGACAGCGAAGCCAGCCCCGGAACCGAGCCCGCCGATGCGACGGTGGATTCGTCCTCGCAGGGCCGCCCGGTGACCACGCAGGCGGTCTTCCGCCCCGAGTTCGACGACGACTCCGAAGCCACGCCGGCGCAAATCGTTGACACTGAGCCGCAAGAACGCGCGAAGCCGACAACGCGGGCGCCGGTCCGGCGGCTGGGCGGCGGCCTGGTCGAGATTCCGCGGGTGCCCGACATCGACCCGCTCGAAGCATTGATGCCCAATCCGGTTGTGCCGGAATCCAAACGGTTCTGCTGGAACTGTGGGCGACCAGTCGGCCGATCCAGCGCGGACGGCAAGGCACTATCGGAGGGCTGGTGCCCATACTGCGGCAGCCCGTATTCGTTTCTCCCGCAGCTGAGTCCGGGTGACGTCGTCGCCGGTCAGTACGAAATCAGGGGCTGCATCGCGCACGGTGGGCTGGGCTGGGTGTACCTGGCGCTGGACCGCAACGTCAACGATCGTCCGGTAGTGCTCAAAGGCCTGGTGCATTCCGGCGACGCCGAGGCTCAGGCGATCGCAATGGCCGAGCGGCGATTCCTCGCCGAGGTGGTGCACCCGTCGATCGTCCAGATCTTCAACTTCGTCGAGCACACCGACCGGCACGGGGAACCCGTCGGCTACATCGTCATGGAGTATGTCGGCGGGCAATCGCTCAAACGTCGCAAAGGCGAGAAGCTGCCCGTCGCCGAAGCCATCGCCTACGTTTTGGAAATCCTTCCGGCACTGAGCTATTTGCATTCCATCGGTTTGGTCTACAACGACCTCAAGCCGGAAAACACCATGCTCACCGAAGAACAGCTCAAGCTGATCGACCTGGGAGCGGTGTCGCGGATCAACTCATTCGGCTACCTTTACGGCACACCGGGTTACCAGGCCCCCGAGATCGTACGGACCGGCCCGACGGTGGCCAGCGACATTTACACGGTCGGGCGCACACTCGCGGCTCTGACGTTGAAATTGCGCACCCGCGGCGGCCGGTATGTCGATGGGCTCCCCGAAGACGACCCGGTGCTCAACAGGTACGACTCGTTCGCCCGGTTGTTGCGTCGTGCAATCGACCCCGATCCACGCCGGCGGTTCGCCAGCGCCGAAGAGATGTCCGGGCAGTTGTCGGGTGTCCTGCGCGAGGTGGTCGCCCAGGACACCGGTGTGCGGCGGCCGGGCTTGTCGACGATCTTCAGCCGCAGCCGCTCCACGTTCGGGGAAGACCTGTTGGTCGCGCATACGGACGTATACCTGGACGGCCATGTGCATTCGGAGAAGCTGACGGCCAAGGAGATCGTCACCGCGCTGCAGGTGCCACTGGTGGATCCGGCCGACGTCGCCGCCCCGCTGCTGGGAGCGACCGTCCTGTCCCAACCGGTGCAGACGCTGGACTCGCTGCGCGCATTCCGCCACGGCGCAAGGGATTCCGAGGACATCGACTTATCGGAGTCTGTCGAGCTGCCGCTGATGGAGGTGCGGGCGCTGCTCGACCTCGGCGACGTGGCCAAGGCCACCCGCAAGCTCGACGACCTGGCCGAGCGGGTCGGCTGGCGATGGCGGCTGGTTTGGTACCGCGCGGTCTCCGAGCTGCTCACCGGCGATTACGAATCGGCTAGCAAGCATTTCAGCGAGGTGCTGGACACCTTCCCCGGCGAGTTGGCGCCCAAGATGGCGCTGGCCGCAACCGCCGAATTAGCCGGTAGCTCAGACGAACACAAGTACTACGAAGAGGTGTGGAACACCGACGACGGGGTGATTTCGGCGGCCTTTGGACTGGCCAGAGCAAAGTCGGTGGAGGGGGATCGCGCCGGAGCGGTACGCACTCTCGACGAAGTGCCTTCCACATCAAGGCATTTCACCACCGCGCGGCTGACAAGTGCAGTGACGCTGCTGTCCGGCCGGTCGGCGAGCGAAATCACCGAAGAGCAGATCCGCGACGCCGCGCGGCGGGTGGAGGCGCTGCCGCCGACCGAGCCGCGAGTGCTGCAGATCCGCGCATTGGTACTGGGTAGCGCGTTGGACTGGCTGGGAGAACATAACGCCAGCACCAACCACATTCTCGGCTTTCCGTTCACTGAACATGGGCTGCGACTCGGCGTCGAGGCGTCGCTGCGCGGGCTGGCCCGGGCGGCGCCGACGCAGGCGCACCGCTACACGCTGGTCGACATGGCCAACCGGGTACGGCCCACCAGCACGTTCTAACTCGGTTGCAAAACGAACGGTTCCCCATGCCGCGGACGATTGCACCCACCCGGGCTACGCGGTTCCCGCTTGGCGGCACGCCCCCCATCAATTTGTAAGCAGGGCCGCAAGCAAATCGCAAGAGAAGTCAGGCACCGTTAGGCCATGGCCGGCCAGTCGGATGGGTGGATCACTACTGCCCGCGTCCTGCGCCGGGTCGGGTTCGGAGTGACCGGCCGGCAGGTCGACGCCGTGACTGCCCAAAATTGGTCGAAATACGTCGACGCCGCTCTGGGCGCGGATCCCGACGCCGACCCAGGCGCCGTCGCGACACCGATGCCGACGCCGCCGGCCCTGCGCGGCCCCGGCAAGGGGGCGTCAGTCGCAGACCGCAAGTTGTTCAACCACCAGCTGTCCGGACAGATGACCGAGTTGTCGGGGTGGTGGTTGCGCCGCATGGTCGCGGTGCAGCAGCCGATTCACGAAAAGCTGACGCTGTTGTGGCACAACCACTTTGCCACTTCCGCCGAGAAGGTGAGGTTCGCGCGATACATGGCGGCGCAGAACCATAAACTGCGCAGCCTGTCTCTCGGCGATTTCCGCACACTCGCCTACACCATGTTGACCGACGCGGCGATGATGCGTTGGCTGGACGCTCAGACCAACACCGCCAAGGCGCCCAACGAAAACCTCGCGCGGGAATTCATGGAGTTGTTCACGCTTGGGCACGGAAATGGGTATACCGAGGAAGATGTGCGCCAGGGTGCCCGCGCGCTGACCGGATGGGTCATTCGGCCCGGTGGCGAAACATCGATGGCGCCCAGGCGGCACGACCACACGGCCAAGACGATCTTCGGGGTCACCCGTAATTTCGACGCTGCCGGATTCTGTGACGCCGTGCTAGCCCAGCCGAAATCGCCGCAATACGTTGCCGGACGACTGTGGCAGCAGCTAGCGGCTGACACCCCGCCGTCCCTGCAGGCACTCGACCGCTTGGTCAGCGCCTACGGCCCCGGACGCAACCTGCGGGCATTGACTCACGCAATCCTCACCGATGACGAATTCGTCAGTAGCCGAGCGGCCATCGTCAACACGCCGGTCGAGTGGCTGGTCGGCGTGATCCGCAGCTTGGGCGTAACCGTCGACACCCCGGCGCGAGTGAAGATGGTGGACTCCACGCTGCACGCCCTCGGGCAACGACCGTTCTATCCACCGGATGTCGGCGGGTGGACGCACGGCCGGGTCTGGATGTCAACCGCCAGCGCCGACGTACGGATGCGCGCCGCGACCCAATTGGCCCGCGCCGGTGACCTGTCGAGCATCGAAGACGGCGCAGTTGATGACCGGATCGATGCCGTCGGCTACCTGATCGGGGTCGGAGCATGGTCGGACCGGACCGTCAAGGCCCTGGAGCCGTTAGTGCGCAAGCCGGTTCAGCTGGTCGCCGCGGCCGTCAACACGCCCGAATACCTGACGTCTTAGCGAGTATGCCGATGCCTGATTTGAGTCGCCGCAAGTTCTTGATCGCCAGCGCGGGTGTTAGCGCAGCCGGTCTGCTGTCGGGTGCCTGCGCCGTCAGCTGGCCCGACCTGATGCGCGAAGCCAAGCAGCGACCGCTGGCCGAGGGCAGCGGCGTCCTGGTGATCCTCACGCTCTACGGCGGCAACGACGGCATCAACACCGTGATTCCGTACGCCGACAACGCTTATCACGACGCCCGACCTGAACTTGCCTATGCCCCAGGCGATGTGCTTGTGCTGGACGGCCAGCTCGGACTGAATCCAGCGCTTAAAGGCCTGGCTCAGCAGTGGAACAGCCGGAAGCTGGCGATTGTGCGCGGCGTGAGCTATCCGCAACCCGACCACAGTCACTTCAGGTCGATGGACATCTGGCAGACCGCTTCGCCGGCCGATCCCGTACCGACGGGATGGATCGGCCGCTGGCTGGATGCCACCGGCAACGACCCGCTGCGTGCGGTCAACATCGGCTCCGTCCTGCCGCCGCTCGCAGTTGGTGAAAGATGCACGGCGGCAACACTTTCACCATCGGAAAAGCCCGAGTCAGCGGACAAGTTCGCCGCGACGATGGACGCGCTGGGTGCCGACGACCCCAATGACACGCCGGCGATGGCGGCGGTCTGTGACGCCTATCGTGCCACCCGTACCATCGATACGACCTTCGGCCCGATCAAACCGTCCGACGGGAAGGGCGGGAAACACAACTCGCTGGCCAGCCAGCTGAGCATGGTGGTGGCGGCGGTTAAAGCGGCGGTGCCCACCCGGGTGTACGCGGTGCAGCTGGGCGGATTCGATACGCATGCCGACGAAAAAGGGACCCAGCAGCGCCAGCTGCAGACCCTCGACGAAGCGGTAACGCCATTCCTTCAGCAGATGGCCGATGATCGATACGGTAAAAACGTTGTGTTGCTGGCGTATTCGGAGTTCGGTCGACGCGTTAGGGCCAACGCCTCGCAGGGCACCGACCACGGCACCGCCGGCCCGGTGTTCGTCGCCGGAGCGCCGGTGAAGGGCGGCTTCTACGGCGACGAACCCAGTCTCACCGACCTCGACAACGGCGATCTGAAGCCCACCAACGACTTCCGGGACGTCTACTACGAGCTGCTGGCAAAGACGGTTCAGACCGACCCCACACCGTCGGTCGGCGCCGGTCGCGAAAGCCTGGGATTCCTGTAGGCGGCGCCCACGACCCGGGGTCGTCGGCCGCCGGAAGGTGACCCCCGAACCCCAACAGCCGCAAGATGCTATAGCCGGCAAAGGTTGCGCCGATCGCCACCGACCCGCGCGGATGATACCGCCGCCGCCGCAAGCTTCGCCGCCCGGATTCTGGTGCTTTAGCCGAGCTTGTCCCTTCGCAACGCCCACCTTCGGACACGCCTGGCCAGTGGCAGTGATGCGATGCGCGCAAATCTACGTAAAACGGGCCGAGCTGCGCGCCGGCTTGGTTCCCTGAGATTGGCCGCGGCGTCTAGATCGCTCGTATGCAGTCGCGGGCGATGGCCAGCTCTTCGTTGGTCGGGATCACCAGCACGGAGATCGGCGAAGTGTCGGCCGAAATCCGTCGAGCATCATTGCCGGACTGTGAGTTTCGGTGCTCATCGACCTCGATGCCCAACGCCCTCAGCCCGCTCAGCGCGTCGCGGCGTACCCACGCGGCATGCTCGCCGATGCCCGCGGTGAAGCTCACCACATCGGTACGGCCCAACACCGCCAGGTAAGCACCGACGTATTTACGCAGCCTGTGGATGAACACGTCGTAGGCTAATTGTGCTGAACTGTTACCGGATTCGATCATCTCATGCAGCCGGCGAAAGTCCCGCTCGCCGGCCAGACCCAGCACCCCGGACTGGTGGTTGAGCATCGATTCGACTTCGTCCACACTCATCTTCGCAGCGCGGCACAGGTAGCCGATGACACCGGCGTCCACGTCGCCGCTGCGGGTACCCATCACCAGACCCTCCAACGGGGTCAACCCCATCGAGGTGTCGACGGGCCGACCCGCCGCGATCGCCGAGGCCGAGGCGCCGTTACCCAGATGCAGCACAATCTGATTCAGATCCCGCAGCGGCCTGCCCAGGAACGCCGCGACCTGTTCGCTGACGTATTGGTGCGACGTGCCGTGGAATCCGTATCGGCGAATCTCCCACTTGTGCGACAAGTCACGGTCGATCGCATAGGTCGCCGCCGCCGCCGGCAGGTGGTGAAAGAACGCCGTGTCGAACACCGCGACATGGGGCACCTCCGGCAGCATCTTGCGAGCCACCTCGATACCCTGCACGGCAGGCGGATTGTGTAAAGGCGCCAGCACCGACACCTGCTTGAGTTCGTCGATAACCGCGTCGTCAACGACCGTCGGTTGGTAGAACACGGCACCGCCGTGCACTACCCGGTGTCCGACTGCCGCGAGTCCACATGCCTTCAAATCGATACCAGCTTCAGACAACTGGTCGAACGCGATCCGCAGCGCCGCGTCGTGGTCGGCAACCGGCGAAGACGGCTCGCCGATCCGCTCGACGATCCCGTCCGCGAACGAACTACCCGAATCAGGCTGAATCAGATGGTATTTCAGAGACGACGAGCCGGAGTTGATCACCAGCACCAGGCGGTCACCGGCCATTGGCGCCCTGGGCTTGGATCGCGGTGATAGCGACGGTGTTGACGATGTCTTCGACGCGCGCGCCGCGAGACAGGTCGTTCACCGGCTTGTTCAACCCTTGCAGCACCGGACCGATCGCGATCGCGCCGGCGCTGCGCTGCACCGCCTTGTAGGTGTTGTTGCCGGTGTTCAGGTCGGGAAAGATCAGCACCGTAGCCTGTCCGGCGAGCGCCGAGTCACGCATCTTGGTTGCGGCGACAGAGGGCTCCACCGCAGCGTCGTACTGGATCGGACCCTCGACCAGCAGCTGCGGCGCCCGAGTGCGCACCAATGCGGTTGCCTCCCTGACCTTGTCGACGTCTGCGCCGGTGCCGGATTCGCCGGTGGAATAGGACAGCATAGCCACCCGCGGCTCAATGCCGAATTGGGCGGCAGTATGCGCGGAGCTGATGGCGATATCGGCGAGTTGGTCGACCGTCGGGTCGCGGACGATCGCGCAGTCACCGTATGCCAGCACCCGATCCGGCAGGCACATCAGAAAGATGCTGGACACAATGGAAATGTCGGGCGCTGTCCCGATGATCTCGAAGGCCGGGCGAACCGTGTGCGCCGTGGTGTGCGCAACGCCGGACACCATTCCGTCAACATGGGAGTTGTAGACCAGCATGGTTCCGAAATACGACACGTCGTGCATGATCTCCCGGGCCTGCTCGACGGTGACGCCTTTATGCTTACGCAACTCCGCGTACTGGTCGGCGAACTGATCGCACAACTCGCTGGTGCGCGGGTCGATCACCGCCGCGTCGGCCAGATCAACACCGAGTTCAGTTGCGCGTAAGCGGACCTGAAGCTCGTCGCCGAGGATGGTCAGGTCGGCGATCCCGCGCTGTAGCACCCGCCCGGCCGACTTTAGGATGCGATCGTCGTCCCCTTCGGCAAGCACGATATGTTTGCGATCCGAGCGGGCCCGCTCGCGCAGTTGATAGGTGAACATCTGCGGTGTGGTCACCCTCGGGATCGGGATGGCCAACTGGGCCAACAGATCCCCGAGGTCGACGTGGTGTTCCATCAGTTCCAGCGCGATGTCGATCTTGCGCTGCGAGTCCACGGTGACCCGTCCGCGTATCGCGGCCACCGCGCCGGCCGTTTCGAAAGTGCCTAACACGGTGGCGATGATCGGCAGCCGCAGCCGAAGGCCGGATACCAGCGCCGCGATCGACAAATGCAGCTGGAACCCGCCGTTGAGGATCATGCAAGACAACGACGGAAAGCCTTCGGCGCCATGCGCGCTGGCGACAGCCAGCACCACGTCCGAGCGGTCACCGGGAGTGATCACCACGACCGCGTCACTTAGCCGCTCCAGCACATGCTCGGCGGTCATCCCCGCGACCACCACACCCATCACTTCACGTCCCATCAGCGCGGTATCACCGCTGACCAGTGTGCCGTTCACGGCTTGCTGCAGGTCGGCTACCGTCGGCGCGGCCAGCAGCGGCTCGTCTGGCAGCACATAGGTCTGCGGGGCGAATGCGCGCAACGCCTCGGCGACGGCGCCCAGCTGCGATGGCTCGCAGCGGTTGGCCACCACGGCCGCGGTATGCGCGCGCTGGGCGGCCAGCTCGGCCAGACACACCTCGGCGACGTCGGCGACTTGCTCGGTGGTGCGGCCCTTGGCCCGCACCACCAGCAGCACCGGCGCGCCGAGGTTCACCGCGATACGGGCGTTGACGTTCAGCTCGGCGGGACTTGCGACGTCGGTGTAGTCGCTGCCGACGATGACGACCGCGTCGCACTCAGAGGCCATCGCATGATACCGCTCGACGATCTCGTCGATGGCGGCGTCGCGATCGGAGTGCAACTGCTGGTAGGTCACGCCGATGCAGCGCTCGTAGGGCAGGCTGGCGGTGGTCTGCGCCAGCAGCAGGTCCAGGATGTAGTCGCGGTCTTCGCCGCCCACTCGCGTAATCGGCCGGAACACACCAACTCTCGCCACCGTGGCGGCCAGCCGGTGCAGGATTCCCAGCGCGATCGCCGACTTGCCGGTGTCGCCCTCGGTCGCCGCGATGTAAATGCTGGAGGCAGCCACGTTAGGGCTCAACCCAGCCGGCGCAGCCGCGGCTCGAGGTCCTTCTGGAAAAGCTCCAGGAATCGGCGCTGGTCGTGCCCCGGCGCGTGGAACACCAGGTGGTTGAGGCCCCAGGTGACGTACTGGCCCACTTTTTCGACGGCCTCGTCGGGATCCGAGGAGACAATCCAGCGCTTGGCCACCTGCTCGATCGGCAGCGCGTCAGCGGCCTTCTCCATCTCGATCGGGTCGTCGATGCTGTGCTTCTGCTCGGCGGTCAGCGACAGCGGCGCCCAGAACCGAGTGTTCTCCAATGCCAGCTTCGGGTCGGGATCGTAGGAGATCTTGATCTCGATCATCTTGTCGATATCGTCGACGTTTCGGTCGGCGGCCGCTGCACCTTCACTGACAGCCGGCATCAGCTTGTCCTTGTAGAGTTCCTCACCCTTGCCGGACGTGCAGATGAAGCCATCGCCGGCGCGTCCGGCGTACTTCGCCACCGCCGGACCACCGGCCGCGACGTAGATCGGCACCCCGCCCTCGGGCACGTCGTAAATCGAGGCTCCTTTGAGACGGTAGAAGTCGCCGTCGAAGTCGACGCGGTCACCGCGCCACAGCTCGCGCATCAGCCGCACCGATTCGCGCAAGCGGGCGAACCGTTCCTTGAATTCCGGCCAGTCGCCCTGGTATCCGGTGGCGACCTCGTTGAGCGCCTCACCGGTGCCGACCCCCAGGAAGATCCGACCCGGATACAGACAACTCATGGTGGCGAACGCCTGGGCGATCACGGCCGGGTTGTACCGGAACGTCGGGGTGAGCACCGAGGTGCCCAACGTGATCCGCTTGGTGCGTTCACCCACGGCGGTCATCCAGGCGAGCGAGAACGGTGCGTGTCCGCCCTCGTGACGCCACGGCTGGAAGTGGTCGCTGACCGTCGCGCTGTCCATGCCGTGCGCTTCGGCGGCGACCGCCAGCTCGACGAGTTCCCGCGGCGCGAACTGCTCCGCCGACGCCTTGTATCCGAGTTTGAGTTCAGCCACGCTGTTGTTTCTACTCCACGCGTCGATCGCAAGCGCGGCGGAGCCGGGCGCAGCGGGTCGCCGCGCATCCGGCGGACCTAAACTCTCGGACATGGCACCGGTGCTGAAGGCGGTCACCGAGACCGTGCATCTCGCCCAGGGCGGGGCGGTCAACTGGCTGCTGGTCACCGACGACAGCGGGGTCATTCTGATCGACGCCGGATATCCGGGTGACCGCGATGACGTGCTGGCTTCGTTAGGGCAGCTGGGATACGAAGCCAGCGACGTGCGCGCGATCCTGCTCACCCACGCCCATATCGACCACATGGGCTCGGCGATCTGGTTCGCCAAGACCCACGACACCCCGGTGTATTGCCATCCCGACGAGGTCGGCCACACCAAGCGGGAGTATCTCGAGCAGGCCTCGCCGCTTGACGTCGCGCTGCGCATCTGGCGGCCCCGGTGGGCGCTGTGGGCCACCCACGTCGTGCGGAACGGTGGGCTGATCCGCGAGGGCATCCCGACCGCGCAGCCGCTGACCGCCGAAGTGGCGGCGGAGTTGCCCGGCCACCCGATGGTCATCCCCACTCCCGGTCACACCGGCGGTCACTGTTCGTATCTGGTCGACGGCATATTGGCCAGCGGCGACGCGCTGGTTACCGGGCACCCACTGCTGGCGCGCCGCGGGCCGCAACTCCTGCCGGCGGTGTTCAGCCACGATCAGGACGGCTGCGTCCGCAGCCTGGCGGCGCTGGCACTGCTGGATACCGAGGTTTTGGTGCCCGGTCATGGCGACCTGTGGCGGGGCCCGATCCGCGCGGCCACCGATGAGGCGACCGCTTTGGCGCTATAGCTTCGTCAGCCCAAGATGCTCGCGCAGGGTGTGGCCGCCGTATTCGGTGCGGAAGGCGCCACGCTCCTGCAGTAGCGGCACGACCTGGTCGACGAAGTCGTCCAGACCATGCGGGGTCAGGTGCGGCACCAGGATGAATCCGTCGCAGGCGTCGGCCTGCACGTATCGGTCGATCTCGTCGGCGATGTGGGCGGCCGTGCCGACGAACTGCTGTCGGCTGGTCACGGCGATGACCAGTTCACGGATCGACAGGTTCTCGGCTTCGGCGCGTTCGCGGAACCTACGGGCCACCGCGACCGGGTCGCCGTGCCGCACGCGGCCCTGGGTGATGCCGGTGTCGCCGGTCGGATCGACATCGGGCAGCGGCCCGTCCGGGTCGTAGTCGGAAAGATCACGGCCCCACACCTGCTCGAGCATGGCGATCGCCGTGGCGCCGCTGACCTGCTGGTGCCGAATGTGTACCGCCTGCTCGGCAGCCTCCCCCGCGGTATCACCGAGCACAAACGTCGCTGCCGGAAAGACCTTGAGCTGGTCAGGGTTTCGTCCATACGTGGCCGCACGGCCTTTCACGTCGGCGTAATAGCGCTGACCGTCCTCTAGTGATCCGTGCAGGGTGAACAGCGCGTCGGCGTGCCGGGCACCGAACGCCCGGCCGTCGTCGGAGTCGCCGGCCTGCAACAGCACCGGACGGCCCTGCGGCCCAGCCGGCAGCGTCGCCACTCCGCGGACGTCGAACTGGGCTCCGTGATGTTCGACGGTGCCGACGCGGGTGGGATCGATGTAGGTTCCGGCGTCGATATCGGCCACCACCGCGTCGGCCGCCCAGCTGTCCCAGAATTCGCTTGCCACGGTGAGGAACTCCTCGGCGCGGCGGTAACGATCGGCATGGTCCAAGAAGCCACCGCGCCGGAAGTTCTCGCCGGTGAAGGCGTCCGACGAGGTGACGATGTTCCAGCCGGCGCGACCATCGGACAGGTGGTCTAATGTGGCGAATTGCCTTGCTACTTCGAAGGGTTCGTTGAAGGTGGTGTTGATGGTTCCAGTCAGGCCCAGCCGGTCGGTGACGGCGGCCAGCGCCGCCAGCACGGTGAAGGTGTCCGGTCGTCCCACCACGTCCAGGTCGTAGATCCGGCCCCGATGCTCGCGCAGCCGCAGCCCCTCGGCCAGAAAAAAGAAGTCAAACAGTCCACGCTCGGCGGTGCGGGCCAAGTGCGCGAACGAGTCGAACTCAATCTGGCTGCCCGCAGCGGGATCGGTCCACACGGTGGTGTTGTTGACCCCCGGAAAGTGAGCAGCCAGGTGAATAGGCTTGCGGTGCTTATCTTCACGTGTGTTCATGGGCGCAGCCCCCACCGCTGTGCGATCAGCTGGTGTGAGCGCAGTCGGTCTTCGTGGCGGTGTGTCACCGACGTGACCACCAGTTCGTCCGCGGCGGTCAGTCGTTGCAGTGCTGACAGCCGCTCGGCGACTTCATCCGGGTCACCGACGAATTGCGTTTCCAGTCTGTCTTTGACCACCGGCAGCTGTTCGTCGGCGAGCGGACGGCAATCCTCGGGAGCCGGGTAGGGCACGGCGCCGACCCCGGTTCGGATGGAATAGACCCAATGCCCGTAGCCGGCCGCCAGCCGCCGCGCACTGGCGCTGTCGTCGGCAACGACGATGTCGGCAGACACCACGACGTAGGGCCGCTGCAGCGTGGCCGACGGGACGAAGGAATCCCGGTATGTGTCGATGGCCTCCAGCGCGGTCGCCGGCGTGATGTGATAGCTCGCCACGAACGGCAGCCCGCGCGCACCGGCCACCCTGGAGCTTTGCCCCCTGGTGCTGCCGAAGACCCACGGTGTCAGTCCGGATCGCTCCCCCGGCACCGCGTGCACGTCGAAACCCTCGACCTGGTAGGTACCATCCAGCATCGCGATGATGTCGCCGAGTTGCTCGGCGAACTCGGGCGCCACGGCCTCAGGCTGTTGCAGGATCCCCATGGTCGCCTGCACCCGCTCCGTGTCGAGCAGCCCGCGCAGGTCGAACGGGAGCGGGATTACCACGCCGTCGACTTCGCGCCACTGTCGCGGCGGGTGGGTTTTGGCCGATGGCTGCTTCGGCTTGAACCCGGTGTCGCGTCGTTGCCCTCGGCCCACGCCAAGGTCGATGCGGCCCGGATAGAACGCTTCCAGCATCCCGAAACTCTCGACCACGGCGGCGGCCGTGGTGTGACTGAGCTGGACCGCGGCCGAGCCCACCCGAATCGTGTTGGTAGCGGCCGCAATTTGCCCGATCAGCACGGCCGGCGCCGAGCTGGCGACACCGACGAAATGGTGCTCGGCGATCCAGAATCGGCGATACCCCCACTGTTCGGCGTGCTGGGCCAACTCGATGGTGTTGTGCAGGGCGGTTGCTGCGTCGCCTCCCGCACTGATCGGCGCCAGGTCCAGAATCGAGAGCGGGACGGTGCACGGGGCTGTCACGGCGCCCCCGCCGTGTAGCGGTTGGGCGCGGCGGGCAGGTCGAGCCGTTGGCGCAACGTCTCATTCTGCCCGTAGTCGGCGCGAAATCGCCCGGCGCGCTGCAGCAATGGCACAACCTCGTCGACGATCACCGGAAGATCGGCGGCGTTGACGGCGGGCCGCAGCCGGGCACCGTCGATGCCCAGCCGCTGCCAATCCAGTAGCAGATCGACCACATCCTTTGCGCTGCCGGTGAAAATGAGAGCGTCAGAACCGAATTCGGCGTCACCGCCGAAAGTCACCACCACGTCCGCGAAGATTTTCAGATGGGCACCTCCAGCACTGTGCACTTCGTCAATGATGGAGCGTACCGCAGCATCATCGGTGGGCGTGATGAATACCAGATCGCTGCTGGCAGAGGCGAATTCGTAGATTCGCGACGCGTGGGCCAGAGCGGCCACCACCGGCTGGCCCTGGGGTGGACGCGGGGTGATCGATGGCCCCTTGACCGAAAAGTACTCCCCGCGGAAGTCGATGTAGTGCAGTTTGTTCCGGTCGATGTAGCGCCCGGTGCGCACGTCGCGGATCACCGCGTCGTCCTCCCAGCTGTCCCACAGCCGGCGTACCACCTCGACGGCGTCGGCGGCCTCGTCGAAGAGTCCGTCGGGGGACTGTGATCCGTTGCGCCGACCGAACAATGCCGCCTCGTGTGGGGTTGCACTCACCCGGGGTTGCCAACCGGCCCGCCCGTGCGATATGTAGTCCAATGTCGCGATGGCCTTGGAAACGTGGAACGGCTCGGTGTGGGTGACAGTGGCCACCGGGATCAGCCCGATGTGCCGGGTGACCGGGGCGACGCGCGCCGCCATCAGGACGGCGTCGGCGCGGCCTGCCAGCCGCCTTGGAGAGATTTCCTCGCGGCGGCCGGGTTGCGGCATCAGGGTGTCATCAATGGTCACGAAATCCAGCAGGCCACGCTCGGCAGTGGTCGCCAGGTCGGCCCAGTACCGCCCGCTGAGCACTGATTCCGTCGCGGGATCGGCGGTCAGTGTGGTGCGCCAGGCGTGCGGATGCCAGCCGTAGCCGTCGAGCGCCACGCCCAGATGCAACCGATCGGTCATGGCAGGCCCTTGGCGAAGGCGATCGGACGAAAGGGCCCCCATGAAACCGCTGGCGCATCGATCTCGCTGTACCCGTTGGTGCGATACAGCGCCTCTGCCTCCGGTTGGCGGTCACCGGTGATGAGGTACACCCGCCGATAACCCCTCGTGGCCGCGGTGGCCTCCAATTCGGCCAGCAGCGCCTTGGCGTAGCCCCGGCGACGATGGCCGCTGTCCGTCCAGATCCGTTTGAACTCCACGGTGTCGGCATCGAACCGCGAGAACGCGCCGCCGGTGACCGGAACACCATCCAGCAGTCCGATCAACAAGCCACCGTCCGGGGCAGCAAGCTTGTCGGACGGAACCGGCAGCCAGCTCAGGTGCGCCTCCGGGGCGCCGCCGTAACGCTGGGAGTATTCGACCGCCAGTTCGGCTAACAGCGGCTGCGCCAACGGGTCGTCCGGCCCGACCGCCAAGAAACGTAGTTGCGCCGCCGCGGTTGACGGGCTGGGTCGGGGTATCACGTCAATGTCCAACGTCTCGTTATCGGCCGCATTCCGGCCCTGCTACGTCAACGTCGCGCTGACGTACCCTCCGGCGATGGGCGCTCCGCCGAGATCCTGACGACGCAGTCCTGGTAATCCGGTCGCGGTGAACAGGTCCGCGAGGTCCGTCATGAAGGTTTTCCAGCCAAGCGCCGCCAGGGATTCGGCGGCGTCGTGTTCCTCGTCGAGGTAAGTGAGCTCGGTCAAATCGCCGTCGAAACCATACGGTCGCCAGCGCTCAGCCAGGGCGTGCTCCTGGCTCGAAAACGGCCAGCTCCGGCTCTGGTTGCCAAGGCCCTGGCCGTCGCGACCAGCGTCGCAGTAGTTCCCACGCTGGTAGCCGGACCCCAGGTGTCGTCATCTGTTCGCGCCATAGTCACGCCGACCCTACGCCGCGCCGCACCGGCCAGGGCGAATCACCATCCTCCGGTCCGCCGAAAGCCGCGGTCAACGCGGCGCCTAGTTAGGCTTACGCGCACTCAAAAGCAGCGCCGCCCGCCAGCCGAGCAGCAACAGCGCGGTCACCGTTGACGCCACCAGCACGAAACTGGCAGCCACACCGGCGGAGGTGGCCTTGCGCAGCAGCATCCCGACCGCGACGGTGCACACCCACACCACGACCCCGGTGGGCGCTACGGCCGTCGGGCGTCGCCAGGCCCGAGCGGCCAGCCACCCCACGGCGGTCCCGGCCAGAAACGGCCATGCCGTCGTTGCGATGCCCGCGACGCCCAGCCCCTCGTCATGACTGCGCCGCCCCACGGCACAGAACACCAGCACACAGGCGACATCGACGCCCAGCCACCCCAGAGCTCGCCGCGGACGCATCATGCCAGCGGAGGTTACCTGGGGACCTGAACGTTAGCCGCCGATCACCTTACGGTAGGCGCGCGGGCCGTCGTAGTCGTTCACGGCGAAATGCCATGTGGCCTGGTTGTCCCAGATGACGAAATCACCAGGCTTCCAACCGAATCCGACGACATAATTGGGTGAGGAGGCATGCGCGAGTAAGAACGGGAGAAGCGCCTGGCCCTCCGCCGGTTCGATCCCGGTCAGTCGGATCGCTGACGAACTGAGGAACAGGCCCTTGCGGCCGGTGTAGCGGTGTGCGCGCACTACTGGGTGCTCGATTGTCTCGGTCACCGGAGGGCGGTTGTAGGTGCCGTCACCCGGGTAGGCGCTGTATTCGGCGCTCACCGACTCCAATAGCTCTTTGAAAGGCTCGGAAAGCCCGTCGTACGCCGCCTGGAGGTCGGCCCACAGCGTGCGGCCGCCCAGCTCGGGCACCACCTGATAGGTCAGCGACTCGATGTTGAAGGGCGGCTTCCGCCATGTGCCGCCCACGTGCCAGGTCGACGCACCACCCGCCTTCTCGAGGTCGAAAACGTACACCAAACGGTTGTGCTGATCGCGATGCAGCCACAGCGGGTGGTCGAACGGCTCGTCGAAGATCCGCACCGCTTCTACATGGGCGTCGGGAGACAGCTGCTGATTGCGGAATACCAGGATCTTGTACCGCCAGAAGTCTTCCCGCAGCGCCTCGGCGGTCACGTCGTCGACACCATCCGCCAGATCGACCCCAACGATCTCAGCGCCAAGCACTGGGCTGGCCGGCACGACAACATATGGGGCGGTCTGGGTACTGGTCATCTGGGTCCCCTAGCCTCGGCTGCACACGGGTTGAGAAGGCCTGAATTCATGGCATCGTAGGTTTCGCCGCGAGTGAGCGGAATGGTTTGGATCCGGATGCGCAGATGGAGTTTTCGCATGCCCGACGCGAAGCCAGCACTGTGACCACAATGCAGTTTGGGAATGAAGAAGTGGGTCACTCGGTTCGTGTAGATCAACGCGAAACATCCACGGCTCGAGAGGCTCGGCTAAGGACGCCCGATGAAATTTCTGCTGATAACGCTGATCACTCATGTTCCGGACCCCGTTACGGGTGAGAAAAAGAGCCCGGCTGAGCGACTGCACGATGTCCTCGATAGGGCGGTGCTCGCCGAGGAGTTGGGCTTCGACGGCTTTGCGGTGGGCGAGCGTCACGAGGATCCGTTCATCTCGTCATCCCCGCCGGTTGTGCTTAGCAGCATCGCTGCGCGCACTTCGAAGATTGGGCTGTTCACCGGCGTGACGACGCTGAGTCTGCTCGACCCGGTGCGCGCCTTTGAAGACTATTCGACGCTCGACAATCTGTCCGGTGGGCGGCTCGAATTGATCATCGGTAAGGGTAACGGCGCTGCGCAGGCCGAGTTATTCCATGTAACCACCGCCGATCAATGGGATCGCAATCGTGAGGGCTACGAGCTGTTTCGGCTGCTGTGGAAGAACGAGCGGGTGACGTGGTCTGGCCGGTTCCGCCCCCCGCTCGTCGATGCCAAGACCCTTCCCCGGCCGCTGCAGAGCCGGATCCGGATTTGGCATGGCAGTGCCACCAGCAGGGAGTCGGTCGACCTCGCCGCTCGTCACGGCGACCCGATCTTCTCCGCGAACGTCAGCAACCCGATCGGGCCGTACGCCGAGCTGGTTCGTCATTACCGGGAGCGGTGGGAGTTCTACGGCCACCGCCCCGAAGACGCCCTGGTCGGTGCGGGAACCGCCGGGTTCTACGTCACTCGGACGTCTCAGGAAGCGGTGGCCACGTATCGGCCGATGTTCGAGGCACGCTTGGCCTTCGCGCGCCGCGCCGGGATTCCGGTGGCCTTCGAGTCGATCGAAGACTTCGTCGAGCGAAGCTCCGCGCTGGTAGGTAGTCCCGAGCAGCTGATCGACAAAGTGGGGCGCTACCACGATCAACTCGGGCACGAAGTGATCCACCTCGGCGCCGATGCCGACGGCGTGACGGCCGACCAGCAACGTGGCAGCTTTGAACTCTTTCAGTCTGATGTCGCGCCCGCTCTTCGCGAGCGCATTCCGAGTCGACCGCTCATTTCACAATTGGCTCCCGCAGCAGTCGGGGCGCCGCCCGTGACGTAGCCTTCCTGCCCAGGATGATCGAGGGCCGCATTTCGCCCAGCCCGAGAAACTCAAAGAGGCTCTGGTCAAAGCGATTCCGTTTCGGCGGCTGGCCCGGCCCGAAGAAGTCGCCGCGCCGGTGCTGTTCTTCGCCTCCAGATGCGGCGTCGTTCGGGCACCGGCCAGATGATCGGGGTCAGTGGCGGACTTACGATGGCCGGATGACTAGCTTCAACCCGCACGACCCGCTCGGCCTGGACGCGTCGCTGTCAAGCGATGAGATCGCAGTGCGCGACACGGTCCGACAGTTCTGCGCCGAGAATGTCGTCCCGCAGGTCGCGGAGTGGTTTGAAATCGGTGACCTTCCGGTCCGCGATCTTGCCAAGCATTTTGGCCAGCTCGGGCTGCTCGGCATGCATTTGGAGGGTTACGGCTGCGGCGGGGCCTCGGCCGTGCACTACGGCCTGGCGTGTACCGAACTGGAAGCCGCCGACTCCGGTATCCGGTCGATGGTGTCGGTGCAGGGGTCGCTGGCGATGTTCGCGGTCTGGAGATTCGGCTCCGAAGAGCAAAAACAACAGTGGCTGCCCGGCATGGCGGCCGGCGAACTGCTCGGCTGCTTCGGGCTGACCGAACCCGACGCCGGATCGGACCCGGCGTCGATGACAACCCGGGCACGACGTGACGGATCGGATTGGATCCTCAATGGCCGCAAGATGTGGATCACCAACGGATCAGTCGCCGATGTCGCGATCGTGTGGGCGGGCACCGACGACGGGATCCATGGATTCATCGTGCCCACCGATACGCCGGGCTTTTCCGCCAATACCATCCACCACAAGCTCTCACTGCGGGCGTCGATCACCAGCGAGCTGGTGCTCGACGACGTACGGCTGCCTGACGACGCCCTGCTGCCAGAGGCCAAGGGCCTCAAAGGCCCGCTGTCATGTCTGTCGGAAGCACGTTACGGGATCATCTGGGGTTCGATGGGCGCCGCGCGCTCGGCGTGGCAGGCGGCGCTGGACTACGCTACCCAACGCACCCAGTTCGGCCGCCCGATCGCCGGATTCCAGTTGACTCAAGCCAAGCTCGTCGACATGGCCGTCGAACTGCACAAAGGCCTGCTGCTCGCGCTGCAGCTCGGCCGGCTCAAGGACAGCGTCGGCCTACGACCCGAGCAGGTCAGCTTCGGCAAGCTCAACAACACCCGGGAAGCGATCGAGATTTGTCGGACCGCACGAACCATACTGGGCGGCAACGGGATATCGCTGGAGTATCCGGTGATCCGGCATATGGTCAACCTGGAGTCGGTACTGACCTACGAGGGCACCCCGGAAATGCATCAGCTGATCCTTGGCCAGGCGATCACCGGCATGGACGCCTTCCGCTGACAGGAGTATCCAATGAGCGCACGCCTGGAATACACATCCGAACATCATCAGTTCCGGGAAATGGTCCACGATTTCGTGCAGCAGACTGTCGTCCCGGCCCACGAACGCTGGGAGAAAGCCGGCTGCCTGGACCGCTCTCTGTTCATCGAATCGGGAAAGCTTGGGCTGCTGGCATTTTCGGTGCCCGAGGAGTTCGGTGGCCCTGGTGTCGACGACTTTCGCTACAACGCAATCGTCGTCGAAGAACTGCAGCGCGCCGGTGCGGCGGCCGAGGCTGTCGCCATCTCGCTGCAGAACGACATCGTGCTGCCCTACCTCACCGACCTGACGACAACCGAACAGAAACAACGCTGGTTACCGGGCGTGGTGACCGGCGAGACGATCATCGGCATCGCGATGACCGAACCGGGCGCCGGCAGCGACCTGGCCGGCATCCGCACCACCGCACTGCGCGACGGCGAGCATTACGTCGTCAACGGCGCGAAGACTTTCATCTCCAACGGGCAGACCGGAGACCTGTTCGTCATCGCGGTACGCACCGCACCCGACCGCCACAAAGGGCTGTCGCTGCTGGTCGTCGATCCGAAGACGCCGGGTTTTTCCCGCGGCCGAAATCTGGAGAAGATCGGCCTGCACGCGCAGGACACCAGCGAGTTGAGCTTCACCGACATGCGGGTCCCCGTCGAAAACCTGTTGCAGGAGGAAGGCAGGGGCTTCTATCAGCTGATGAACAACCTTCCGCAGGAACGGCTTTCGCTGGCGGTGGGCGCGGTGGCTGCCGCCGAGGGGGTGCTGGCCGAAACCCTCGACTACGTCAAGCAGCGCAGCGCCTTCGGCGCCCCGATCTCCGGCTTGCAGAATACCCAGTTCGTGCTCGCCGAACTAGCCACCGAAATCGACGTCGCGCGAACGTATCTCGACGACTGCATCGCCGAGCACTTGACCGGTCAGCTCACCGCGGCCAGGGCGGCCAGACTGAAATGGTGGACCACCGAACTCCAGGTGCGCACCGCCGACCGCTGCCTGCAGTTGCACGGCGGCTACGGCTATATGCGGGAGTACGCGGTATCAAGGGCGTTCGTCGACGCCCGCATCCAGACGATCTACGGCGGAACCACCGAGATCATGAAGACCATCGTCGCCAAGGATCTCGGCATCTAGCGCACATCATGGCCGTGGAAGAGGCCGTCCGCGCCGCCTGCACCAGCTGCCGGCGCCGCCTCGTTGATTCCACGGCGGCTGATCTCGGCGGCAACGAAGTACTGACCAGCATCACGGACCTGCTGCCTGTTCAATCTCGGGCGTACGACCACTTCGCCCCCTCCGGTCAGGGTGTATTCCACAGCTCTTTCGTTTGAACTGCCCAGTATGCGGCGAACTCGAGGATCAGCGCCACTTCGATCACAAGGACCCAATGGTTTACGAGATGCAGGATGACAACAGAAATTAACGTCACCAGCATCACCGCGGCAATTCCTCGGTAGATGCGCTGGTAACCGCGCGGACGCGGTGGCTTCGACACGTCGTCCCACCCGCATGCGGTGCAGAACGTGGTGGCGATGAAGGCCAAGAGCATCAGTGTCCCTGCTGCGCCGTGTACATGATTCGCCTGCGCCTTGAACGTGTCCCGAAAGCAGATGAAGGCAATTAGGCCGACCGCCATAATCAGCCAGAAAATGTACCGCGATACTTTTCCCTCCCGGCTTCTTGGCCAAGGGGGTTCGGTGAGGCGGTTTCGCAACAGCGCCAGCGCCAGGCCCACAACCAGTGCGATGACGACCGCCCAGGCATTGGGCCGAATGACGTCGTCGACATTGTATTCGGACCGTAGATCAACTCGCCCCAATGGCGGGGGTTTGATCCAGGGACCCATGGGCACCACCGCGACGATCAACGCGCAGACCCCGGCCAGAGTCAACAATTTATCCTCGGTGTAGGTGCGACCCTTAAAGACCATGAGTAGCGTGCCGAGTGCCAGGAGCGCGGCGATGAAGATGCTGTGCGCGGAGGTGTAAAAGTAAGCACTGAGCTCCCGTTGCCAGCCGGTTGCCGATGACCTTTCGATGAATATCGCCCCAGCGAGCAGCACCAGTACTACCACCATGCTTAGGCGTAAGTCACGGTATACGGCAAGCGTGATGGGAGTCGGACGCGGGCCGTGGCTAGTCATGTTCGGTACCTGCCACTCGGCGAAGCCGTCGATGCAGTCATCGAAAAAATCGAACGGATCGAACGGGTCCACCGTGACCACCTGCCCTTGACTTAGTCCATCAGCGTAAATCGTGGGCCACCGGAGCCGATGGATCATCGTCCTGTCGGCGTGCCGGGGATTCTGCCCGCTCAGGCGGCACATGGGGGCACGTTCTTGGATGAGTTACCGTGCCGTCAGGCTCTTGACGATCCCGCCAACCGTTGGGTCCGCTGTAGAACGTTTTCAGTAGGTGATGTTAGCGATTTGAGAAAGTACACTTCAGCCGCCGCTGCCGACCGCTCGCGCTGGTGGGTGTGCCCGCGATTCTTGTCGCCTGGGCTCACAAGGCCCGCATCTGTCTATCACTTGGTTGGCGCGTCGCTCTTCTCGGCAAGAAGCCGCGATCGCCAGTCGCTGAAAGCACCCGCCAGTTCCGACTCACCGATGGACTCGAGGCGGCGGATGTGGTCGGTTAGGTAGAACACGTACAACGGGACGAAGTCATCAGTCAGCATTGCGAGCGCGTGTTCGGCAGATGGAGGGTTTGTCCGCCAGTCGAATGCGGCGCGGACAAGCGCGGTACCGGGCGCTTCGCTCAGCTCCGAATAGTACTGAACTGCAGCCTCGTTGGTTCCCTCCCGGGCTGTCTCGGCAGTAAAGAGAAAACGGGCCGGGAACAACGCGAGCTTCGTTGTCCAGCGGATGCCGCCCTCGACGAATCGGTCAGGTTGATGTGCGCAGGCCACCACGTCATCGGCGAGCACCTCGAGTGCAAATCGTGCGCCCGTGATGAGGAGCTCTGTGTGGTTGGGCGCCGTTAGGCCACTGCGTACGTCATTTCCCTTAAGTAGTCGCCCATGCTCGAGCAGGCACAGGCGATCAAGCGGAGGAAACCGGCCACCAGTGGCGCGACCAGCGAAAGACTCTGCTGTGCCCCAGAATACGGATACCCGCCCGTGTAATGGCGATCCGATGGAGCGCACGTTCTCGGCAACGCCAACTACCGAGTCATCGTCAGACTCCTGAATCGGGTCAGTGAGGATCAAACCGACATCAACGTCGCTCACCAATGGGCTGAAGCCACCGTGAGCCAGGCTGCCCATGGCATACGCGGCAATCAACCGTTCGCCTAGCGAGTCAGAGGCGACCCGAACAACGTCACGGAGGATGTCCTCCCCACTGGCCGAGCCGCTCGGCTGTGTCCACTCTTGATCGGTGTGGGCGCCCAGGCTCCCGAGCCGTTGATCCACGGCCGCCTCCGAAGTCGCGTACGTAACACACACCGGCCAACCGCCGAGCGGTTCGCTGCTTGACTTTACTCGTCCCGCCTGGTCGGGCAGCAGTTTGTCGGCCCAAGGTTTTCACTACGTTTTTCACTACGTAGTGAACCCTGCAGAGCAGCTTCAGGTTTGACGGATGCGTTCGGTCTCATCGGCCACGGCACAGTGTGATCGATATCGGCATACTCCGCAGGGCAATCGCAACCAGGAAACCGGCACGTTAGGTCACGGCAGCGAGTGAAATCAGCCAACGCCGCTGACGGCCGATACCGCGGCTCGGGCGCAGAAGCCTTGGGTTGGATCACCGGCCTCAGTTTCGCCGACTTGGCCGACTGCTGCACCGCCTCCGCCGATAAGCCGCCGAAGCCGGGCACATAACCCGGAGCTGTCGAGTCGCCGCGCACTGTGGCGGCATCGGCCAATACATGGATGACGACATCTCCGACGGTGGCGTCCTGCTTGGCCACCGGGCAATCCGGCGAACCGCAGCCGCACGGCATCGCGGTGGCCCGCGCTGCCAGCGCGGACAGGGCGTCGGCGCGGCGCTGCGCTTTGGTGCGGGGATCGGCCGGGCACACCGTGGCCGCCAGCTGGTCCAGGCACCGGTCGAAAGCCACGCCATCAGGTGCCCGAACGTCACCCCAGATCTCGGCCATCCCGCAATGCAGCGGCGAGACGCTGATGTAGCGACCATCTTCGGTTCCCGCGCCACCCGCACCGCGGGCGGCTCCAACTTCTGGATCCAGTAGTCGACGACTTCGACAATCTCGGCGTCTTGCTCAGCCAATCGCCGCTGATAGAGCTGCGCCGCGGCGGGCCTTCGCCGACGCGGTCAGCACTCGACGGATGCGCATTGTTTGTCGTTTGGTCACCAACGGGCGGACTGGATCTGCGAACCTTGATTTCGACGAAAGGGCAGCCATGACAGAACACTTGCGTGCATACAACAGTCTGTGGCAGGTCCGCAGCGACTCATGGTGCCGTTTGGAGGAAACCGCCGATCGGCTGACGCGCCCGGACACCGCGGGCGCGTTGAAAGAAAAATGCGTGAGCACCTGCAAGGAGTTGCTGGCGCGCCTGAGCACGTTGGAGCCTTATTGGGCCTACCCGGGTTCGCCGCAATTCGCACGACTTCAACGACTATTTGCCACCGGCAGTTACGACAAGTTCGCGCAAGCGGTAGCCCAAATCAACCGGGCGCTGACCACGGAGTCGTACCGCTCAGGAGACGTGGAAAACGCCGGTGCCGACGAGCTGGACATGTTTCCGTCCGATCCGCGTCAGCTCGAGCATCAGCCGGCCGCAGAACGCGACCGCCCCTATTTCGAGGTGCTGGTCGTCGAGAAGATGACCGAGGCCCAGGAACGGGCGCTGCGCAACGAGGTACGGAAATGGCGACGCCCGGACGACGAATTCGTCTACGAACTTGTCGTGGTGGCCAGCGGCGACGAGGCTCTCATCGCGGCGCGGCTCAACGTCAACTTGCAGGCGGTGGTGATCCGGCGGCGCTTTTCGCATCAATCAACCCGGGACCTCTCGAGCCTGTCGCAGTTCGTCGATACCGGGGTTTCGCACGACTTGGCCGATCACCTTTCCCCCGAAGAACGCGCGCAGATCCTGGCTACATCCATCGCGAAGTTGCGACCCGAACTCGACCTCTACCTGATGACCGAGATCGAGGTGGAGGACATCGCCGGGCGCCTGGGTCAGTACTTCCGCAGGGTGTTTCACGCTCGGGAAGGCATGCTCGAGCTTCACCTGTCGATTCTGCAGGGAGTCGCGGGGCGCTACCGCACCCCGTTCTTCAGCGCGCTCAAGCAGTACAGTCACCGGCCCACAGGTGTCTTTCACGCCCTGCCGATTTCGCAGGGCAAGTCGATCGTCAACTCGCACTGGATCCAAGACATGGTCGGCTTTTACGGCCTGGAAGTGTTCATGGCCGAGACCTCGGCGACGTGCGGCGGTCTTGACTCACTGTTGGAGCCCACCGGTCCGCTGCGTGAATGCCAGCAGCTCGCGGCGGAAACCTACGGCTCGCGGCACACGTACTTCGTCACCAACGGAACGTCGACGGCTAACAAAATCGTCACCCAGGCGTTAGTGGCGCCCGGCGACATCGTGCTGCTGGACCGCAACTGCCACCAGTCGCATCACTACGGGATGATGATGGCCGGCGCGAATGTCGTTTATTTGGAAGCCTATCCGCTGAACGACTACTCGATGTACGGCGCGGTGCCGCTGCGCGAGATCAAGTCGAAATTGTTGGCGCTGAAGCGCGCAGGCAAGCTCGACCGCGTCAAGATGATGTCCCTGACGAACTGCACCTTCGACGGGATCGTCTACGACGTCCAGCGTGTGATGGAAGAGTGCCTCGCGATCAAGCCCGATCTGGTGTTCTTGTGGGACGAGGCATGGTTTGCCTTCGCCCGCTTCCACCCGGTGTATCGGACCCGCACCGCGATGGCGTCAGCGAAGGCGCTGCGCGAGCGGCTGCAGGACCCCGACTACAAACAACGCTACGAGAAGTACCTGGCTGACCAGGCCGCCGATAAGCCCGGCGACGATGACCTGCGGGACCGTCGCCTGATGGCCGACCCGGCAAGGGCACGGGTACGGGTCTATGCCAGTCAGTCGACCCACAAGACGCTGACTGCACTGCGGCAGGGATCGATGATTCATGTCTTCGATCAGGACTTCGACCAGAAGGTGGCCGAGCCATTCCACGAGTCCTATATGGCACACACCTCGACCTCGCCCAACTACCAGATACTGGCGTCGTTGGACCTCGGTCGTAGACAGGTGGCGTTGGAAGGCGCCGAATTGGTGCAGCGGCAAATCGAAAACGCGATGCAACTGCGCGACGCGATCGACAACCATCCCTTGCTCAGCAAGTACATGAATTGCCTTGGCACTGCTCATCTGATCCCTGAGCGGTTCCGCCCCACGGCCATCGACCAACCGCTGCGCTCGGGGTTGCGCAACATGATGGCCGCCTGGGATCACGACGAGTTCGTGCTTGACCCGTCGCGAATCACCTTGTCCATCGGGCGTACCGGTTATGACGGCGATACGTTCAAACGCGAACAGCTGATGGACCGTTACGGCATTCAGATCAACAAGACGTCGCGCAACAGCGTGTTGTTCATGACGAATATCGGTACCACGCGGAGCTCGGTCGCGTTCCTGGTCGAAGTGTTGGTCAACGTCGCCAATGAACTCGACCAAGATATCTCCGAGATGAGTCTGGGTGAGCGCGAACACTTCGAGCAGGCGGTATACCGGCTGACCAAAATGCCTCTGCCCCTGCCCGATTTCAGCGGCTTCCATCCCGCGTTTATGGACCACAGCGGAAGCGAGCCGACGCCCGAAGGCGATGTCCGTCGCGCGTTCTACCTCTCCTACGACGACACCACCTGCGAATACCTCACCGGCGAGCAGATTGACGAAAAGTTGGACGCGGGAGTCGACATCGTGTCCGCGACCTACGTGACGCCCTATCCTCCGGGCTTCCCGGTCTTGGTGCCCGGTCAGGTGTTCAGCCGCGAAATCTTGCAGTTCATGCGCGATCTGGACACAAAAGAGATCCACGGTTACGTACCGAACTTCGGCTATCGCGTGTATACGGAGAAGGCGATCGAGACAGTCGGCGCATCGGTTGGGGTACCGTCCAACGGGCACGGCGCCGCAGCGTCTACCCCTGAGCCGGCGCCGCATAAAGCAGCGAAGAAAAAGCCGGCCAAGCGCGGTGGGAACGGTCGCGATAGCAACCTGCCCGAGGTCGGTGAGGACGAGCTGCTCGGCCAACAGCATCCTGGCGACGCGGTGCAAGCCGACACGGGCTCCTAACGCCGGCCGCGGGCACGGTTCTCCGCCAGACTTGACACCTGTAAAGTCCGTCGACATGGACAACATCAGGGGTAAGACCATCGTCATCACTGGTGCTGCCCGTGGCATCGGGCATGCGACGGCGAAAGCGCTGCTAGCGCGCGGTGCGCGAGTGGTCATTGGCGACCGGGACGTCGACGTGCTCGAGCGAGCGGTCGGCGGCATGAGCAGCCTTGGCTCGGTGTCGGGCCATCCGCTGGACGTCACCGACCGCGAATCATTCGCAGCCTTCCTCGACAAGGCCCGCGCCGATGGGGGCGGGCACATTGACGTGCTGATCAACAACGCCGGCGTTATGCCGGTCGGCCCATTCCTCGAGCAATCCGCGCAGGCGATCCGCTCCTCAATCGAGGTCAATTTCTACGGGGTGCTGACCGGCTGCCAACTGGTGCTACCGGAGATGGTGAAGCGCCGCAGCGGGCACATCATCAATATCGCGTCGCTGGCCGGCATGGTAGCGGTGCCTGGTCAAATCGTTTACGCTGGAACCAAATTCGCGGTGGTAGGCCTGTCGACCGGGATGGCGGATGAGTTCGCGGAGCACGGCGTCAAGGTCAGCGCCGTGCTGCCGACGTTCACCAACACCGAACTGATCTCGGGCACGTCACCGTCGGGCGCGCAGAAGCCGGTCGAGCCCGCGGACATCGCCGCGGCGATCGTCAAGGTGCTCGACAAGCCGAAGACCCAAGTGTCGGTCCCCGGCAATGGCAGGTTCATCGCCATCCTGGCGCAGCTGTTGTCGGACCGGGGCCGCCGCTGGCTCAACAAGAAGATGGGCAACGACACGGTCTTCCTCAATTTCGACGCCACCGCCCGCCGGGCATACGAAGACCGTGCGCAGCACGCGACGGGCGTCGTCGAGCACAAGGATTGATTATCGCCCGCGCGGTGCGTACATCATCACGCCAAGACCGGCCCAGATCCACCTGGCGACACCAATTACAGCACCGGCATGAGGTGTATCAGCACTAGCCGGTCGTCGAGGAACTCAGCATTCTGATTGTCTGAGATTCATCGCCCTGAAAGGCCGTTCCGTCCGGTCGCAGCAGATCGTGGAACCATACTTGCGGAATCGCAGCGTACGGGTGATCCCATGAGTCCCAAGGAAAGTAAGTCTGGGTTTTCCCAGCGACCAGGCCCCAGTTGATTGCACCAACGTTGTGCCGCTTCGCAATTGGCAGAATTCCTTCGACAGTGCTGCCCATCGGCCGAGCCATGTACTCGGTGCACAGGATCGGCCGACTTTGCGGGGTAAGCTCAGCGATCCGGGACTCGAAGTCCGCCGGTTCGGCGTAGCAGTGAAATGTGATCACGTCTGAGTTGGCCAGTTGGATGCCGGCGATTGTGCTGCGGCTTGCGGGATCTGCCCACTCACCGTCCCACACACCACTGGTCAGCGGTTGGTGGGGATCGACGGAACGTGCCCACGCGAACACTTGCGGAAGCAGCTCTACGACGCGTTCCAACTTGTCGGACCGCTCGACGTTGCTGTACTGGTTCGCCGGATTGTCGGGCTCATTCCAAAGGTCCCAACCCAAAACCCGGTCATCATTGCGGAATTGAGTCAGCACACCGGTGACGTAGTCCTGCAGCGTGCGGGTGTAGCGAGGGTCGCCGATGCGTTCCGCGCCGGGGCTCTGCACCCATCCGGAGTTGTGTACCCCGGGAGTTGGTGGGTGCTGGCGACCGAGTCTGGGCAACGGGTCCCAGCAGGAGTCGAACAACACAAACAGTGGCTTGATGCGATGGCGCGCCGCGATGCCGACAAACTGCGCGAGGCGCGTTTGGAAGCCACGGGAATCCTGGGCCCACAGCTGATCATGCAGGAAGACCCGCACTGTGTTGAGCCCGTGGAACCGGGCCCAGCCCAGTTCGGTATCGACGCGCCGGGGATCGTAGGTGCCGGGCTGAAACATCTCGAGCTGGTTGATGGCGTTGGAGGTGATGAAGTTCGCGCCGACGGGCCAACCCTGCGCTTGATACCAACGGTTGGCGCGGTCAGGTGACCACCGACTGGGTTCGCCAGAGGTGCGGGGCGGCTCCGCAGCGGCACGAGGTGATTGGGCCAGAGCCGTGCCCGCTGCTACCAGCAGCGGTAGCTTCAGAACCGTACGGCGGTACACAAAATGACGATAAGTTGCCCAAGGCGCCGTTCCCGGTATTCGTCTGGCGCGTCGCGCTACTTTGTTGTGGGAATTGTTATCTCGTCGTCACCAAGCGGCATTCACGGACCCTCGGCGTGTTGCCATCAGGTGCCAACGGCGCGCTGCTACGATTTGAAGTTGGGGGGTTATTTGGGTTGGCCGTCATCCGGCAGCGGCAAGCATCCGCTCCAGGGTTAGGGCTTGAGCACCGGCGCGTACGGAAGTTTGTCCAGACGTGGCGATCATCGCCCAACGCCCGGGCACGACGGCGATCTCCTCGCAAGGCTGCTCCGCCGTTGAGAATTTCGACACTAACGATCGGATCTTCTCCGCACTCCCCGTAGCCTCCGGAACGAGAACGCGGGTCGCAGCCCCGCCAGCGACGGCGGGGTAGCGCGTCATGAACTCGCGCAAAAACAAGGCACCCGTGACTTTGGGATTGATGTCCTGGACGGCGGCGACGGCGGCATCGCCGAACTTTCCGCCTAAGGTGCCGATCGCGAAGTCGACGCCGCAATGAAGCAAGCCCAGCCGCCGAGTCAGGTCGCTCATCGCCCCTCGCAGCTTGGTGTACAGGGTCTTTTCCAGTCCGAGGGCCTCCCAATCTGCAGCGCCCACAAAGATGTTGCCCTTCCACGCTGTGCCACGCATGAACTGAAGGGTGAGTCCGTCCAACAACTCGCTGGACCGTACGTGGGCTGACGGCGTGGTCAGAACTTGCTCGCCGCCCACGTGCCGCTCGAAGTAATTAACGTGGGCCTCGAGCACTTGATCGCCGCCTAAATTCCACGCCCTCGTCGCGAGCTCTTCCAGCCGACGAGTGTCATCGAGGTCGATGTCGGCGACGATGCGGCCGCCATTTCCGCCGTCGGATGGTTTCAGGCAGCCATGCGATAGGCCGTAGCGTTCCTTTAAAAGGGTGCTCGCACGCAGAAGATCACGACTGAAGTCGCAGCTTTTCTCTTGCCACGGAACCGTATAGCCCGGGATCACCGGAACTGCCGTCCGCAGTGCTTGAAACGCCTCGCTCGCACGATGTTCCTGGTCCAAGATGAGCTGGGCCGGTTGGTTGGACACCTCGCCGTTCAGGCGGAGCGCAGACTCGACCGTCGGATGCAGCATGCGTTTGCCGTTCCAGGATCCAAGACGAGAGTTGTTGGCGTCCACGCGAATTCGCTGAAGACCGGCAGCCTGGGCCAACCAGATGACAAATATCTGGAACTCGGGTTCGAAGTCGTACGGAGACACCACAGTCGAAGGTCGTTTGCGCAGAAACTCGATCATCTGAGCTATCACGGGATCGCGATCGCCGGCATCGACCGCCCGCCGCAGCAACGCGTGAGACATGTAGTAGTAGTCGGTATCCGGCAGCGTCAAGCGCCGGACCCCTTCTTGGGCAACCGCGCGACGCCATGGGCGAGTTCGTCCGACGACGAGATCGCCACTGCGCGCGAGATATAGACCGCGAGTTTCTACATAAGTCGTCAGGTCCGAGACCGGCCGCCCCTCAACCATCGCCGTGAGGTCTGTCTCGAAACCCCGCGCAAACGGTGTCGTTGAATGCACGATCAAACGCGATTGCTTACCGTTCGGTGACGAGAACTCGACATGCTCATCCACCATCTCGAGCAAGTCGCAAGGTTCGATCGATAGCAATTTGCGGCTAGCTATGGCGATGTCTGTCTCATCGAGTCGCAGTGGACCAGCATAGCTCTGCCAGGCAACTTCGCGTCCGTCGACAACAACGGTCCAATCGAAAAAATTGCGAGTCAACGGATGAGGCGACGTCCGCGGGCGGCGAATGCACGAAATCACTCTGGTCTCTCCATATCTGGCGCAGCGCAATCAGGCGTGTTAGTTCAGCCGGCAGCGGTATCGGCGCCTTATGTTGCCATAAACGCCTTAACTCCGGTACCGAGCACTTTGACCATCGCACCAGAGGTTCTTAGAGACCAAACCCGCCGGAAAAAGATGGAAACAGGAAGGTAAATAACGTGATAACGCGCAGCACTAATAACCGAAACAGGAGTAACCGACCAGATTAAAATGCTGTGAGAATGCTGCTAGTTTCAGCTTAACGCCTGATCGAGGTCGGCGATCAGGTCGTCGGTGCCTTCCAGGCCAACCGAAATTCGAACCACGCCATCGCCCAGGCCGATAGCAGCGCGGCCCTCCGGTCCCATCGCCCGGTGGGTGGTCGTCGCCGGATGGGTGACAAGGGATTTCGAATCACCCAGATTGTTGGAAATGTTGATCAACTGCAGCTTGTCCAGGACCTCGAAGGCCCGTTGCTTGGCCGCGCTGTCGGGGACGTCGAGTTCAAAGGTGACGACGGTGCCGCCGCCGGACATCTGTCGCTTGGCCAGGTCGTACTGCGGGTGTGACGTCAGAAATGGGTAACGCACCCACCTCACGGCCGGGTGCCCCTCCAGGTACTCGGCGATCCGCTGCGCCGAAGCATTCTGGTAATCGACCCGAATCGCCAGTGTCTCAAGGCCTTTGAGCATTACCCAGGCGTTGAACGCACTCATTGCCGGCCCGGTATGCCGCATCAGTTTCTGCACCGGGCCGTCGATGTACTCCTTGTCCCCGAGGATCGCCCCACCCAGCACACGGCCTTGCCCATCAATGTGTTTGGTGCCCGAGTAGACCACCACGTCGACGCCGAGCGGAAACCCCTGCTGCAACAATGGAGTTGCAAAGACGTTGTCCAGCACGACTTTTGCCCCGGCGGTATGGGAGAGCTCGGTGACCGCGACGATGTCGACCAGCGACTGCATCGGATTCGACGGCGTCTCGAAGAACACCGCCTGGGTCGGCACGGAAAGCGCCTTCTCCCACTGGGATAGGTCGTCGCCGTCGACAAAGACGGTCTCAATGCCCCAGCGCGGCAAGATCTCATTGCACACAACGAAACACGAGCCGAACAGGCTGCGCGCGGCAACCAGCCGATCGCCGGCGCCCAGCAGCGCGCCCAGCGAGGTGAAAACCGCCGCCATCCCGCTGGCAGTGGCGAACGCCGCCGGCGCGCCCTCGATCAACCGCAATCGTTCCTCGAACATGCTGACCGTCGGGTTGCCGTAGCGGGAGTAGACGTAGCGGTCGATCTCGCCGGCGAACGCCTGCTCCGCAGCGGCAGCGGAGTCGTAGACGTAGCCGGACGCCAGATACATCGCTTCGGCGGTTTCTTCGAACTGCGATCGCAAGATGCCGCCGCGCACTCCGATGGTGGCTTGGCTGACGCCGTCGGGCAGCGGCTCCGGCGTACGTACCGAATGCTGGTCAGTCATGTTTGCTTCCAGGGCAACCCGACCGCGCGCCACCCCACTCCGCCGCGGTGGCCGTCGGCGTCGAGATGTCCTTCGAAACCGTCCAGCACGTTGTAAGAGGGCGCGATACCCGCCTCGGTGGCAGCCTCGGCTGCGCCGATGGAGCGGTTGCCCGAGCGACACAAGAAGATCACCGGCCGGTCCCCTGTGGCGGCCGGTAGTTGTTCTGCCAGATCGGCCACGAAATTGTCATTGCGGGTGCCGTCGATGCTGTTCCACTCGATGTAGACGGCGTCGCGGCCCAGGCTGGACAAATCGGGCACACCGACGAAACGCCATTCGGCGTCGGTGCGCACGTCGACCAGCACGGCCTCGGGGTCCTCACCGAGCAGCTTCCAAGCCTGCTCCGGCGTGATATCTCCTGCGTAGGGGCGCGTTTGCGCTGTACTCATCGGTGTTTTACCTCGTCCTTTGTCAGCGTTGTAGGCCACAATATCCGCGCCTAAACGCTTGGGGACTCGCGAGAGGCATTGCAGTACTCCCGAAAGGTCGGGCCTCCACTGCGGGAGGCGCTCTTGTCGTCACCGGTTGGTGCCGGCCGCTTCGTCATCCGAGCCACCCACGAGCGTGGGGTTGGCGTGCCATCCAGTCGGAGCTTGGCGACGGCATCTCATGAAGCAAGTTCAATCTACAACGGCTGAGCTACGAGGCGCCGACCGGCCAGGCATTTCCGGCCACCGTGCGGCCCCACAGAGGAGGGAAATGCCGGCGGTCTCGACGCCGCATAGTTCAAGCGGTCGATCTGGCTGGGAGCGCCGCTGGTGGGCAGGGCTGACACCGACTTCGCCAGCGACTACCAGAGCCTGCGCAGCGCTGCCGACACCTCCCGGGCGCGGCGACGCGCGGTGCTGACGTCCGAGGCGGTGACGATGGCCACGCCCAACGGGCGGCGCGCTTCGGACTCATGGCGACCGAACACCCGCACGTCGCTCTCCGGTGCCCGCAGCGCATAGGCCAGCAGACCGGCGGCGTTTGGGCGCTGCGCCGCGGCGCCGGCTCCATCAAGGCCGGCGTAGATCACCTCCGCGGCACCCGGCGAAATCATGATGGCGTCGGTCGGCAAGCCCATGATCGCCCGCGCTTGCAATTCGAATTCCGACAACCGCTGGGTGCGCAACGTGACCAGGCCGCTCTCAAAGGGCCGGGCGGTGACGTCGCTGAAGTACACCTCGTCGCCGCGGACCATCAGCTCCACCCCGAACACGCCGCGCCCGCCCAGCGCCTTGACGATACGGGCGGCAATCGACTTGGCGGCGTCCAGCGCAGCCGCGCTCAAGTCTTGCGGCTGCCACGATTCCTGCACGTCACCGATGGCCTCGCCATGCCCGATCGGGGCGCAGAATTCGATCGTCGGCCCAGTCGCTCCAACGCTGCGCACCGTGAGCAGGGTGACGTGAAAGTCGACCTCGACGAGGGTCTCGACCAACACCCGGTTGTGGGCCCGCCGACCACCGGCCGACACCGCACGTCGCCACGCCGACTCGAGGTCAGCGGGTCCCAGCACCACCGACTGCCCCGCGCTGGCCGCGGAGGTCACAGTGGCCACCGGTTGCACCCGCAGCGGGTAGCCGGCGTGGTCGGCCACCGCGCGAAGCTCGTCGAGCGATCCCGCGAACCAGAACGGGGCGGTAGGCAGACCGAGCTCATCGGCGGCCAGCCGGCGCAGTCCTTCCCGGTCGGCGGTGAGCCGAGCGCAGCGGGCGGTGGGAAAGACCTCGACGTGGCCGATTTCGGCCGCGGCCGTCAACGCATCGCCGGCAACCACGTCGGATGCCGTCACCACGAAATTTGGCTGAAGCCGCTTGATCACCGCGCCCAACTCATCGGTGTCGGCCATGTTGACCACCAGTGCCCGGTCGGCGACCCCGTGTGCAGGCGCATCGGCATACCGCTCGACCGCGATCACCTCAGCGCCGAGCCGCTGAAAGGCGATCGCCAGCTCACGGCTGAACTCTCCGGACCCCAGCAACATCACCTTGGTCCGGTGGGCCTCGCCACGCTCGGGATGCCATCCCTGGGTTGACTCGTCGTGCGTCACGCCCTCAGCCACCGGCTCACCTTCTCCCACAGTCACCGTGCTGCACGCTGTTCAAGGATAGGTGCGCTGACCGCAACAGCGACGAACGGCGGATGCGGCCGAACTGGAGACCTCACTCTTCCCACAGCCGCGTCGAGCCCTCGACGTCGGCCAAAAGCAACGTCACCGTGCCCGTCGGCAGCAACTCGCTCAAGCCCAGATCGCTCCAGTTCAACGGCGGCGCATCCGCACGTCGCTCGATCTCGCTCATGCTAACCAGCATCATCTGTCAGCCGCGAGCCGCAAACATCAGCGCAATCGCGTATAAGACGCCGCGCACACCGCG
>NZ_DASPSP010000108.1:0-9593 GCF_035623875.1 Mycobacterium sp. | reverse complement strand
CTGCGAGACAAAGCCGGGCAAGCGCGCCCCGACGGTCGAGATGTGCGAAAGCGACGAACAGTATGTCCCACTCAACGACGGTCTGTTCTGGAAGGGCGATCCCAACGCGACATTGAGCGGTCAAAGTGTGCCGCAATTTCCTAAGGGGGCTCCGACACCGTCACCTGGCAGGGACTGGCACCCGCCACCCGAGTCGCCGGTTCGGCCGCCGGTCGCCATTCCCTACGATCCGGCGACCGGAAATTACGTGGGCCCGGACGGCCGCGCCTACAGCGAGTCCGACCTGGCTTTTACGTCGAAAGGTAAGACATGGCAGGACATGATGGTGCCGTCGAAGAAACCGACCCCTTAAATACCTCAGACGCCCCTGAGCTCGTCGACGAGGACGGCGCCGACGCTGAGGACATCGACGCTGAAGAAACAGATGGCAAGGATTCTGAAGCTGACGAGCCTGAGGCCGAGGGTGCCGCCGAGCCGGGCACGAGAAACCGTGTGCAAAAATGGTTTTCGAGCATCCCGAGACCGATCGCCGTCAGTGTCGCCATCGTCGTGGCACTAGTCGGGCTGGGAGGCTGGCTGGGATTCCGCGTCCATCAAGACGATCAGGTGCAGGCGCAACGCAACCTGTACGTGCAAGTCGCGCGGCAGACCGCGATCAACCTCACCACGATCAACTACACCGAGGTCGATGCCGACATCAAGCGGGTCCTGGATTCGGCCACCGGCGCCTTTCACGACGAATTCCAGAACCGGTCGCAACCATTCGTCGAGGTCGTCAAGAAAGTGCAGTCCAAATCGGAGGGCACCATCTCCGAGGCGGGTCTGCTCTCTTACACGAAGGACCAAGCGCAAGTGCTCGTCGCGGTCGCAGTGAAGACGTCAATGGCCGCGGCTCCGGCAGATCAGGAGCCGCGCAGATGGCGGATGCGACTCACCGTTGACAGAACAGAGGACAGCGCCAAGGTGTCGAATGTGGAGTTCGTACCGTGAGTAGTCGAACTGCACTAACAGGGCAGCAGGAGGACTCCGCGATGTCCGATGACACTGACCCGGCCGCCGACGAGTCGTCGCTCGACGACCTGACCGAGCGCGATGATCTGGCCGATGAGGCGGAGGCGGCTGACGAGGCGGACCTGCTTGACGTTGACGAAACAGAAGCCGACAACGACGCTGTGGAAGCGCCGGTCGAGCGGGGCAGCCGGTTCTCCTGGACTCGTCTGCTGATTGTGGGACTACCCGCGCTGGCGTTGATCATCGCCCTAGGCGATGGCTATCTGAAATGGCTCGACGGCACGGCGCGGGAATCGCATGCGGCCGCAGGAGCATCCGTGCGGGCGGCCTCCGAGAGCACCGTCGCGATTCTGTCGTACAAGCCCGAAACGGTGGACCGCGACTTGAAGGCTGCCGCCGAGCGGCTCACGGCCGGCTTCCGCCAGCAGTACACCCAGCTCACCAACGACGTCGTAGCTCCCGGGGCAAAGCAGCAGCACATTTCGGCGGTGGCCACCGTTCCTGCGGCGGCCTCGGTGTCGGCGACTGGAAAGCACGCGGTGGTGCTGGTTTTCGTCGACCAGACCACCACCATCGGCAACGATGCACCCACTCAGACCACGTCCAGTGTGCGCGTCAGTCTGGAGAAGGTCGACGGTCGATGGCTCATTTCGCAGTTCGACCCGGTGTGAGCGATGGACAAGTGAGGCAAGGATGAAGAGTGTGTCGTTGAATTTCCGGCGGCTTTCCGCCATCGCACTGACGGTCGGATGCTTTGCAGCAAGCATGATTTCGGGCTCGACGGGCACCACTAAGGCGGCCAGCTTCGAGAGCCTGTTGGTGCCGTCACCGTCGATGGGTCGTGACATCCCGGTGGCCTTCCTGGCCGGTGGCCCGCACGCGGCGTACCTGCTGGACGGTTTCAACGCCGCGCCTGACGTCAGCAACTGGGTGACGGCAGGTAACGGATTCGGCGCCCTTGCCGGCAAAGGGATTTCGGTGGTAGCACCGGCTGGCGGCGCCTACAGCATGTACACCAACTGGGAGCAGGACGGCAGCAAACAGTGGGACACGTTCTTGTCCACCGAGTTGCCAGACTGGCTCGCTGCCAACAAGGGCCTGGCGCCCGGCGGGCACGGCGTTGTCGGTGTCTCCCAAGGCGGATACGCGGCGGCCGCGCTGGTCACGTTCCATCCTGATCGGTTCCGCTATGCCGGGTCGCTATCGGGATTCCTCACCCCCGAGCGCACCGGAGTGGACGGAACGATCACCGCGGCGCTCAAACAAGGCGGTGCCGACAGCGACCACATGTGGGGCCCGCCCCAATTGGGTCGCTGGAAATGGCACTCGCCCAACCAGAACATTCAGCAGCTCGTCGACAATGACGCCCGGCTTTGGATTTACAGCCCAGGGAGCGGCGCCCCGACTGATCAGGGCGCGATGGCCGGCTACGGCGATATCTCCCAGGGCACCAACGCTCAGTTCTACTCCCACTACCGCGACGTCGGCGGCAAGAACGGCCACTTCGACCTGGGCCGCGGCGGGGGCAACGATTGGCCGACGTGGGGACAACAGCTCGGTGCAATGTCCGGCGACCTAGCCGCGAACATCCGCTAGTGATTCGAAAGAGATGAGATGCCATGACTGACAAGCGCATCCGCCAATGTGCACAGATCATCTCGATACCGTTGGCGGTCGGCGCCGGGCTCGTCTCCCCGAGCGTGATCGCCGCATCGGCCGCTCCCGGGGTTCCCGGCAACAACGACCGGCTCAACAACGGCATCGTGGCCAACGTCGACACCATCAAGAGGCAGGCCGGCTGCAAAACCAACCTGAAGATCAATCCGCAGCTACAGTCCGCCGCGCAGCGCCACACGGTCGATGTGCTCAACAATCGCGGCCTCGATGGTGACGTCGGGTCGGACGGGTCGTCGGTGGCGGACCGTGCCCGCGGCGCCGGCTACAACGGCACTGTCGCCGAGACCGTGGCGATCAACCAGTCGTTGGCCATCAATGACCTTGACGTCATGGGTAATTGGTACTACCGCCCCGACTACATGGCGATCATGTCGAATTGCGCCAATACTCAGATCGGCGTGTGGTCAGAAAACAGCTTCGACCGCAGCGTGCTCGTCGCCGTATACGGGCAACCGGCATGAGCGGGACTGCGATGAAGCGTGGGATGTGGCTGGCGGGTCTGATCGTCGCCGCGGCATTTTGCGGCGGCATAACGCCGCTGGCGCACGCCGTTCCGGCCCCCGATATTGAGTTCATTTACGACACGACCGTGCGCAAGCAATACAGTTTCGCGAACACAGCAGATGCCATCAGCTATGCCCACGGCATTTGCGACAAGATTACCGGCGGGGCGAGCTACGCCCAAGTCATCGGCGACGTGAAAAATGACGTGCTGCCCAACGACGAGTACTCGGCCAACTACTTGATCTCGAACGCGGTGAATATCTACTGCCCAGCCCAGCTGTGGCAGTTGCGCAACTCGGCGGCCACCTATGTGCCGCCGCCGGCGTGACCTGCGCTACCCGCCAGAGGGTCCCAGGTCGGGGGCATACGAAGGCGGCGGGTAGACGCCTCTCAGGAGCCATGCGTACGCCGCGATGCCGTACTCCAGCTCGTCGCTGGCATCGTAGTCCGGGTTCGGATTCATGCGAATAACCCTTCGTCGCGGTTCCCGATCAAAAGCATGTAGCGTTCCAAGCATACCGTGATGCCTGCCAACTAGCGTTCGGGGTGCTGAACGATCCCGGAACCCTTAATTCAGCAGTGATTTTAACGCCCGCGGACGGTCGCTGAGTTGGCACTGGCCGGCGTATCGAGTTGGGCGAGAACTGTTTTCGCATCGGACGCCGCGCCCCGGTTATAGGGCAACTTGGACAGCGCCGTTGCCATTGCGCAAGTGTTGGATATCGCGGCGTAGGCCAAGCCGGCGCCGATCGCCGCCGCCAGCCATTTGAGTCGCGGTAGGGCGACGCTCCCGACAACAGAGGTAAGCACGACCGATCCGGCTACCAGGCGCAGCTGCCGCTCGAGCTCCCATCGTTGGACGCCACGATCGACGGCGAAGCCTTGCCCCTCCCAATCGGTGATGCCCTTCTCGAGAACTCGTCCACCGGTCAGGCCCGCGTTGCGCAACAATTCTGCGGCCTGTATCGAACATTGACCTGAGCGGCACACCAATACAACGTCATGTTCGTTGTTGAGTTGCCGGACCATCTCGGGACCGTGCTGATTCAGAAGGTCGAGCGGTACGTTGTAGGACCCGCTGATGTGTGAGGTCTCGAACTCGGCAGGCGTTCGCACGTCAAGAATTCTCAGAGGTGCAGACGACGCGAGGAGATCGCGGAGTTGAGTGGAGGTGATGGCTGCATCTGTCGGTGCGGTCATGATCTGCTCCAGCTTGATCCGGCAACCAAGTGTTTTGATCGAAGTGATTTAGAGCCTTCGCGCGAGCAGACACATAAGCCCCTCCTCGTCGGCGTGTCGCGGGGCCTTTACGTCTGCTCGCCGTCAGATCAGCCCGGCAGATTCTCTGGATGCAGCATAACGGCGTATCGCAGCGGCTCGGGGATCCCGAATCCGTCGACCAGTGTTTGCGCGTAGGGCCGCAGTAACCGACACCGGTCGTTGATAGCGCGAGTGACCGCCTTGGCGCGTTCGGTGGACAGGTACCGGTGCTCGACGTACCACGCTTTGTCATCTTCGATCACCGACAACGCATACAGATCACAGACCAGCCCGAGCACCTTGCGGGCCGCGTCGTCTTCACACGAGTCGATCCCGGCGACGAACGCTTCCAGCACCACCCGGTCGATATGTGCGTGCGCGGCATGCAACACGTGATCCTGCACGGCGTTGAACGCATCGAATGCCGACATTTCTTTGGATTTGCCCTGTAGCCGGCGCGCCACCGAGGCAATCATGTATTCCTCGCGGTCCTCGAACATCTTGACCTGGGTGCCGCGGTTGAACAGGCTGCCTTCTTCTTCGTTGTCCTGCCGTGCGTCGACGATGGTTTGGATGATCGTCTCTGCCGCAGTGCGTTTCAGCACCCGCTCACCGGCAAAGTTGGCGGCGAACAGCACCCACTCCACTGGGCTCATACCCTTGATGTCGTCGGCGTAGGCGGTCAGCAGCTCCTTGGCCACCAGCTGGATCAGCACATGATTGTCGCCTTCGAAGGTGGTGAACACGTCGGTGTCGGCGCGCAGCGCGATCAACCGGTTGTCGGCCATGTATCCGGCGCCGCCGCAGGCTTCCCGGGCTTCCTGAATAGCCTTGGACGCATGCCAGGTGTTGGCCGCTTTGAGACCGGCCGCCCGCGATTCCAACTCGCGTTGCTCCTCGGCGTCGGGTGCGTCCGAGGTCTGCAGATCGTGGCACTTGGCCACCAGCTCGTTCTGCGCGAACTGCAACGCATACGAACGCGCGATCAACGGGAACAGCCTTCGCTGGTGCACCAGGTAGTCCATGATCAGCACCTCGCCCTCGTTGTCGGGTGCACTGAATTGCCTGCGCTGCAACGCATACCGTGTGGCGATGTCCAACGCCACCCGTGCTGCGTTGCCTGCGCTGCCACCCACACAGATCCGCCCGCGGATCAGGGTGCCGATCATGGTGAAGAACCTGCGATTCGGGTTTTCGATCGGTGAGCTGTAGGCGCCATCGGCGGCCACGTCGCCATACTTGTTCAGCAGATTCACCCGTGGAACGCGAACGTGGTCGAAAACGATGCGGCCGTTGTCGACGCCGGGCAGGCCGCCCTTGTACTGGCAGTCCGACGTGGTCACACCGGGCAGGTCGTTGCCGTCGGCGTCGCGGATCGGCACCATGAAGCAATGCACGCCGTGGTTGACCTGCTCGTCGCCCTCGGTGGTGATGAGTTGGGCGAATACCGCTGCGATGGCAGCGGTTTCGGCGGCACCGCCGATGTAGTCCTTGCGCGCGGTCGGAGTGGCGGAGTGGACGACGAACTCCTGGTTGGTCGCGTCGTACGTCGCGGTCGTCTCGAGTGACTGGACGTCGCTGCCGTGTCCGGTCTCGGTCATCGCAAAACAGCCGCGCAGCTCGAGGTTGATGATCTTTTTCACGTAGGCTTCGTGGTGGCGTTCGGTGCCGAGATTCTCCACGGCACCGCCGAACAGGCCCCACTGCACGCCCGCCTTGACCATCAGCGATAGATCCGACATCGCGAGCATCTCGATCATCGTGATCGCCGCCCCGACATTGCCGGTCCCGCCGTGTTCTTTGCGGAAGCCGTCATCGGCCGCGCCGGCGGCGGCCATGATCGACATTTGCTCTGCCACCTTGGTGCGCGCGATCACCGTGTTCGGTGTGTAGTGCGGACGGAAGACCTCGTCGCTCAACCGCTCCCGCATCTGGTTCTTCACGTCGCGCCAACGTCCGTCCAGCGCGTTGCGCAAATGTTCGGCTGTGGTGGTCATACCCGACGGTAACTCGACCCTCGCACCGCCGGAGTAAGCTCCGCGAGGTCAGCCGACACTTTGACGGCCCCGCGGCCAGGTGAACAGTCCGTTAACCCAAGGTGGCTATCATCTGTCGCGCGGTCGCGGCCATGCGGCCAAGGGAAGGTATGCCATGGGCAAGTTTTCCCGCGCCTTCAGCAGGCAGGGTGCGGTTGACGTTGAGGCGGTCGAGGCTGCGCTGCATCCGAACTTCGCCCTGGTCGCCGGACCGGAACGAACCGTCTCACACACCTGGCTGGATACCTTCGATTGGCGGCTGCACTCAGCGGGGATATCCCTTGAGTACGTCGACGACGGTCCACTGATCATGGAGTTCCCGGATGGCAGCCGGTTGCAAGGGCCCCGGGCGAAGAAATGGCCAGCACTGTTGCACGATCTGCCGGCCGGGCGGCTGCGCGATGCACTGGATCCGATTGTCGCGCCGCGGGCACTTCTGTCGGTCGTCACCGTGCAGCGTGCTGTGCGCGAGAGCCGGGTACTCAACGCCGACGAGAAAACTGTTGCCCGCCTACTGACCCAAAGCGCCGACGACGCCACCAGCCAGCTGCAGGTCCAGCCGCTGCGTGGCTACGAGTTAGACGGTGATCGCATTGCCCGCCTGATGGGTAGCGTGGATGGGCTCACCGCGTCGACAACGACGCCCTACGACGACGCGCTGGCGCTTGCCAGTCGCAGTCCCAGCGACCATGAGCAGAACCCGACGGCGCCGCTGCGCCCGGAAACGCCTGCGCCGGTGGCCATTGCGAATATGCTCGCGCAGTTCGCAGCCGCCATCGATGACAACGTGGCGGGCACGATCGCGGCGATCGACACCGAGTTCTTGCACGACCTTCGGGTCGCGGTACGGCGCACCCGTTCGATTCTCAAGCTCGTCGGTGATGTGCTGCCCGCGAATTTGGCTGACCGGTTCCAGCCGGAATTCAAGTGGCTCGGTGATCTGACTACGCCCGTGCGCGATCTCGACGTATACCTGCTCGAGCTCGACAACATGGCCGCCAGGCTGGCGTCGGCCGATCCGCGCGACCTCGACCCGTTCCGGTCTTTTCTGATTCGGCATCGCGCAGCGGAACGCCGCCGTCTGGTGCGCGGGCTGCGTTCGCGGCGCTTCGAACAACTGATGAGCGACTGGCGCACCGAGCTCGCCCAGGTGGCCGCTGACGGCGATGGCGGGCCGGCGGTCGCTGCGGTGGCCCGGCGGCGCATTGAGGGGGCGTTCCGGAAGGTCGTGCGGCGCGGCAAGCTGATCGCCGCCGACTCGCCGAGCGATCAGGTGCATGAACTGCGCAAGCGCTGCAAGGAATTGCGCTATCTGCTCGAGGTATTCCGGCCATTGTGCGCCGACGCGCCGTATCGCCCTCTGATTAAGGAGCTCAAAGCGCTGCAGGACACGCTCGGCGACTTCCAGGATGGCGAAGTCCAGCGGGAAGCGGTCCGAGAATTCGCCGCGGTGATGATGGAACAGGGCGCTGCGCCGCCGGCAACCGTGCTGGCGATGGGGGAACTGGCTGCGCAGCTCGACGCACATCAGCTCAATGCGCGGGGAGCGCTGGTGGGCCGGCTGAAGCCATTCCTGGCCAATGAGAACCGTGCCCGAGTGAAGGCGCTGGTGCGCTGATGAAGATCTACGCGACTTACAACATCAAGGGCGGCGTCGGCAAGACATCGGCCGCGGTCAACCTTGCCCATCTGGCCGCGCGCAGCGGATACAACGTGTTGCTGTGGGATCTCGACCCACAGGCCGCGGCCACCTACCTTTTCCGGGTGCGGCCCAAAGTCAAGGGTGGCAGTCGAGCGCTGGTGGACGGAACGCGATCGCTCGACGACGCGATCAAGGCCACCGATTTCGACGGGCTTGACTTACTGCCGGCCGATTTCCGCTACCGCAACATGGACTTACAGCTTGACGACATGAAGCGGCCGACCCGCCGGATTCACCAGCTGCTGCGACCGTTCGACGACGAATACGACGTGGTCTTCCTGGACTGCCCGCCGAGCATTTCGCTGCTGTCGGAGAACGTCCTGCATGCGGTCGATATGTTACTGGTGCCGATGATTCCGGCCACGCTCTCGGTGCGCACATTCGATCAATTATCCGGCTTCGTGGGCGATTTCGATGGCCGCAGACCACGGGTGCGTGCGTTCTTCTCGATGGTCGACGCGCGCAAGCGGCTGCACCGCGACCTCGTGGAACAGTTGCCGGCTAAACGAGCGGGAATCTTGAAGACGGCGATTCCAGCCCTGTCGATCATCGAGCAGATGGCCGAACAACGGGCGCCGGTAACAGCGTTCGCCCCGCACAGCGTCGCAGCAATGTGTTACGAAGCGCTTTGGCATGAGGTGAACGGAGTCGAAACCGCTTAAGCGGAACGTACTTGCCAGGATATCTAGCCGCCGGAACGATCGTGCTCCTGGTCGGCATGGTCTTCATGCCAGTCTTGCTACTGAGCATGACTGGAACACGCGCAATGCATTTCGGCAGTATTGACAAGAAGGATTACTTCATTCCGCCGATCGTGCTGTTCTATTTCTACACCGTCTTTGCCGCGGCGTTGGATTGGCCGCTGGTTGGCGGCAGAAGGTTTTTCCGGTCCGAAGCCGTGGCCTGGATCGGAATCGGATTATGTTGTGCCGGCCTACTTGTCATGCTGGCGAGCCTGATCTCGTTCGGCAGAAGCTTTCGAGTTGACATCGACGTCGACCGCCCCGACGAGCTGGTGACCACCGGGGCGTTCGCTTGGAGCCGTAACCCCATCTACGTCGCGCTGTTTCTTGTTTTGGTGGGCCAATTCCTGGTGTTTCCGAACTGGGTTCCGTATTGCGCGAGGAGGAGTTCATGCGGCGACAGTATGGTGACGAATACTCGGCCTACTGTCGACAAGTGAGACGTTATGTCTAAGAACGGTATTGAGGCGATCAGTGCCGGCGCGCCGGGCGCCTCAGCCGCCAGCGCAGCGCCGCGGTGGCCACTGCACCCAAGCCGACCAGCATCGCCATGTCGAACAGCCACCGGCCGGCCGAGTGTGTCCATGACTCGTCGGAGGCCGCCAGTAGGTTGACCGCGTGCACGTCGACCGTGGCAGCCGAGGCGGCGAAACCCCACCG
>NZ_DASPSP010000105.1:0-27700 GCF_035623875.1 Mycobacterium sp. | reverse complement strand
ACGCCGCCGGGCCTGCCGCAGATCGCGGTGCGGATGGCACGGGCGACACCCAGGCCGATGTCCTCCACTCGACCGATCCGGTAGGCCGCCTTCGCGAACGGTCGGGCCGCGGCGAGCTGATCGAGTTCCTCGTAGTCGCCGCGTTGCATGTCCACCAGGTGCCGCTCGCTGGATCCCGAGATCTGAATCATCGGGAAACAGTTCGTCGTGGCGTTGGCCAGCGCAACCAGGCCGTTGAGAAAACCGGGCGCCGAAACCGTCAAGCAGACACCGGGCCGGCGGGTGAGGAACCCCGCGGCAGCGGCGGCGTTGCCGGCGGAGGTCTCATGCCGGAAACCGATGAACTGGATGCCGGATTTCTGCGCGAGACGGGCGAGGTCGGTGATCGGGATGCCGACAAGCCCGTAGATGGTGTCGATTCCGTTGAGCTTGAGGGCGTCGACGAACAGATGGAAGCCGTCGGTCAGCTCAGGTGCCGATTCGGTGCTCATGGCCTTCACTGTTATCCGATTTTCCCCGGCCGTCCAAGACCGAGCTGCTATGCAGCGATACACAGCGTCTGTCGAGCAGTAGCGGACGGGTATTGGACGGCCGCGCGGCATCGGGGGCATCGTGTGGAGGATGAAGACCCACGACAGCGGTTCGAGCCCCCGTATCGCCGACCTGGTCGCCGCGACGGCACGTCGCCATCCGGAGGCGCACGCGCTGGTCGTCACCGCCGATCGCATCCCGATCACTTACCGCGACCTGGTGCGACTGGTCGACGATCTGGCCGGACAGCTCAGCCAAGGTGGCCTGTTGGCCGGCGACCGGGCGGGCCTGCGGGCGCAAAGTAGCGCCGAGTTCGTTCTCGGATTATTGGCAGCTTCGCGTGCGGAGCTGGTTGTGGTTCCACTGGATCCGGCATTGCCGGTCGCCGACCAGGGTGCCCGGATCATGGCCGCCGGCGGACGCGTCGTCTTGGTCGACGGTGACACGCCCGGCGAAAGCGGGGTTCTGCCACACTGGCCGATCTCGGTCACGGTCAGCGGAGCCGCCATCACCGCGCATCTCGACACCGCGGTGACGCCATCCCCGGCAAGCGCCGGACCGGACGGATTGCGGCCGGACGACGCGCTGATCATGTTCACCGGCGGCACCACCGGTGCCCCGAAGATGGTCCCCTGGACCCACCACAACGTCGCGACCTCGGTCGGCAACGTCGTCGCCAGCTACGGGCTCGGCCCCGATGACGCGACCGTCGCGGTCATGCCGCTGTTCCACGGGCACGGGCTGATAGCCGCGCTGCTGTCGACTCTGGCGTCGGGGGGCACTGCGCTGATTCCCGCTGGCGGGAGGTTTTCCGCGCACACGTTCGACGACGACCTCCGGGCGGCGCGCGCAACCTGGTTCACCGCGGTGCCGACGATTCACCAAATACTGCTGAGCCGCAAGGAAACTGACGCTGGCCCGGAACGTGCCCGGCTGCGCTTCGTTCGTAGTTGCAGCGCGGCGCTAAACCCGGAAACTGCCGAAGCGCTGCAGACGACGTTCGGGGCATCGGTGCTGTCCGCCTACGGCATGACCGAGGCCACCCACCAGATGGCAAGCACCAGCGAGGACGAGACGGTGACGGCCGGCCTGGTCGGCCGGTCGACGGGAGTGCAAGTGCAGATCGTCGGCGACGACAGTCGACCCTGCCCACCGGATGCCGTCGGGGAAATCTGGGTCCGCGGCCCCACCGTGGTGCGCGGATACCTGGCCAATCCGAGCGCCACCGAGCAGACATTCACGGACGGATGGTTGCGCACCGGGGACCTCGGGTCGCTGTCGGCGGACGGCGAGTTGACGCTGCGTGGCCGCATCAAGGAGCTCATCATCCGCGGCGGGGAGAATATATCGCCGGAGCGGGTTGAGGGCGTGCTGGCCAGTCACCCGAATGTCGTGGAGGCGGCCGTGTTCGGCGTTGCCGATCAGCTTTACGGGGAGACCGTCGCCGCGGCGGTAGTGCCCGATCCGTCCGCCCCGCCGACCGCCGCCGAACTTACCGAGTTCTGCCGTGCGCGGCTCGCCGCCTTCGAGGTGCCCGCCAGCATCGCGCTGACCGACGTGCTTCCGCACACCGCGAAAGGTTCGGTTGATCGCCGAGCGGTGGCCGAACAGTTCGGGAAAGGTGATTGACCGGTGCAGCCATTCGATTGGGACCTGCCTTACGCCTGGCCGCGAAAGCCCGTCCTGGCAAGCAACGTCGTGTGCACCACACAACCGCTTGCCGCCCAGGCGGGTCTTCGGATGCTCGCCGACGGCGGCAGCGCGGCCGACGCCGCCATCGCCACCGCGATCGCGCTCACGGTGGTGGAACCGGTTTCCAACGGCATCGGCTCGGACGCCTTCGCCATCGTCCACGATGGCCGAGAACTGCACGGGCTGAACGCGTCGGGGCGTTCGCCCGCGGCGTGGACGCCAGAGTATTTCGGCGGCAACGGTGTTCCCGCGCTTGGCTGGAATTCGGTAACCGTGCCGGGCGCGGTGTCGGCGTGGGTCGAACTGCACGCCAAGTTCGGCAAGCTTCCCTTCGAGCGACTCTTCGCGCCCGCGATCTCATACGGGCGCAACGGCTTCCTGGTCTCCCCGACGATCGCGGAGCAATGGTCCGCGATGGTCCCGCTGTTCAAGTCCCAGCCCGGGTTCGCCGATGCGTTCATGCCCGGCGGTCGCGCGCCGAAGCCCGGCGAACCGGTCATTCTTTCCGAACACGCGGCCACGCTGGAGACCATCGCGGCAACCAACGGCGAGGCGTTCTATCGCGGCGAACTGGCGACGAAGCTGGAAGCCCACGCAACGGCCAACGGCGGCATCATGCGGGCCAGCGACCTCGCCGCCCATCGCGCCGACTGGGTGGGGACGATCAACGGCGGCTACCGCGGCTACACCGTCCACGAGATACCGCCGAACGGCCAAGGCATCGTCGCGTTGATCGCCTTGGGCATCCTCGAGCAGCTCGATATGGCTTCTTTCCCAGTGGATTCCGCCGACAGCGTGCATCTCCAAATCGAGGCGGTGAAGCTGGCTTTCGGCGACGCCCAGGCCTATGTCGCCGACATCGAGCACATGGCGGTGCGCCCGGAGCGGCTGCTGGACAAGGAATACCTGCGGATGCGCGCGATGCTGATCGATCGCAACCGGGCGAAACAGGCGTCCGCTGGGACACCGAACGGCGGCACTGTGTATCTCACCGCCGCCGACGCCTCGGGAGTGATGGTGTCAATGATCCAGTCGAACTACATGGGATTCGGCTCCGGCGTGGTGGTACCCGGGACCGGGATCTCCTTGCAAAACCGTGGCGCGGATTTCGCTGTGGCGCCTGGTCATCCGAACCGGGTGGGGCCGAGCAAACGCCCTTACCACACCATCATCCCCGGTTTTCTGAGTAAAGACGGCACACCGGTGATGAGCTTCGGGGTGATGGGCGGCCCGATGCAGCCCCAGGGTCACGTGCAGCTGGTGACGCGCATCGTCGACCACGGCCAGAACCCGCAGGCGGCCTGCGACGGCCCGCGCTTCCGCTGGGTGCAGGGCATGCAAGTCTGCTGCGAGACAGGTTTTCCGCCGTCAACGCTCGACGAACTCGAGCGGCGCGGCCATCATTTGGTCACCACGAACGACTACAACCAGTTCGGCAGCTGTCAGGCGATCTGGCGGCTGGACGACGGATATCTCGCGGTGAGCGACCCTCGCCGCGACGGCCAGGCTGCGGGTTTCTAGACCGGCCGGCGCCTTCTGCAGTCTTGACCCGGGCCGGGAGACCAGTCAGAATCATTAAATAAACCGACCGTCGGTTTACTAATGGGGAGGCCGGATGGCCCGGACCGTCAACGTTGTCGAGCAGGCTGCGCGACGCGATGCGATTCTTGACGCCGCGCAGCGGCTGATTCTGTCCAACGGCTATGAGCGCCTGACGGTTCAAGACATCCTCGAGGACCTGGACATCTCCAAGGGCGCGTTCTACCACTACTTCGACTCCAAGCCGGCGGTGGTCGAAGCCCTCACTCAACGGCTGGTGGACGATTCCGAGCGCGCCCTTTCCCGAATCGCCGATGATTCAGAGTTGGGGGCCACGGAGAAGCTGCAACTGTTCTTCGGCGAGATCATCCGCTGGAAGTCCGAGCGGCAGAACCTCATGGTGGCGATGCTTCCGGTCTGGTACGCACCCGACAACCTTGGCTTCCGACTACTGGTGGATCGCGCGACAGCGAAACGATTGGCACCGCTGCTGAGCGTGATCGTGCGGCAGGGTGTCGACGAGCATCAGTTCGCGACGGCTTATCCAGAACAGGCCGGCGCGATCATCGTCGCAGTCGTGCAAGCACTTCAGGACGCGATGGCTCAACAGCTCCTCACTGGCGCAGCCAACGTCGAAGAGGTGGTAGCCACCCACGGTGCGCACATCGAAGCGATCGAACGGTATCTGGGTGTGCCGGCCGGCACGTTGTATCGCGCTGACGCTCGCGCGGTGAACAGCTGGATCGCGGCGTTGCGACGCGCGGAAACGGCGACGGTGAAAGGTCGCGATGAAAGTTGATTTCACCGACAAGACCGTCGGCGGGTTCAACTTCGAATTCGTCCGCGGATTATCACTGCAGGCGGCCGGTGCGGCGGAATACGGCGAGTGCATGGACACGATGAGCCGGGTCAAGAACAACGACTTCAACAGCTGGACCACCCTATGGGCTGCCACCGCTGACCGGGTCGCCGAGTTCGCCGAGCGCGAAGACCTCCTCGGCAACCGGGTGAGCGCCCGCGACGCGTTCCTGCGCGCGGCCAACTATTACCGGATGGCGGTGTTCTACACGCATCACACCGACCTGCGACACACCCAGCTATGGCGGCACAGCAAGGACTGCTTTCACCGGATGATTGAGCGCAACGACGCTGTGGTGGAGCGCCTGGACATCTACTTTGAGGGTGCGCAGTTACCGGCCTACTTCGTCTCTAGCGGCGAGGGCCAGCGTCCCACCCTGATCGCATTGGGCGGCTTTGACTCCACCTTGGAGGAGCTGTATTGCTGGATCGGCGCCGCGGCACCGGCCCATGGCTGGAACTGCCTGATGTTCGAGGGCCCTGGACAATGGGGTGCGCTGAAAACCAACCCGGGCTTGGTATTTCGTCCCGACTACGAAAAGCCCGTTGGGGCCGTGGTGGACTACCTGCTCGGCCGCGCCGACGTCGACCCAAGCAAGCTGGCCATCATCGGGTACTCGATGGGCGGCTATCTGGCTACCCGAGGCGCGCTCGACCAACGCATCCACGCCTGCATCCCCAACTCCCTGGTCGTCGACTGTGGCGCGGCCGCACGAGCTGGGATGAAGGGACTGCTCAAGAGCAACGCCTTCATGGATGTGGCGTTCAAGACATTGATGAAGTTCAACACCCCGGCCCGCTGGGGCTTTCAGCACTCCGAATGGACACTCGGCATCCGAAACGCCCACGAATGGGTGCAGGTCTACCAGCCTTACACCATCAAGGGTCTCACCGACCGCTATCACAACCCGATGCTGTTTTTGTTTAGCGAGGACGACATTCACGATGCTGCGGCACCGTCGGCCGACATCATCATCGACATTCTCGATTTCATGCTCGCGCTCAAATGCGACCGCTATGTCCGCCTGTTTACCCGCGCCGAGGGGGCATCAAGCCACTGCCAAATGGGTGGCTTGAGTTACGCCCAAGCCGCCATCTTCGATTGGCTGAATCACATCCTCGACCACGGCCCCGCACCGGCGTCGGCCGAGTCCGCCGCCGCCGACCTGTTCGTCCACCAATTTGCCAAATACGCAGGCGTACAGGGGGAATACAAAGCCAGACAATTACTCGACGTCGCCCGGCTCATCTAGGACCCGGGCCCTGACCCGTTTCGGAATACGACAAGGAGCTCGGATGGAGAAGTGGAAGACCACGTGTCTTGTGGTCGGTGGCGGACCGGCCGGGATGATGCACGGCTATCTGCTCGCGCGGTCGGGTGTGCAGACCATCTTGCTGGAGAAGCACGGCGACTTTCTCCGCGACTTCCGCGGGGACACGGTCCATCCATCGACCACGGAGTTACTGCGCGAGCTCGGACTACTCGACGAGTTTCTCCGCGATGTCCCGCACCAGGCGATGGACCAACTGGGCATCGGAGTCAACGGCGAGACGTTCGATCTCATCGACTTTCGCCGTCTGCCCACCGCCTGCAAATACGTTGTGCTGGCGCCGCAATGGGACTTTCTGAACTTCCTGGCAGCTAAGGCCACGAGATACCCCTGCTTCCGCCTCGAGATGAACACCGAAGCAACCGGCCTACTGTGGGACGACGATCGAGTCGTCGGCGTCACCGCGCGAAACCCGAGCGGCCATCTTGAGATTCGCGCCGATGTGACGGTCGCGTGCGACGGACGATGGTCGGTCATCCGGGAACAGTCGGGCCTGCCGGTCACGGAGTTCCCGATGCCGATCGACGTGCTGTGGTTTCGGCTTCCGCGTGGCGATTCCGCGCCCGAGACTCTCGGATATATCGGTGGCGGCCAGATCATCATCGCGATTGACCGTGGCGACTACTGGCAATGCGGAGCCATCATCGACAAGGGCGGCTTCGAACGGGTGCAGGCGGATGGGCTACCGATATTTCGATCGAAGATCGCTTCGGCCGCGCCGTTTTTGGCCACCAGCCTCGACTCACTGACCGACTGGGATCAAGTCAAACTGCTGTCGGTGCGCGCCAACCGGATGCGAAAGTGGTGGCTACCGGGCTTGTTGTGTATCGGCGACGCCGCGCACGCGATGTCCCCGGTCGGCGGGATCGGCGTCAACTACGCCATCGCCGACGCGGTGGCCGCCGCCAACGCACTAACCGGGCCGCTGCAGGAGGGGCGGTTGAATGAAAGCGACCTGCGCGCGGTGCAGAAACGCCGACAGACCCCGACGAAAGTGGCCCAGACGCTGCAGCGCGCGCAGACGGCGAATCTCGCGCGATTGAGGAATACCCAGCCACCGTTGTGGACATTGCGGCTGCTGAGTCGCTTCGGGCCGGTCAAGAGGTTACTGGGGCGAACAGTGGGGCTGGGTCTGCGCCGTGAACACATCCGTACCGAGGCTGCCGCTGACTAGACGCGAATCTTGTCCTCTGCAGCAGCCAACCCGATGTCGGTGCGAAAGTGGCCGCCGGGCAACCGGATTGACTTGATCGCTGCATAGGCGACAGAACGGGCCTCGGACAGATCCGCCCCGGTACCCACCACCGAGAGCACTCGGCCGCCTGACGACACGATCGCACCGTCGTCGCGGCGGGCCGTTCCGGCATGCAAGACCCCGCCTGCGTCCGAGCCCACAATCACGTCACCGACCCGGGGCCGGCCCGGATAGTTCTCCGCCGCCAGCACCACCGTCACTGCCGCACCGTCGCGCCAACGCAGCTCGCCGAAATTGGCCAGTCCGCCGGTGGCTGTCGCATACAGCAACTGGCCCAGCGGTGAATCGAGCAATGCGAGCACGGACTGTGTTTCTGGATCGCCAAACCGACAATTGAATTCGACCACCGCAGGCCCGCCGGAGGTGACCGCCAGACCCGCGTACAGCAGGCCGGTGAACGGGCTACCGCGCCGGACCAGTTCGGCCGCAACGGGTTCCGCGATATCGCTGACCATCGCCTGATAGACGTCCGAGGGTAGCCACGGTACCGGCGCATAGGCTCCCATGCCGCCGGTGTTGGGGCCGGTGTCGCCGTCGCCGACCCGCTTGAAGTCCTGGGCGGCCAGCAGTGGCATGACGGTCGGGCCGTCGACGAGGCAGAACAGCGAGACTTCGGGACCATCGAGAAAGGACTCCAACAACACCGGGTGCCCGGACTCGAGCAGGCTCGCGGCGTGGGCGCGCGCGACGTCTCGGCTCTGCGTGACCACCACACCCTTGCCGGCGGCCAGCCGGTCATCCTTCACCACCCAGGCAGGGTCGCCGGCAGCCGGTCCGAATCGGTCCAGCGCCGCGTCCAAACGCCCTGGCTGGTCGACGATCTCGCTCGATGCCGTACGGACACCGGCCGCCGCCATCACGTCCTTGGCGAAGGCTTTGGAACCTTCGATCTGCGCCGCAGCCTTGCTGGGCCCGAAGCAGGCGATACCGCCCTCACGCACGGCGTCGGCCACCCCCAGCACCAGCGGGAGCTCGGGGCCGATAACCACCAGGTCGGCCCGGACCCGGCGGGCCAACGCAACGACGTCATCGCCCGACGTGATGTCGACGTCATGCTGCTCGGCCAGCCGGGCGGTTCCGGCGTTACCTGGGGCGATAGCCAGCGCTTCGACTTGGGGATCGTCGCGCAGGGCCAACAGCAAGGCATGTTCGCGGGCACCGGAACCGATCACCAGGACGCGCACGAAACGTCACTTTAGCGGCTAGGTCCCGGACCCCCCCGAGTGCATCTTCAACGCGGCATCCACGTTGGCCTTCTTGTCCTCTCCGGCACCCTTTGCCGCGGCCTTCTTGCGCTTTGCCACAACGGCGTCGACCGCACCGTTGAGCGCCGAGCCCAGCGGGAACCCGAGATAGTGGGTCAGGAAGACGGCCATCTCCTTCAGTTCGGTCTCGGTGAGTTCCCCGTTGAGCAACGCGGCGTTGATTTGGATCTCGGCCAGGTCGCGGTTCCCGACCGCGGTCACCGCGGTCAGCGTCATGATGCGCTTGTCGCGCATCGACAATCCAGGTCGCGTCCAGATCGTGCCGAACAGGTGGTCGACGGTCAGGTCGAAGTACGCATCGCCCTCGATGTTGGGCATCTCCCAGCCGTAGACCTCGTTCATCTTCTCGAGGCCCTTGCGGCGCAGCTCGTCCATTACGTCTCTTCCTCTGTGTGCGGTACCCCAAGACCGGGCGCCAGTCGCTCAAGTGCCAGCTTAGCCAGCGGCAGGTCAACCGAAACGGACTCACCCAGCGCGAGCGCCAGGCTGAGATCCTTCTCGCCCAAGCCCCGGGTGTGCATGAAGCCCTCGTAGAGGAAGTGGCCCGGTTCAAGGTCTTTCGTGTCGTCGCGGTACATGATCGAGCCAGCGCCGCCGGTCAGCTTGTCTGTGTGCCGGACCACGTCGCCGAGATCCTGCAGATTCAGCCCGGCGGCTTCGGCCAGCTTCCACGCCTCACCCACGGCCGCCCATGTAGTGAAGGTGAGCATGTTGCGGGCCAGCTTCATCCGGGTGCCCGCACCGGGTGGGCCGGCGTGGACCACCAACTCCGCCCAATGCGAGAACGGCTCTTTGACGCGGGCAAAGACTTCGTCGCTGGCTCCCACCATGGTCGCCAATTGACCGAAACGCGCGGCTCGCGTACCGCCACTAACCGGCGCGTCGACCACGTGAATGTCGCGTGGCTCCAGTTCGCGCGCGAGCTCTTCGGCGGTGGTGTCACTGATCGTGGAGTGAATCGCAATGATGGTGCCCGGCTTGACGTGTGGCGCCAGCTCTCCAAGAACCTTGCGCACTTGCTCGTCGTTGAGCACGGTGACACTGATGATGTCGGCGACGGCGACTTCGGCGACGCTGTCGGCCAGGATGGCACCTCGTTCGGCCAACGGCGTCATCGCCTCGGTCCGGATGTCGTAAACCGTTAGCCCGCCTGGCCATTCGACCATCTTCTTGGCCATCGGTGTGCCCATGTTCCCCAGCCCGATGTAGCCGAGTTTCAACTGATCGGTCATGACCGGATTACCTGTCCGCCGTCGACATTGAAGATCTGTCCGGTGATCCAGGATGCCTCATCGGACAACAGGAATATGCACATGCCGACCAGATCTTCCGGGGTTCCCATCCTGGACAGCGGAAGACCCTTGACGATGTCGTCGACGATATCCTTGGGCGTGGTGGTCCGGTTGGCCTCGGTATCGATGGGCCCGGGTGCGATCGCGTTGATTCGGATCTTCTGCCCGCCCAGTTCGCGGGAGAGCTGTTGGGTCAAGCCGTTAATACCCACCTTGGCCAGTCCGTAGAAATTCGAATACAGCCACGCAGCGGTGGACGACTGGTTGACGATCGCCCCACCGCCGCGCTTGGCCATCTTCTTGTACACCGCGCGGGTGCACCACAGTGCGCCGTCGAGGTTCACGCTGATGAACTTCTTGTAGTACTCGGGGTCGACGGTGAGCAGGAAGTCCAGCTCCATGCCGCCGAAGATCGCGGCGTTGTTCACCAGGTAGTCGATGGCGCCGAACTCGGCCAGCGTGCGGTCGGCCATCGTCTTGGCCGACGCCGGGTCCGAAACGTCGACCGGGATGCTGATGGCCGTGCCGCCGTCGGCAGCGATCTGCTTGGCCACCCCCGCGGCCGCCTCGGCATTGATATCGGCCACCACAACCGCCGCGCCCTCCCGGGCCAGCGCCTCGGCATATGCCTGACCGATGCCGCCACCCGAGCCGGTCACGATGGCAACTTTGTCCTCGAATCGCCCCATTGTCTTCCTCTCCCCGCCGAGTGGCCAGTTATTGCATGCTAATTGCGGAATCCTGTGCCATAACCGGCCGCTCGTGGATTACACAGCCGTCGCAATGGTTTTGACTTCCAGATACTCCTCGAATCCGGCGAGACCCATCTCTCGTCCATTGCCGGACTGTTTGTAGCCGCCGAACGGCGCGTCGGCCGAATACCAAACGCCGCCATTGACATTGACTGTCCCGACCCGCATGCGCGATGCGAAGCTCGCAGCTCGCTCGGGGTCGGCGCTGAACACCGTGCCCGACAAGCCATATGGCGAGTCGTTGGCGATCCGCAGCGCGTCTTCGTCGCCATCGTGGGCAATCACCGTCAGCACCGGCCCGAAGATCTCCTCCCGCGCGGGCCTGGCGTTGTTGGTCAGGCCCGCGATCACGGTGGGCTCGATGAAGAAACCGACCTCTCGGTTGGCCGGCCGACCGCCGCCGCACGCGAACGTCCCGCCTTCGGCGATCGCGAGATCGAGGTAGCCCTGTACGCGATCCCGCTGGCGTGCCGAAATCAGCGGCCCGCAAACGGTTCCGGGTTCGGTCGGATCGCCCGGCTTGATCGACCCCATGGTGCCCGCGGCTATGCCCACCGCCTCGTCATAGCGAGCCCGCGGCACCACCAGCCGGGTGGTGATCGCACAGCCCTGCCCGGCGTGCATGGACGCAGTAAAAGCCGACATCGAGCACCCGCCGCCCAGATCGGCGTCGTCGAGCACGACGAACGCAGACTTGCCGCCGAGCTCCAAGAACACCTTCTTGATGGTGGCGGCGGCGTCACTCATCACGCTGCGCCCGGTGGCCGTGGAGCCGGTGAACGAAACCATGTCGACCCGGGGGTCTTTGGCCAACAGCGCCCCCAAGCCGTGGTCGCTGGAGGTGACGATGTTGACGACACCGGGCGGAAAGTCGGTGTGCTCGACGATCAGTTCACCGAGCACCGCCGCGCACCACGGCGTGTCCGGTGCGGGCTTCAACACAATAGTGTTGCCTGCGGCCAACGCCGGTCCCAGCTTGGCCAGGTTGATCTGGTGCGGGAAGTTCCACGGGGTGATCGCGCCGACGACGCCGACTGCCTCCCGCGCGACGGTGCGTCGGGTGGGAATTCCCATCGGCAATGCTTCACCAAGGTCCTGGTTCCACTGGTAGGACTCGGCAGTGTCGGCCGCGAAGCTCAGGTCACCGACCGGGCCCTCCAATTGGGCTGCGGCCGTGAGCATCCGCGGCGCACCGACCTCTGAAATCGTCAGCTCCCGCAATTCTTCGATGTCTGCGCGCATCGCATCGCGCAGCTGGCGCACACACCGCACCCGCAGCTCGGTATTACGTGACCAGTCGGTCTCGTCGAAGGCCCGCCGCGCCGCCTCGATGGCGTGGCCCATGTCCTCGGTGTCGGCATCGGCCGCGGCACCCAAAACTTCTTCGGTGGCGGGGTTGATCGTGGCGAAGGTGCCCCCGCTGCCGCTGGTCAGCTTGCCGTCGATGAGCAGAGCGCTAACGCCGTCGGCCAGCAATGCCATCTTCGCCTCCGCGCCTCGTAAAAGTAGACACTTGTCCGGAATAGTTAGGTCGAACCATAGTCGCCGGATCTGTCAAAGTGCAAGGGCGGGTCTTCCACGCGATCGCACGCGACTTCGAAAATACCCATTTCCAGGTATTTTGCTGACCGGGCTTGCCTGGTGACATAGGTATCGGATAACTTGGACACGTGTCCAGCGATCCCGTGGTCGCGATCACTTCCAGGGCCGGTGGGCCAGCCGGGGAAGTGCAGCGCAACCGCCGCCAGGAAGAGACGTTCCGTAAGGTACTGGCCGCGGGCGTGGAGCTCCTGCGGGAGCGGTCCTATGCCGACCTGACCGTCCGCGCCGTGGCCGCTCGCGCCAAGGTGGCCCCGGCGACCGCCTACACCTACTTCTCGTCGAAAAATCATCTGATCGCCGAGGTCTATTTGGATCTGGTGCGACAAGTCCCTTACTTCACCGACGTCAACGAGCCCATGCCGACTCGGGTGGACAGCGCCTTGCGTCACCTGGCGCTGGTGGTCGCCGACGAACCCGAGGTTGCCGCGGCGTGCACGACGGCCTTGCTGGGCGGCGGCGGTGACCCGGCGGTCCGGTCGGTGCGCGACCGGATCGGCGCGGAAATCCACCGCCGCATCACCTCAGCCATCGGGCCCGATGCCGACCCCCGCACCGTGTCGGTGCTCGAGATGGCATTCTTCGGCGCGCTGGTCAATGCCGCCAGCGGCGCTTACACCTATCACCGAATCGCCGACCACCTTGGCTACGCGGTCGGCCTCATTCTCACATCGGGAGAGGCCCGATGACCCTTCAGATCGACAAGCCGCTATTGGACCCTTATGACTACGACTTCCACGAGGATCCCTACCCGTACTACCGGCGGCTGCGCGACGAGGCCCCGCTCTATCACAACGACGAGCTCGGCTTCTGGGCCTTGTCGCGACACAGCGACGTACACAAGGGGTTTCGCAACAGCACTACGCTGTCCAACCGCGACGGCGTCTCGCTCGACCCAGTGTCGCGCGGACCGCACGCGTCCAAGACGATGTCGTTTCTGGCGATGGACGATCCCGCCCATCTTCGGCTGCGCACACTAGTATCGAAGGGCTTCACTCCGCGGCGGATCCGAGAGCTCGAGCCGCGGGTTACCGAACTGGCCGTGCAACACCTCGACACCATGCTGGAAAAGGCAGGCTCCGGCGTAACCGTCGACTATGTCGCGGAATTCGCCGGCAAGCTACCCATGGATGTCATCTCCGAGCTGATGGGAGTGCCCGAACCCGACCGCGACCGCATCCGCGCCATGGCCGATGGCGTGATGCACCGCGAGGACGGGGTCAACGACGTGCCGGCTTCGGCGATCGAGGCGTCGCTCAACCTCATCGTCTACTACCAACAGATGGTCGCCGAGCGTCGCAAGAAGCCGACCGATGACCTGACCTCGGCGTTGCTGGAAGCCGAAATCGACGGCGACCGGCTCACCGACGAAGAAATCCTCGGGTTCATGTTCCTGATGGTGATCGCCGGCAACGAGACCACCACCAAACTTCTTGCCAATGCGGCGTTCTGGGGTCACAAGAACCCAGATCAGCTGACCCCGGTGTACCAGGATCTATCGCGGGTGCCGCTGTGGGTCGAGGAGACCCTGCGCTATGACACGTCCAGCCAGATCCTGGCCCGCACGGTTTCCGGCGAGCTCACCCTCTACGACACCACGATCCCCGAGGGCGACGTCCTCCTGCTGCTACCCGGTTCGGGGCACCGCGATGAGCGGGTGTTCGACCATCCGGATGACTATGTCATTGGGCGCGACATCGGTTCCAAATTACTGAGTTTCGGTAGCGGCGCGCACTTCTGCCTGGGCGCCCACCTGGCCAGGATGGAAGCGCGGGTGGCGCTCACCGAACTGTTCAAGCGAATCCGCGGATTTCAGGTCGACGAGGCCAACGCCGTCCGCGTCCACTCCAGCAATGTCCGCGGGTTCGCCCACCTACCCATAGCCGTGGAGGTCTCGTAAATGCCACGCTTTGAACCACATCCGGCCCGTCGGCCAACGATCGTTGCCGGTGCGTCGTCGGGTATCGGGGCGGCCACTGCCGTCGAGATGGCCGCCCACGGATTCCCCGTGGCATTGGGCGCGCGGCGCGTTGAGAAGTGCCAGGAGATCGTCGAGGAGATCCGCGCCGAAGGGGGCGAGGCTATCGCCCTGCCGCTCGACGTCACCGACGCCCAGTCGGTCAAGGGATTCGTGCACCAGGCCACCGAGCAGCTCGGCGACATCGAGGTTCTGGTCACCGGTGCCGGCGACACCTACTTCGGGCGGCTACACGAAATCGACACCGCCACTTTCGAATCGCAGATCCAGATCCATCTGATCGGGGCCAACCGATTGACCACCGCCGTACTTCCGGGCATGGTCGAACGTCAACGCGGCGACCTGATCTTCGTGGGTTCGGATGTGGCGCTGCGGCAGCGACCGCACATGGGTGCCTACGGCGCTGCGAAGGCCGCGCTGGTCGCGATGGTGACCAACCTGCAGATGGAACTCGAGGGCACCGGCGTGCGCGCGTCGATCGTGCACCCGGGACCGACGAAGACCGCGATGGGCTGGAGCCTGCCCGCCGAGTCGGTCGGCCCGGCACTGGAGGACTGGGCCAAGTGGGGTCAGGCGCGCCACGACTATTTCCTGCGGGCTAGCGATCTGGCCCGAGCGATCGCGTTCGTTGCGGAAACACCGAGGGGCGGTTTCGTGGTCAACATGGAGATTCAGCCGGAGGCGCCGCTGACCAAGACGAAAGACCGTCAGCAACTCAAACTGGATGAGAAGGCATTGGATTCATGACAACCGCCATCGTGCCGCGGGTTTCTGGCGGCGAAGAAGAACACGGTCATCTCGAGGAGTTCCGGACCGATCCCATCGGCCTGATGCAGCGCACCCGCGACGAGTGCGGTGACGTGGGCTGGTTCCAGCTGGCCGACAAACACGTCATCCTGCTCTCCGGCTCGGAGGCCAACGAGTTCTTCTTCCGTTCTGCCGACGAGGATCTCGACCAGGCTGAGGCGTATCCGTTCATGACGCCGATCTTCGGCAAGGGCGTGGTGTTCGACGCCAGCCCCGAGCGCCGCGCCGAGATGCTGCACAACACCGCGTTGCGGGGCGAACACATGAAGGGCCACGCGGCGACGATCGAGAACGAAGTCCGCAAAATGATCGCCAACTGGGGCGACGAAGGCGAGATCGAACTGCTCGACTTCTTCGCCGAGTTGACCATCTACACCTCGACGGCGTGCCTGATCGGGGTGAAGTTCCGCAGTCAGCTCGACCATCGCTTCGCCGAGTACTACCACCTGCTGGAGCGAGGCACCGATCCGCTGTGCTACGTCGATGCCTACATGGACATCGAGAGCTTCCGGGTCCGGGATCAGGCGCGCGTCGGCCTGGTCGAACTGGTACAAGGCGTGATGAACCAGCGTATCGCCAACCCGCCCAAGGACAAGGGCGACCGCGACATGCTGGACGTGTTGGTGTCGATCAAAGACGAGGAAGGGAATCCCCGCTTCTCCGCCGATGAGATCACCGGGATGTTCATCTCGCTGATGTTCGCCGGCCACCACACCAGTTCGGGCACCTCGTCGTGGACGTTGATTGAGCTGATCCGTCACCCCGACGTCTACGCCGAGGTGGTCAAGGAGCTCGATGATCTTTATACCGACGGCCAGGCAGTGAGTTTCCACGCGCTTCGCCAGATTCCGAAACTGGACAATGTCCTCAAGGAGACCCTGCGCCTACATCCCCCGCTGATCATCCTGATGCGGGTGGCCCACGGCGAATTCGAGGTCGAGGGCTACCCGATCCACGAAGGTGACTTCGTCGCGGCATCGCCGGCGATCTCCAACCGTATTCCCGAAGACTTCCCCGATCCGAACTCCTTCGACCCGGACCGTTACGAAAAGCCTCGGCAAGAAGATCTGATCAACCGGTGGACCTGGATTCCGTTCGGCGCCGGCAGACACCGCTGCGTCGGTGCCGCGTTCGCGCAGATGCAAATCAAAGCGATCTTCTCAGTCCTGTTGCGCGAGTATGAGTTCGAGATCGCACAGCCCGCCGACAGCTACCACAACGACCATTCCAAGATGGTGGTGCAACTGGCCCGGCCCGCCAAGGTGCGCTATCGCCGCCGCAACGGGAGCTGATCATGGGTTACCGAGTCGAAGCCGACTTGGATTTGTGCCAGGGCCACGCGATGTGTGAGCTGGAGGCACCCGACTATTTCCGAGTACCCAAGCGGGGCAAGGTCGAGATCATCGACTCCGAGCCACCAGATGACGCCCGCGAGGAGATCGAGCGGGCGGTTGAAATGTGTCCAACCCAAGCGCTATTCATCAAAGAGAAAGAGTAAGGACAATGTCATCCAAGGCGTCATTCACGCGTGCAGAACTCGAAGAGTGGGTGCAGTCCTGGCTCCAGGCCAACAAGGACTGCGAAAAGGCGGGCGACTGGCGGCCGTTGGCAGACTTTTACGCCGCCGATGCCACCTACGGCTGGAACATCGGTCCCAAGGAAGACGTGATGTGTGTCGGAGTCGACGAGATTCGGGACGTCGCGCTGGGCTTGGAGATGGAAGGCCTGGAGAACTGGGTGTACGAGTACCAGAAGGTGCTCATCGACGACAAGCAAGGCGAAATCGTCGGCTTCTGGAAGCAGATCGTCAACAAGACCAACGGCACCCAGGACGAGATCTACGGCATCGGCGGCAGTTGGTTTCGTCTCAACAGCGACCGGCTCATCGAGTGGCAGCGTGACTTCTTCGATTTCGGCCATGTCGCGAAGATGTTCGCGACGCTCATCGAGTCCGGCGATCTGAGCACCGGCATGCAGAAGCGGATCGAACGCAGCCTGGCCGGCGAGAAGCTGCCCGGCTACTACCCGCTCGGACAGGCTCCAGTGCCTATCTGGTGATACTCACGCGACCGTCGACGCTCCCCCCGATGTTTACAACACAGTGACGCACGTCATAATGGGCTGCGAATGAGAACACGTTCTAAATTATCGTCCGGCCCAAGCCGGGCCCTTTCGCCGACACTCGGGTCAGGGCATGCTGATGGAGGTCTTTCATGAAAACAAAGGGCGCGCTGATCTGGGAGTTCAACCAGCCTTGGTCGGTTGAGGAAATCGAGATCGGTGACCCGCAGAAGGACGAAGTCAAGATCCAGATGGAAGCGGCCGGGATGTGCCATTCCGACCACCACTTGGTGACTGGCGGCATCCCGATGGCAGGCTTTCCGGTGCTCGGCGGCCACGAGGGCGCCGGCATCGTTACCGAGGTGGGTCCCGGGGTTGAGGGCTTGGCCGAGGGCGACCATGTGGTGCTGTCCTTCATCCCGTCCTGCGGCAGTTGTCCGACCTGTCAGTCGGGCATGCGCAATCTGTGCGACTTGGGGGCCGGGCTGCTGAATGGTGCAGCGGTAAGCGATGGAACGTTCCGGATTCAGGCCCGCGGCCAGAACGTCTTTCCGATGACGCTGCTGGGGACATTCTCGCCCTACATGGTTGTGCACAAGACTTCGGTGGTGAAGATCGACCCGTCGGTGCCGTTCGAAGTGGCCGCCCTGGTGGGTTGCGGCGTTACCACTGGCTACGGTTCGGCGGTCCGCACCGCCGACATCCGGCCCGGCGAAGATGTCGCGATCGTCGGGATCGGCGGAGTCGGGATGGCCGCGCTGCAGGGGGCGGTCAACGCCGGCGCTCGCTACGTCTTCGCGATCGACCCGATCGAGTGGAAGCGCGACCAGGCCCTCAAGTTCGGCGCCACCCACGTCTACCCCGACATCGACACCGCACTCGGCGGCATCATGGAGGTCACCTACGGCCTGATGGCCAAGAAGGTGGTCGTCACCGTCGGCGAACTCCACGGCGCCGATGTCGAGAACTACATGATCATGACCGCCAAAGGCGGCACCTGCGTGCTGACCGCGATCGGCAGCCTGCTGGACAACCAGGTGAATCTGAACCTGGGGATGCTGACCCTGATGCAAAAGAACCTGCAGGGCACCATCTTCGGCGGCGGCAACCCGCAGTACGACATCCCGCAGCTGTTGTCGATGTACAAGGCCGGCAAGCTCAACCTCGACGACATGATCACTCGCCAGTACAAGCTGGAGCAGATCAACGACGGCTACCAGGACATGCTGGACGGCAAGAACATTCGCGGCGTCATCCGCTACACCGACGCCGACCGGTAGTCGCCGCGTCTTCGCGAGTGGCGGGCTTTCCACACCTGCTGGCGCCGGGACGGATCGGTGCTATGTCGGTGCGCAACCGGCTGGTGATGTCTCCGATGGAGACCATGTATGGCACGCCCGACGGCCTGCCGTCGCAGCGCACTCGGGACTACTTCGCCGCGCGTGCCCAAGGCAGTGTCGGCCTGATCACCGTCGGCGCCACCGGTGTTGACCACCAGCACCCAGAAACGCCCGGCGGCCTGCACCTCGGCACCGACGACGCGGTGGATGCACACCGGGCGCTGGTGGAGGCGGTGCATCGGCACGGCGCCAAGATTCAGCCGCAGATCGTCCACGCCGGGCCCGACGGCCTGGGGCCGGAGATGCACGGGGTGACGTCGCTGGGTCCGTCGGTGATTCCGTCGTATCTGACCGGCCGGCCGTCGGATGAGATCACCGCGCACCAACTCACCGAGGTGCTCGACCTGTTCAAAGCGGCGGTGCGTCGCGCCGCCGAAGCCGGCTACGACGGCATCGAGCTGCACGCCGCGCACGGATACATGCTGCTCGGCTCTTTTCTTGCCCCGCAACGTAATCGGCGCACGGACGAATATCGCGGCGATTCGGTGCGCGGCCGCGTCCGGATTGTGCTGGAGACGCTGGCGGCGATTCGCTCCGAGATCGGCGATGCGCTGCCGATCACCCTGCGGATTTCAGGCTACGAACGGGTCGCCGGGGGCCGCCCGATATACGAGACCGCGCTGGTGGCACCGGAACTGGTGGCAGCCGGGGTGGACGCTTTCCACGTCAGCGGCGGGGTTATCGACCGGCTGGTCACTCAGATGGTGAACGGCGCCGACGACGGTGACCAGCTCAACGTCGGTGCCGCTGCCGCAGTCAAAGAGGTCGTCGACGTGCCGGTGATCGCCGTCGGACGCATCCACGACCCGCAGCAGGCCGAAAGGATCCTGGCCGACGGCCGCGCCGATTTCATCGCGATGGGCCGTCCACTGCTAGCCGATCCCGACCTGCCCCGCAAACTGAAGTCCGGCCGGGCACATCGGATTCGCAAATGCATCTCCTGCGAAAACTGCATCGACGCTATGGAACTGCGGTTCTCCGTCGACTGTGCGGTCAATCCGCGCACCGGCAAGGAGCGCGAACTGGCGACCAAGCGCCCGGCACGGACCAAACGGGTGGTGGTGATCGGCGGCGGGCCGGCCGGTTTGGAGGCGGCCCGTGTCGCGTCCGAGCGTGGACACCGGGTAACGCTGTTCGAGCGCGGCGGTCAGCTGGGAGGCGCGCTGCGCTGGGCGTCCATCTTGCATCCGGAGAACGAGCCGTTCCTGCATTACCTGCGCGGCGAGATCAAGACGAGTGGCACGAGAGTTGAGCTGGGCCAGGCTATTTCAGCGAACGAGGTTGTCAGGATGAGGCCGGACGCCGTCGTGGTGGCCACCGGCGGCCGGGTCGCCGTCCCGACGATCCCGGGCGACAAGCTTTCCCATGTGCACACCGGACCGGCGCTGCGTGAGCTGCTCGGCGGCCATGCCGAACCGACGGCCCCGGCTTGGCAACGGCTGGGCGCACAGGCCTTGTCCGGATGGCGACAGCGGCTGGTGCGTCCTGCGACGGTGCGGCTCGCCTCGCGCGCATGGCTCCCGCTGGGCCGACGCGTCGCCGTTATTGGCGGTGACCTGGTCGCGGTGGAACTCGCCGAGTTCCTGGCACGCCGGGGACGGCTGCTGTCGATCCTGGAGTCGGGCAAGCAAATTGCCCCGGAAGTCGGCAACAAACGCAGAACCGAACACATGGATCGTTTGGACCGATTGGGCGTCACCGTCCACGTCCGCGCAACCGTCGAGCGCATCACTCACGATGCGGTGGTGTTCACTCCTTCCGGCGGGAAATCACGTCAGCTGCCCGCCGACACCGTCGTGGTGGCCGGTACGCCCGAACCTGACACCGCGATGTTCGACACCCTGGTGTCCGCCATGCCCGAAGCCGAAGTGCACGCCGCCGGCGATTGCACCGGTCTGGGCCTGATTCGCAAAGCCACCGAGGACGGCGCCCGTGCCGCCTGCGCCATTTAACGATAGGAGAGCGAAATGTCCCAGGAAACCGTTCAACAGTCCCCCGCACTGACTGCCTCACAGTCGTCGTGGCGTTGCGTGCAGGCCCATGACCGGGAGGGCTGGCTGGCGCTGATGGCCGACGACGTCGTCGTTGAGGATCCGATCGGCAAGGCCATCACCAACCCCGATGGCACCGGCGTGCGGGGCAAGGATGGGGTCGCCGGGTTCTACGACACCAACATCGCCGCCAACCAGCTGACGATCACCTGCGAGGAGACCTTTCCGTCCAGCGATCCCAATGAGATCGCGCATATTTTGGTGCTGCGCAGCAAGTTTGACAACGGAATCACCAGCAAGGTGCGCGGCGTCTTCACCTATAAGGTCAACGACGCCGGGCTGATCACGAATATGCGCGGTTATTGGAACCTCGACATGATGACATTCGGCCCCGAGGAGTGAGCTCGCTGCTGGCCGACCGCGGCGCCGTCGTGGTCGGCGGGTCGCGCGGCATCGGTGCGGCCGTCGCGACCTTGCTGGCACAGCATGGTGCCGGTGTGGTAATCAACGGCCGTGACGGCAACGCCGCCCGGGCCACCGCCGACGCGATCACCACCGCCGGTGGACGCGCGGTGGCCCATCCGGGGTCACCATCGGATCAGCCGGCCGCGGAATCGTTGGTGGACAGGTGTATTGACGAGTTCGGCGCCATCCACATCCTGGTGAACTGTGCTGGCATCGCCGAACCGTCGGGCTCGTCCATCCTCGACATCAGCCCCGCGCAGTTCTACAAGCTGCTCGAGTCGCACTTGGGCACGGTGTTCGCGACCTGCCGCGCGGCGGCCTCGAAGATGGTCGAGCAAGATGGCGGCAGCATCGTCAACACCAGCTCGTCCGCGTTTCTCGGCGACTACGGCGGCACCGGATACCCGGCTGGCAAGGGTGCGGTCAACAGCCTGACATTGGCGATTGCCGCGGAATTGAAGGAGCACGGCGTGCGGGCCAACGTGGTGTGCCCCGGCGCCAGAACGCGGTTGTCCACAGGGCCGGACTACGAAGCCCACATCGTCGACCTAAACCGGCGGGGACTGCTCGACGACGTCTCGATGCAAGGATCGCTGGACGTCGCACCACCGGACTACGTCGCTCCCACCTACGTCTATCTGGCCAGTGACCTCGCTGACCAAGTGACCGGCGAAATCTTCATTGCATCAGGTGGTTTCATCGGCCGATACCCGAGGACCACGCCGGTCTTGCTCGGCTACCGAGACCACCACGACTCACCGCCGTGGTCGGTAGCGGAACTTTCTGCACTGATCGACAGCGGAGCCGCCTAGTTCGCCCGTTCGCGGGCTAGACGGTCTCGTGACGAAAAACCAGGCTGACATTGAGGGTCGTCTTGGCGCCCACCATGCCGAACATGTTGCCTTCCACGGCGAACTGCTTACGCGCGACGGTCGTCTGCGCTGTCAGTCGCACCTCGCCGTCGTCGAGCACCTCGACATGGGCCTGCAGCGGCAGCGGCGCCGTGATGCCCTTGGCGGTCAGTTCGGCGTTCAGGCGGACGGTGTCAGCACCGGTGGGCTCACCGCCGCCGACAATGACAGTGATGTTCGGGTACTTCTCGACATCGAAGAAGGCTGGCGAGCGCAGATCCTCGTCGCGTTTTCCCAGTCCGGTGTGCACCGACGCGGCCTTGACTTCGATTCGGCCGGATACCGTTCGAGCGTCTTCAATTTGCCCGCCGCCGCTGAATTCGGTGAAGTCGCCGCGGACCTTCATCGCGCCCCACATCGTCTTGTTCTCGAACCGGACGGAGGAGCGTTGCGGAACCACGTTCCAAACACCCACCGACTCTGGACTGCTGAGAAACGTTGCGACAGCTAACATTTCACCTCCACACAGGTCAGCGCGGGTTGATCGCGCAAGGCCGCGGCCAACTCGTCGGGATTGGCACCAGCTAGCATTCGACGATAGTCCTCCCGGCCTGTCCGTAACAGTGAACTGCGCCAGAAGACCTGCCGACCGTGCCCGCCGCGCCGCGACTCATATGCTGGAGCGCATTGCCCGCACCGGCGACGATGCAAAGCGAAGCGACGAGGAGGAGCGGCGCCCATGACCACCGTCTTCACCAAGATCATCAACCGGGAACTGCCGGGCCGGTTCGTGTACGAAGACGACGAGGTCGTCGCTTTCCTGACCATCCAGCCGATGACACAGGGGCACACGCTGGTCGTACCGCGAGCCGAGGTCGATCAATGGCAGGACCTTGACGCAGCCATTTTCGGCCGGGTCATGTCGGTGGCCCAGCTAATCGGCAAGGCCGTTTGCCGGGCGTTCGACGCCGCGCGTGCCGGCGTGATCATCGCCGGGCTCGAGGTTCCCCACCTGCACGTCCACGTCTTCCCGACCCGCAGCCTGAGCGATTTCGGCTTCGCCAATGTCGATAACAATCCATCTCCGGCATCCCTCGACAAAGCGCAGGCTAAGATCAAGGCGGCTCTCGCCGAGCTGGCCTGAGCCCACACGTGTGCGAAGGTTACCGGGCTGAGCGGGCGCGGGCGGGCACGTCGGCGATACGCGGCAGGCTGACGTAAAAGCGGCAGCCCTGCCCTGGCGCCGTGGTCACGGTGACGATCCCACCGTGTGCGTGGACCAGGGAGTCGACGATCGACAGCCCCAGGCCGCTACCGCCGCTGATCCGCGCGCGCGACGAGTCGGTGCGATAGAACCGTTCGAAGATACGGAGCGCGTCCGGCTGACTCATGCCGGGACCTTGGTCGACGACCTCCAAGATCGCGTCGTCGGCGTCGGTGCCGACCCGCACGATGATGTCAGCGGTTTCGGGCGTGTGTTGCAGAGCATTGGTCACCAGATTGCCAAGGACCTGACGCAGCCGGGGCTCGTCGCCGAGCACCTCAGGGGTGCCAGGACCGTCGAGCACCTCCATGGTGATGTTGCGCTTCGGCGCGACCGCCTGCGCGTCGTGTACGGCATCGCTGGCCAGTGCCAGCAGGTCCACCCGGTTCTGCTCGAGCGGCCGCTGCGCGTCGAGCCGCGCCAGCAGCAGCAGATCCTCGACCATCAGGCCCATTCGGCGCGATTCGCTTTCGATTCGCGACATCACCATTTCCAGGTCGCGGGCGGCGCCCTGGCGGTACAACTCAGCGAAGCCTCGCATGGTGGTCAGCGGGGTGCGCAGTTCATGGCTGGCGTCGGTGATGAACCGTCGCATCCGCTCTTCTGAGGTCCGTGCCTTCTCCGCCGAGGCTTCAGACGAGGCGAACGCCCGCTGAATCTGAGCGAGCATTCCATTGAGCGCCAAGGAAAGCCGACCAACCTCAGTCCGCGGATCGCGTTCGGGGACACGGCGATCCAGCTGGCCCGCGGCGATTGCCGCAGCGGTCTTTTCGACCTCCGTCAGCGGTCGCAGGCTTCGGTGCACCACCCAAGACCCGGCCAGGCCGAGGACCAGCAACACCGCCACGCCGATGCCAAGTTGCAGCCAGATCAGCGACCGGACCGTCTGCTGGATGTCGGACAGGTCGTATGCGACGGTGACCAGCCGACCATTCGGTCCGCGCACCGACACCACCCGCCATTGCACTCCGGAGTTGTCGACCGATCCGACCGTCGTCGGTTGGGGGCCGACGTCGTTGTTGTTGGGCAACACAGGTTCTGCGTTGCTGTCGTTGACGACCGTCGTGGTACGCCCGTCCACGGTGACGTAGCGCACGTAGAAGTCCGACGGCGGGCGGTCCAGCGTCGGCCCACGGCGCACGGGGAGGCTGCGCCGCGGTGCCGTCGCCCAGCCGCGCGACGCCTCCTCCAGCGTCTGGTCCACCCGTTTGATCAGGTTGTGTCGCAAGGTCTCGGTGACCGCGATGCCGGAGGCCGTCAGCCCACACCCGGCCAGCAGCAGCAGGGCGGCGACCAGCCCGACGCGGAGCGACACTGCGGCCCGAAGTCGTCTCGGCATGATTCGACCCGCGACCGCGCCGATGCCTATCGCGGCTCCCGCAGCACGTAGCCCACCCCGCGCAGGGTGTGCAGTAGCCGCTTCTCACCGGTATCGATCTTGCGGCGCAGGTATGACACATAGGACTCGACCACGTTGACGTCACCGCCGAAGTCATAGCGCCAGACGTGGTCCAGGATTTTCGGTTTGCTCAACACTGTGCCGGCGTTGATCACGAAGTAGCGCAGCAGGGTGAACTCGGTGGGCGACAGCGAGACTGGCTCGCCGGCCTTCCACACCTCGTGGGTGTCCTCGTCGAGTTCGATGTCGGCGAATGTCAGCCGGGCATTGCGACGCTCGGTGACACCTTTGCCGGTGCGCCGCAAGATAACTCGCAACCGAGCGACCACCTCTTCCAGGCTGAACGGTTTGGTGACATAGTCGTCGCCACCGAGCGTCAGCCCGGCGATCTTGTCCTGCAGCGAGTCGCGGGCGGTGAGAAACAGCGCAGGCGCGTCGATGCCGTCGGCGCGTAGCCGGCGGAGCACCCCGAAGCCGTCCATACCGGGCATCATCACGTCGAGGATCACCGCATCCGGCTTGACGCCGCGGGCCAAATCCAGCGCCGCCGGTCCGTTCGTCGCGGTATGCACCTCGAAACCCTGGAACTTGAGGCTGACCGACAGCAATTCGACGATGTTGTCCTCGTCATCGACGACGAGTACCCGCGCTTCCGGATTGGTTTCTTCTGCGATTGCCGATGCCATCTGTCTATTTCCTCGCACTTAGCTCAAGGCAGCCTCGACATTTGCTGTGGACTTGCTGTTAGTTGGTTTTGCGACGGTCTCAAGCAGCAACGACCTCCGCGAATAGACTCGGGGCATGAACCTCGGCAAAAGCCTGGCGAGCATCGCCACCGCGCCCGTGCGGGTCGGACTCGCCGCCGCAGACGCGGGCCTCAGCGTCGCGACGTCGGCGCTCGGCCTGGTGCATCGAACATTGGGCGACGCGGGCCCGTCCGGCGGGTCGAGTGCAGTGGTGCACATGCTGGGCATCGACGACGCCGTTACCCAGGCCAACCGGCTGGCCCGGTTGTTGGACGACGACGCACCGCTGGGGCGCGCGCTGGCTACCGATGGGCCGATCGATCGGCTGCTGCGTCCGGGTGGGGTCGTCGACATGCTCACTGCGCCGGGCGGTCTGCTGGACAGGCTGACCGCCGAGGGCGGCGGGTTGGAGCGGGCGCTGAAGCCCGGCGGCCTGGTGGACCAACTGACCGCCGACGAGGGGCTGATCGAACGGGTGCTCGCCGAAGACGGGCTGGCCGAGCGGCTGCTGGCCGAGGGTGGTCTGATCGACAAGCTGACGGCCCGGCAGGGGCCGCTCGAGCAGATCGCCGACGTCGCCGACACTCTGAGCAGGCTGGCGCCCGGAATGGAGGCGCTGGAGCCGGCCATCGCCACGCTGCAGGATGCCGTCACATCGCTGACCATGGTCGTCAACCCGCTCAGCAACATCGCCGACCTGATTCCGCTGCCGGGCCGCCGCCCGTCACGCCGCTCGTCACCACGGACGGTGCGTTCCCGGCGCGTCATCGATCACGACGAGTGAGCGCTAGGCTGACACCGGTTAAAACCGGCCTCCTTAGCTCAGTGGTAGAGCACTCGCCTTGTAAGCGAGCGGTCGTCAGTTCAATCCTGACAGGAGGCTCCGCGGGAAACAGTGTTCTAGCTGCGCAAACACATATTGGGCGCACTGAACCTATGTTCGACCCGGCCCGCGATGACACAAGCGCGACACAACTCGCACTGAACCTGCGTTCGACCGCCCCGCTCGGTGTCATGACGGTGTTACAACCTGCTGCAATGTAGTGGCGGCGATCTTTAGCGCGTCGTCCCGGCTGTGGACGTAGGTCCGCATCGTGAACGCCGGATCGGCGTGCCCGAGCCACTGCGCGATCACCACGATCGGAACCCCCTGCATGTGCATCAGCGTCCCGCAGGTGTGCCGGGCGTCGTGCAGCCGGATCTTGGCACCCCGGTTTTGCCGCACAGCGCCCGCCAGAAGTCCGACATGGTGTCGGGGTGATACGGGCGCCCGGCCTCGTCGCACACCACATGCTTCCCCGGCCCGTAATCCGGCCCCAGCGCCAACCGCTCCGCCTTCTGCGTAGCCTGTGCCTTCCGCAGGGCCGCCATAAGCGCCGGCGTCAGCGGCAACGTCCTGATCGAGTTGTCCGTCTTGGGCTGCGAGTCCATCGTGCGACCGTTCACCGACACCCGGTTATCCGTCACAGTGACGGTTCCGGCCACCAAGTCGACGTTGCACCAGCGCAGCCCGCACAGCTCGCAGCGGCGCAATCCGGCCAGCGCCAGGTACCAGGCGTGTCCCAGCCGATGATCGGCGACATGCTGAAGCAGGGTTTGGACCTCCTCCTCCGTGAACGTCGCCAGCTTCTTTTTCGGCCGGCGCAGCCTGTCGACCAGCTCGGCGACGTCACGAACTAGCGCGCCCTGCTTGACCAGGCAGCAGTACGCCGATGCGCGGGTCGGTCAGATCTACGCTGGTACCAGGAAAGTCGTGAAGCCTACCGTGGAGTGATGGCATCTCGAAACATGTTGTTCCGTGCGATGTACCGAGTCGGTTTCACACCGTGGGATGGCCATCCGCTGCCGAAAAGTCTGCACGACCTGGTCGAAGGCAATGACGCGCCCGCCCTGCCGGCGGCCACCGCACTCGATATCGGGTGCGGTACCGGCGACACGTCCATCTATTTGGCGCAGCACGGGTGGCAGGTCACCGGCGTGGACTTCGTGCCGAGGGCGCTGGCCAAGGCGCGCGCCAAGGCGCAAGCCCGCCAAGTCTCCGTCAACTTCGTTCAGGCCGATATCACCCACCTCAGCTCGGCCCGGGGCGTGGGGACCGGGTTTACGTTGATCGTCGACAACGGCTGCTTGCATAACCTGACCGACAAGGACCGCGACGCGTATGTCCGCGAGGTCAGCGCGGTGGCAGCGCCGCACGCGCGGCTGTTGATCGGCGGGCTTGATCCTGGTGAGCAATTTGGCGTCCAGGGCATCACTCGGGCCGAAATCGAACGCCGCTTCACTCCCGCGTGGACGCTGCTGTCCGCTGGCGACGCACCGGAAATGGCCCGCTTTGGCAAGGGCCACTACTCCCTCTTACAGCCCCGCCAGTAAGCCAGCAGACGCAGAATCGCATCCACGCTTGGCCCCCTGACGATCCCCCGTCGAGCTTGGCGGCGACGACTACGACCTGATCCCCCCGTTTGTGTTTGTGGTGCTGGTCATGGCTGCCGTCCTCTCGGTGAATTCTGCTAACTTGTCGTCCTCGCGGTCGCGTGGGCACGATCAGAGCCGCTATCACTTTTTCCACGATCCCGCCTACCCTTGATGTCGTGCCCGCAGTCGGCGACCTGGTCCGCTGCACG
>NZ_DASPSP010000080.1:0-3414 GCF_035623875.1 Mycobacterium sp. | reverse complement strand
CCGGGACCCGACGATGGCAGCGTGGTGGGCGTTGATCGCGGCGTGACGGTGTCGGCTGCGTTGTCTAGCGGGGAGTTGCTGCACGCCCCAGGCCTCAACGCTGGCGAAGCCGAGCGGCTGCGCCGACTGCAGCAGCGCTTGGCCCGAGCGCGCCACGGATCTCATCGGCGTGCACGGACGAGGCTGGCGATTGCGCGGTTGCGCGCCCGTGAAACAGATCGCCGACGGGACTGGGTGGAAAAGACCACCACTGATGTGGCGCGCCGGTTTGCGACGATCCGCGTCGAGGACTTGGGTGTGGGGGCCATGACTCGGTCGGCGCGCGGCACTGTCGAATGCCCAGGCACCAACGTCGCGCAGAAACGGAGTCTCAACCGTGAGATCAGCCGCCAAGGATGGGGATTGATGGTTGCCCGGTTGGATCGCAAAGCTGCGGGGCGATTGGAACGTGTCCCAGCAGCATACACGTCGCAACAATGCTCCCACTGCGGGCACGTCGCGCCTGAAAACCGCAAGAGTCAAGCGGTTTTCCAATGCGGCGCCTGCGATGCGGGGCCGTGCCACGCTGACGTGAACGCCGCACGCAACATCGCCGCCGGACGGGCGGTGACAGCACGGGGAGACCTCGGCACTAGCCGGTCTGCGAACCGTGAACCTCAACTCTGTCCTTCTGCAACATAGGCGCGACGGGGTTCAAATCTCCCGCTATCACGCGGGAGAGGACGTCAAGATGCCGCCCATTGTATGGGGCCGAAGTCCGGCGCCGAACTTCGTCAAAATTCAGGCCCGGCACCATCAAGGATCCGTAAGGACAGCGGCGCCCGGCGGTCCCGCGCGGACGCTGAAGTTATGACAACAACGTTGCCGGACATCCTGCCTTCCATAGGCTATGCGGCTCCGCCGCGGTTCCATCCGGCGATCTGGCCGCTTACCACCCATGCCGACGACGAGGGTCGGCTCTGCATTGGCGAGGTGCCCCTCACTGACATCGCCGACGAGTTCCGCACCCCGACTTACGTCATCGACGAGGCCGACTTCCGGGGTCGCGCCCGCCGTTATCGCAAGGCGTTGCCTGACACCGAGGTCGTCTACGCCGGCAAGTCGCTGCTGACCATCGCGGTGGCGCGCTGGGTCCGCGAAGAGGGGCTCAGCGTCGACGTCTGCTCCGCCGGCGAACTGGCCACGGCTCTGGCCGCCGGCGTGGAGAAGGCCCGCATCATCATGCACGGCAACGCGAAGTCGCAGGACGACTTGCGCGCCGCGGTGCGCAACGGGGTTGGCCGCATTGTGCTGGATTCCTGCAGCGAGATCACCGACCTCGCGGCTTTGGCGGACGGGCGGCAGCGAGTGCTGATCCGGGTCACCCCCGACATCGACATCCACGGCCACCACGCCGTCACCACCGGGATCAGTGACCAGAAGTTCGGATTCACCCTCGAGGGCGGGCACACCGCGGACGCGGTGGCGCGCGTGCTGGCGCACCCCAATCTCAACCTGATCGGGCTGCACTGTCATCTCGGCTCGCAAGTCACCGATGCCGCGCTGTACGGCGAAGCGATTCGCCGGATGATCGCCGCCATGGCGGACGTCCGCGCCCGGCACGGCGTCATCCTGACCGAGCTGAATATCGGTGGCGGCCATGGTATCCCGTATCTGGCCGGTGACCCAGAGCTCAGCATCGACGAGCTGGCCCAAGTGATCGAGGACGCGCTGGACGCGGCCTGCGCCGCCGAACGCTTCCCCCGGCCGACCATCGTGGTCGAGCCTGGCCGGGCGATCAGCGCACGGGCCGGTGTCACCCTGTACGAGGTGTGCGGCATCAAGACACAACCCGGCGGGCGTACCTTCGTCGCCGTCGACGGCGGAATGAGCGACAACCCGCGGGTATCGTTGTATGGGGCGAAATACACTGTCGCGCTTGCTAATCGGCATTCCCTCGCACCGAGGCAACGGGTCACGGTGGCGGGCCGACACTGCGAGGCAGGCGACGAGATCGCCCGCGATGTCGAGCTTCCTGTCGACCTGCACTCGGGCGACCTGTTGGCGGTGGCCTGCACTGGCGCCTACCACCACAGCATGGCATCGAACTACAACATGGTCGGCCGGCCGCCACTGGTCGCGGTGAAGGATGGTCGGGCCCGTGAACTGGTACGCCGCGAATCCACCGCCGACCTGTTGTCGCGCGACCTCGGCTGAGGGCTTATTCGTCCTGCAGGTGCGGATCGGCTTCCAGATGGGTCAACCCGTTCCACATCAGGTTGACCAGATGCGCGGCCACGACTTCCTTCTTGGGTTCGCGGGTATCGAGCCACCACTGCGCGGTCATCGACACCGAGCCGACCAATGCCTGTGCATACAGCGGCGCCAGGCCGGGGTCCAGACCGCGACGGGCGAAGTCGCCGGCCAGGATCGAGCTGACCTGGCTGACGGCGTCGTTGAGCAGGCTGGAATAGGTGCCCGAACTGATGGCCGCCGGCGAGTCGCGGATCATGATCCGGAAGCCGTCGGTGCGTTCCTCGACGTAGGTCAGCAACGCCAGCGCCACCCGTTCGACGCGCACTCGCGACCGGTTGTTGGTCAGCGACGAGGTGATGCCATCCAGCAGGGCCGACATCTCCCGGTCGACGACGACCGCGTACAGCCCTTCCTTGCCGCCGAAGTGCTCGTAGACGACTGGTTTGGACACGTTGGCCCGTAGCGCGATCTCTTCGATGGAAGTGCCCTCGTAGCCGCGTTCGGCAAACAGCGATCGGGCGATATCGATGAGTTGATGCCGCCGCTCGCTGCCGGTCATCCTGGCGCGCGGTGCGCGCACCTCTTTCTCCGGCGCTGCCACGCCTATCAGGTTATCGGTTGCACTACAGTCTGACGAAGGCATCGGTAAGCGCGAGCCTGCTCGCCGCTGGTGCGTGGTCCGTCGTGGTGTAATCGGCAGCACATCAGATTTTGGTTCTGAGAGTTCAGGTTCGAGTCCTGGCGACGGAGCTGGCTTCAGCACCGACAAAGTACGGGGTCATCCTTTGCGCGCGAACTACATATTCAGTTGCGACTCCAAAGACGCTTTGCCAGGGACTATAAGGGGCTATGACCTGCGGCGGGAGAGCTGTCCGGTTCAAGTTGATCGCGACGCTGGTCACGCAACAAATCAAGGACTGAGGATCGTTCGATCATTCGGGGGCGGTGCGCCTCCTTTGCCGCGACCGTGCGGATAATGACACGCTGAAACAATGGCGACGTACCGACATGCAGGCGCGCGGTAGTAAGCAGCCCGAAGCCGAGGAGGTTCTCTTGACATCGCAAGGCGAATCGGCGGTCCTGGTCCTGGCGGCCGGGGCGGGAACCCGGATGCGCTCGGACACTCCGAAGGTGCTGCACCCGGTTGCCGGCCGCAGCATGCTGGCGCATTCGCTGCAC
>NZ_DASPSP010000061.1:0-39922 GCF_035623875.1 Mycobacterium sp. | reverse complement strand
CCGCGGCACCGTGGTCACCGGCCGTGTCGAGCGTGGTGTGATCAACGTGAACGAGGAAGTCGAGATCGTCGGCATCAAGCCGTCCACCACCAAGACCACGGTCACCGGCGTGGAGATGTTCCGCAAGCTGCTCGACCAGGGCCAGGCCGGCGACAACGTCGGTCTGCTGCTGCGTGGTATCAAGCGTGAGGACGTCGAGCGCGGTCAGGTGGTGACCAAGCCCGGCACCACCACGCCGCACACCGAGTTCGAGGGTCAGGTCTACATCCTGTCCAAGGACGAGGGCGGTCGGCACACGCCGTTCTTCAACAACTACCGTCCGCAGTTCTACTTCCGCACCACCGACGTGACCGGTGTGGTGACGTTGCCGGAGGGCACCGAGATGGTGATGCCCGGTGACAACACCGACATTTCGGTGAAGCTGATCCAGCCTGTCGCCATGGACGAGGGTCTGCGGTTCGCGATCCGCGAGGGTGGCCGTACCGTCGGCGCCGGCCGGGTGACCAAGATCGTCAAGTAGTCCTGCCCGAGCAGACGTAAAAGCCCCCGCACGCTCGGCGTGTCGGGGGCTTTTACTGGGCGCACCTCCGGAATACGCCAGCAAACGGGCGCAGATCATCGCCGACATCTGACCCTAGGCGATTAGAACACGTTTCAGTTTCGCTGCTAGCCTGATCGGCAGTCGGCGAAAGGAGCGTGTGTGTCGGGGACATTGCAAGGCCGCGTGGCATTCATCACCGGTGCCGCGCGTGGCCAGGGACGGGCGCATGCGATCCGGCTGGCCCGAGAGGGTGCCGATATCATCGCGCTGGACGTGTGCGCCCCGGTGTCCGACAGCATCAGCTACCCGGCGGCCACGCCGGAGGATCTGGCAGAGACCGTCCGCGCGGTGGAAGCCGAGGGACGCAAGGTACTAGCACGTGAGGTCGACATTCGCGACGATGCCGCATTGCGGCAGTTGGTGAGCGACGGCGTCGAGCAGTTCGGGCGGCTCGACATTCTGGTCGCCAACGCGGGCGTGCTCAGTTGGGGACGGCTCTGGGAGCTCACCGACGAGCAGTGGGACGCCGTCGTCGGGGTGAACCTTACCGGCACCTGGCGCACCCTGCGAGCAGTGATACCGGCCATGATCGAGGCCGGTAACGGCGGCTCCATCGTCGTGGTCAGCTCGTCGGCCGGGCTGAAGGCCACCCCGGGCAACGGTCACTACTCGGCGTCCAAGCACGGCCTCGTCGCGCTGACTAATACGCTGGCAATCGAGCTTGGCGAGTTCGGCATCCGGGTCAACTCGATCCATCCCTACTCGGTCGACACGCCGATGATCGAGCCGGATCTGATGATGCAGGTGTTCAAGGAACATCCGCACTATGTGCATAGCTTCGGTCCAATGCCGCTGCAGCCCAATGGATTTATGGCAGCTGACGAGGTTGCCAACGTCGTGGTCTGGCTCGCCGGTAATGGCTCCGGTACTTTGACGGGAGCCCAGATCCCGGTCGACAAGGGCGTATTGAAGTACTGAGAGATTTAACAGTCCGGCGCGGGCGGCTGTTGGGCGACCCGTCGAAAGCAGACGAGTTCAGCAATGAGCAAGCCGTTAGCCGAATCAAACGTAAGCCGACATTCACCGTGATCTGACACCTCGCTTTACTCAATCGTCAAGGTTGAGAACGTATCTTCGTCGGCATGCGGACCGCCTATCACACAGAGCTCGCGAGCTTAACCGAGCACCTCGGGGAAATGTGCGGGCTGGCCGGGGTTGCCATGGAGCACGCAACCCAGGCCCTGCTGCAGGCGGATCTGGTTCTGGCCGAACAGGTTCTCGGCGACCACGACAAAATCGCCGCAATGAGCACCGCCGCCGAGGAGAATGCGTTTGTGCTGCTCGCCCCCCTCCGTGCGCCGGTTGTCAGTGACCTGCGGGCAATCGTCAGCGCCCTCCAGATGGTCGTCGACATCGACCGGATGGGCGCGCTGGCCCTACATGTCGCCGAGATCACCCGCTGGCGTCATCCTCAGCACGCATTACCCGAAGAAGTCAACGGGTATTTCGCCGAAATGGGCAGGATCGCAGTCAAACTGGGCAACAACGCGCAAGACGTGCTATTGACGCGCGACCCGAGGAAGGCCGCGCGCATCCGCAGAGAAGACGACGCGATGGATGACCTGCACCGCCACCTGTTCACGGTGATGATGGATCGCGAATGGAAGCACGGTGTAGCCACCGCCGTCGACGTGACCCTGCTGGGCCGGTATTACGAGCGCTTCGCCGACCATGCGGTCCAACTCGCGCGTCGGGTCATCTTTCAGGCCGCTGGTCGGTTCTCTGATTGTGAGATGGAGCCGACGTAACTTTGGCACCGAAGTTATTCAACTCGCCATCTCGGCCAACGTGTCGGCGAATCGGTCCACCGCCCAATCGATTTCCGCTGCGGTGATCACCAGCGGCGGAGCGACTCGCAACGTTGACGCGTGGGTGTCCTTGACCAGGACACCACGCTCGGCCAGTCGCAGGCTGAGCTGCTTTGCGGTGCCGAGTGCCGGATCGATGTCGACGCCAGCCCATAATCCGCGGCCGCGCACCGCAAGTACACCATGACCGATCAACGTCCGTAACCGCCAGTGCAGGCGCCTGCCGAGGTGCGCTGCGCGGTCCTGGAATTCGCCGCGAGCCAGCATCGACACCACGGTGCTGCCGATCGCCGCGGCGAGCGGGTTACCGCCAAACGTCGACCCGTGCTCACCGGGATGCAGCACCCCCAGGACGTCGCGATCGGCCACCACCGCCGACAGCGGCACCACCCCGCCGCCCAGCGCTTTGCCGAGCAGGTAGATGTCGGGCACCACATCCCAGTGGTCGCAGGCGAAGGTGCGGCCGGTGCGGGCCAGACCCGACTGGATCTCGTCGGCGATCATCAAAACGTTGTAAGCACAGCAGATTTGCCGGACCTCGGGCAAATAATCGTCCGGCGGCACGATGACGCCGGCCTCACCTTGAATCGGTTCCAACAGCACCGCGACGGTGTGTTCGTCAATCGCTTTAGCCAGCGCATCGGCGTCACCGAACGGCACCGAACGGAAGCCGGGCGTGAACGGCCCGAAGCCGCAGCGCGCCGTCTCATCAGACGAAAAACTGACGATGCTGATGGTCCGGCCATGAAAGTTGTTGTCGGCCACCACGATGTTCGCCTGGCCGGCTGGGAGGCCCTTGACGTCGGTGCCCCACTTGCGCGCGATCTTGATCGCGCTCTCGACCGCTTCGGCGCCGCTGTTCATCGGCAACACCATGTCCTTGTCGCACAGCGTCGCCAGTGCCGCACAAAACCGGCCGAGCGGCTCAGCGTGAAATGCCCGGCTGACCAGCGTGACCAGATCGAGCTGGGCGTGTGCGGTCGCGGTGATTTCGGGGTTGCGATGCCCGAAATTCACAGCGGAGTACGCGGCCAGGCAATCCAGGTAACGACGCCCTTCAACGTCGGTGATCCACGCCCCCTCGGCGCTGGCAGCAACGACTGGAAGTGGCGCGTAGTTGTGTGCCGCGTGGCGCTCGTCGAGAGTGATCGCCGACGCGGTGAGTGCGCCGGGGCTGGTGGTCATGGTGTCCAGCACAGTCACGAATACACCTCCAGTGTGCAGCATTTGACAGATCCGCCGCCCTTGAGCAGCTCGGACATCTCTACACCGATCGGTTCGAAACCGGCTCGGGACAACTGCTCGGCGAAGCCCGCTGCGGCGGCGGGGTACACGACATGGTAGCCGTCCGATACGGCGTTGAGGCCGAACACGTAGGCGTCGGCACTTTCCGCCACGATAGCGTCGGGAAACAGCGTTTCCAGTTGCGCGCGTGAAGATTCGGTGAACGCCGGCGGATAGTACGCGATGGTGGTGTCATCGAGCACGCTGAGTGCGGTGTCGAGGTGGTAGAAGCGCGGATCGACCAGCTGCAGGCTGACGACCGGCCGACGAAAGATCTCGGCGATCTCGGCGTGCGCCCGCGGATCAGTGCGAAAACCGGTTCCAGCCAGGATCATTTCACCCACCGGCAGCAGGTCGCCCTGACCCTCGTTGACGTGCCGAGTTTGCACCGGAGTGTATCCCTGCGACTTCATCCAGTCCGCATAGGCGGTGGACTCTTGTTGGCGCTGAGGGTATTTGAAGCGTGCCACCACCGCCGCGCCGTTGAGTATCAGCCCGCCGTTGGCGGCGTAGACCATGTCGGGCAGGCCGGAAACGGGTGCGACGAGGTCGACGACGTGTCCCAGTCGGCGGTAGGTGTCGCGAAGGTGTGCCCACTGCGCGACCGCGACGGCGGTGTCGACCGGGGTGTCGGTGTCCATCCACGGGTTGATCGCGTAGTCGACAGCGAAAAACTGCGGAGGCGTCATGACGTAGTGCCGAATCCGCGCTGCGCGTTCGTTCGGTGTGGCGGTCGTAGTGGCGGTCTTACGCGCCGGGCCTACAGCCGCAGTCTCCGCAAAGATCGTCATAAATCGACGGTATGGGAAGGTTTTGACGCAATCAAACACCGATCATTGCTTCTTTACGCCTTATTTATTGCGCCGAACGCCGCATTGCGGCAGTCTGTTGTGCGGGAGGCGCGATGGACCGGTTGGATGGCATCGACGAGCAGATTCTCGCCGAGCTAGCCCAACATGCCCGGGCAACGTTCGCCGAGATTGGTGAGCGGGTCAATCTGTCGGCCCCGGCGGTCAAGCGCCGCGTCGATCGGATGCTTGACAGCGGTGTGATCCGGGGTTTCACCACCGTCATCGATCGCAGTGCAGTGGGTTGGAACACCGAGGCCTATGTACAGGTTTACTGCCACGGCAGGATTTCGCCCGACGAACTGCGCCGAGCCTGGATAGACATTCCCGAGGTGGTCAGCGCCGCGACGGCGACCGGGACCGCTGACGCCATCCTGCATGTGCTGGCGCATGACATGAGGCATCTGGAAGACGCTTTGGAGCGCATTCGCACCAGCGCTGACATTGAACGCACGGAAAGCATCGTGGTGTTGTCCAACCTCATCGACCGGTCGCGGGCCGAGGGGTGAGCGACCGCACGCCGCCACAATCGTGTATGAACTCCAAATGACCACCAGCGCAGGCGGCAATGGAATACTGATTGTCGGCGGGGGGCTCGGTGCGACCCGAACCGCTGAGCAATTGCGTCGGGCGGGCTATACCGGTGCGCTGGCCATCGTCAGCGACGAAGTCCATTTGCCCTATGACCGTCCGCCGCTGTCGAAGGAAGTGCTACGCAGCGAAGTCGACGACGTGACGCTCAAACCGCGTGAGTTCTACGACGAACAGGACATCACGCTGCGGCTCGGATCGGCGGCCACCGCCCTGGACACCGCGGCGCAGACGGTGACTCTGGAGGACGGAACGACGCTCGGCTATGACGAACTCGTCATTGCGACCGGCCTGGTGCCGCGGCGCATTCCCGCGTTCCCCGACCTGGATGGCATCCGGGTGTTGCGGTCGTTCGATGAAAGTCTCGCGTTGCGCAAACACGCGTCCTCCGCGCGGCACGCGGTGGTAGTCGGCGCTGGTTTCATCGGCTGTGAGGTGGCGGCCAGTCTGCGCGGGCTGGGAGTCGACGTCGTGCTGGTGGAACCGCAGCCCGCGCCGCTGGCAGCGGTCCTTGGTGAGCAGATCGGCGAATTGGTGGCGCGGCTGCACCGCGCTGAAGGCGTCGATGTGCGTACCGGAGTCGGGGTGGCCGACGTCCGCGGTCAGGATCATGTCGAGAGTGTGCTGTTGACCGACGGCACCGAGGTGGCGACCGACCTGGTGGTGGTCGGCATCGGCTCGCGGCCGGCGACCGACTGGCTCGACGGCAGCGGCATCGAGGTCGACAACGGCGTGATCTGTGATGCGGCCGGGCGGACCAGCGCACCGAACGTGTGGGCGCTCGGTGATGTTGCGTCCTGGCGTGATCCGATGGGACATCAAGTCCGAGTGGAACATTGGAGCAATGTGGCCGAGCAGGCCCGGGTCGTGGTGCCTGCGATGCTGGGGCAGGACGCGCCTTCCAACGTCGTCGTGCCGTATTTCTGGAGCGATCAGTACGACGTCAAGATCCAATGCCTGGGTGAGCCAATCGCGACCGACACCGTGCACCTCGTCGAGGACGACGGCCGCAAATTCCTCGCCTACTACGAGCGTGACGGCGTGGTGGCCGGCGTTGTCGGCGGTGGTATGCCCGGCAAGGTCATGAAGACGCGAGCCAAGATCGCTGCTGCGGCACCGATTTCCGAGGTGCTGGGCTAGCACCCCAAAGTCAGTTCAAGAACCGCTCAAGGGCTTCGCGGATCCCGGGAAGTGCCTTCGCGGCTTGGTGTTCGATCAGAGCGGCTTCTGCGACCATGCCAACCCACAACTGAGCGCTTTCGTAGGGGTGTGGGCGTTTCAGTGCGGCGAAGTCGGGTCGGCACAGCTCGGCGTTGGCTATGTTGCGGTGACCGATCTCGTCGACAACCGCCGGTTCGGCGCGGGCTTCCAGCAGCAGGGCCCGCACGCCGCGGTCGCGTAAGCACCCGTCGAGGACCGTGTTTGCGCCGGTGATCAGACGACGGCGCCCGGGGCGCATGCCGGCGATCGCGGCCTGCAGCTGGGTGGCCAAACGTTCATGGAATTCACGGTGCAGCGCAAGCAGATACGAGGCGCGGTCGCCGAAGTGGTGAAAGAACGTGCCCTTTGCCACCCCGGCTTCCTGGACGATCAGATTAACGCTCAAGCCGGCCAGCCCGGTGCGTTCGGCCAGCCGCAGGCCCGCATCGATGAGCGATTCTCGAGTTCTGGCCATTGCCTCCTTGCGCCCGCCGGTCGGCCTAGCGGGCACCGTGGGGGGCGTCGAGGTCATGCCAGCACTCTAGCCACCGGCTCTGCGCTGACTGCGTCGCGCGAGCAGCTCACCGTACTGCTCGCACACGTGAATCACCCCAGTGAGCTGATAGGTGATCCAGCCCTTGTGCATCGAAGGCAGGTTGTGTTCGAAAAAGCGGTGCCCGGCGATTTGCAAGAGCCAGCCCCCGACAAACATCGGCACTCCCACCCGTGGTTTGGCCAGAAGCAGCGGGATTCCGGCTGCGATCACCGGCGTGCCGATCATATGCGTGAATTTCACGCCGCGGCTGGTGTGTTGGGTTTTGTAGTAGGCCATCCTCTTCGAAAACGGGGCGTCGGGCGAAGGAACAGTCATCGGGAACTCCTTGAGATCGGAACGCCAACAATGATATGGTTGACCGACCAGTCGGTCAATGAAAGGAACGGCGATGGTCAGCATGGTCCAGACGCGGGCGGGAGAGGTTGCCTACAGCGATGCCGGGGAGGGGCCTGTGGTGGTGTTGCTCCATGCGACGCTGCATGATCGCCGCGACTTCGACGCGATCGTGCCGAGCCTTCGTCACGACCACCGCGTGATCGCGCTGGACTGGCCGGGCCACGGCGACTCGCCGGCGCCAGTGCCAAACTATCAACCCACAGCGGCCTCCTTCGCCGACGTTCTTGCCGACGTCGTGGCCACGCTCGACCTGCCACCCGCGGCACTCGTCGGCAACTCAGTCGGCGGATTCGCCGCGGCTCGGTTGGCAATCACTGACCCGCAACGGGTTTCGCGGCTGGTGTTGGTCAATTCCGGCGGATTCATCGCTGGCCCGGTCGCCAAACTCTACTGCCGAACGCTCGGAATGCCGTCGGTCATGAAACGCGTCCTGCCGCGGTTCGTCCGCAGCTATATGAAGGCGACCAGCGACAACGACTACGCCGTTCAGGAACGCGTGCTGGCCCGGGCGAACACCCGGGACGGTGTCAGTCTTACGGCTGCATTGTGGCGCAGTTTCGCCGCGCCCGAATACGACCTGCGTCCGGGCGCTGACCGCATCACCGCGCCATGCCTGGTCATCTGGGGATCGAAAGATACCGCAATCCCAATGCGATTCGGCCGGGCCACCGCTGCCGCGATCGCGGGATCGCGACTGGAAGTATTGCCGACGGGCCACATACCGTTTTCCTCAGACGCCGCCGGATTCCTGGCAATCGCCGCGCCGTTCTTGGCTGCCGCACGCGGGAGCGTGCAGTGATCCGGTGAGCGCCCGACTAATCTCCCCACGCTATTCCCAGGTCACCGGTGGCCCGTGCGGCGAACATACGGCCAGTAGCGTGTCGTCACCACCCGGCCAACAGCGGGCACGAACGGCGAACTCAACCGGAGCATCGGGAGTTCGCCGCTGTGGCTCCAGCGTCAGATGGGCGAACGGTGCGTCGGTCCGGGCTCGGGCTCCCAGTGCGTCGATACTCGCTCGGACAGCGGCCTGGCCATTGGCGGAGAGGTACTGCCACATAATGGAATGCCACAGCACGGTTAGGGCGCCGGAGGCGACACCGAGGCCTGCGACTGCGTCGACGGCGTCGCGGCGCTGCAACATCGCCGGGACGCGCCGAGCGATGCTGATCGCGCCGCGCAACCGATCCAGCCGTTCCGGTTGATCGGGCCAGACATAGCTCAGCAGCGTTAATTCCCCGTCCCGGTTGGTCGCATCGAGCGGCGCGATGTCGTAGCCGTGACGCTCGATGATCCGCAGAGCCGCGGCGCGAGGCAACCGGCCGCGCCATGCGTCATCGATGCACACCGGTGAGTTGGTCGGACCCCAATAGCCGACCTGATGGCGATAGCGGTAATAGTCGGCACGCAGGTTGAGACCGGCACTGCATCCGATCTCGAAAAGCCTTATAGGCAAGGCGAATCGGTGGGCGAGAATCAGCAGGCCACCGATCAGCGCGGCGGCTCGGCCCACCTCGTTGGTTTGTGGCGGCTGATCGAGGGCGGCGCGCAGCCGGTCGGCGTGGTCGGAGGCGGCGAGCGCGATATCGGGCCATGCGGCCTCGGCATCCCACTGCCCGCCCGTGCTCGGATACCAGCCCCGCAGCCCGGGGGCGCGGCCGTCGAGCGCCAGCCGGTGCAACCCGCCGAGCAGTCGCAGCGGCACCGCCAGCCGGCCAGAATCGTTTTCGTGCCCGGAAAGGATGGCGGCGAAGACGCCACCGGCGTCTACGTCGGCGGCCACCCGATCCAACACGTCCCCGTACATCGGCGAGCCCAGGCCGGCGCAGATCTGGCCCTGCAATCGAAGAGACCGCAGCAGACGGTTGTCGCGACTCATCGGTCCAGCTCGTCCAGCCCGGCGCGGACCACGTCGAACGCATCCCCGAGAGCCTGCGGCAACGACACGGTTTCGTCGTCCAGCCAGTGTTCGTAGGCGCTCAGGGCGACGCCGAGCAGCGTCCATGCAACGGTCTGAGGTAGCAGGTCGGTGGTTCGAACGCCGGATCGGCGTGCCACAAACTCGGCGATTACCTCGCGCCAGCCGGCATACATTGTCATCGAATATGCTTGCAGTTCAGCGGTTTGCAGGATCACCCGCATTCGCTGCCGATGTCGGATGGTTTCCGATTCGTCAAAGGTGTTGAAAGACAGCAGCGCAGCGCGCAGCGCCTCGCCGAGTGGCATGCCGGGATCGACATGGTCCAGCAGCTCGCGCAGGTGCTGCAGGTGAGCGGCGAAGTCGCCCCAGGGGATTGCGTTCTTGGAGGCGTAGTAGCGAAACACGGTGCGACGGGCGATGCCCGCGGCCTGTGCGACGTCGTCAACGCTGATCTCGGTGAAGCCGCGGTCGGCGAACAGTCGCAAGGCTACATCGGTGATGTGCTGCGGGGTCGTGGAGCGGCGCCGACCGACCCGCGCCTGTTGCCGCATACAGCCCCACCCTTCCATTCTGGCACCCGATGCCATATCCTGGCCAAGATTCTCACCGGATCGACGCGACTTGTCGAGACCTGATAGCGAAAGGCAACGTTATGGAGCCCAACCAGCAGACCGACACAGACACCGAGCTCGTCACCGAGTCCTTGGTGGAAGAGGTGTCTATCGACGGGATGTGCGGGGTCTACTGATCGTGAGCGCCCCCGCGCAGGGTTTGCAGGCCGGGTTCGATGGCCCGGCTTATCAGCGGCCCGATCAACGGCCCGCGTCGTGGCCGGACGGGTCCGTGTTCGAACCCGGACGCGCGTGGCGCCTGCACCCGCAGGTGGCCGTGCGCCCCGAGCCCTTCGGCGCGCTGTTGTATCACTTCGGGACCCGCAAACTGTCATTCCTCAAGAACCGCACCATTCTTGCGGTGGTGCAGTCCCTGGCCGACTACCCGGACGCCTCTGCGGCCTGCCGCGCCGCAGGAGTCGAGGACAGCCGGCAGGGTCCCTACTTGCATGCGCTGGGCGTGCTGGCCGGCTCCAACATGCTGGTCCCCGCTGGGCCGAAGGAGGCCACATGACCGCGGTTGTGCCACGGCTGGTCGAGCAGTTCGAGCGCGGGTTGGACGCACCGATCTGCCTGACCTGGGAGCTGACATACGCATGCAATCTGGCGTGTGTGCACTGCCTGTCGTCGTCCGGAAGACGCGATCCGCGCGAACTGTCCACGCAGTCCTGCAAAGACATCATCGATGAGCTGGAACGCATGCAGGTGTTCTATGTCAACATCGGTGGTGGGGAACCGACTGTGCGGCCGGACTTTTGGGATCTGGTGGACTACGCCACCGCGCACCACGTCGGCGTGAAGTTTTCCACCAACGGGGTACGGATCACCCCCGAGGCAGCCGCTCGGTTGGCGGCCAGCGACTACGTCGACGTCCAGGTTTCGCTGGACGGCGCGACCGCTGAGGTCAACGACGCCGTCCGGGGTGCGGGGTCCTTTGCGATGGCCATCCGCGCCCTGGAAAACCTTGCCGCCGCCGGGTTCTCCGACGCCAAGATCTCCGTCGTCGTCACCCGACACAATGTCGGTCAGCTCGACGAATTCGCCGCGCTGGCAGACCGTTACGGCGCCACGCTGCGCATCACCCGGCTACGCCCGTCGGGTCGTGGCGCCGACGTCTGGGATGAGCTGCACCCAACCGCCGAGCAGCAGGTCCAGCTTTACCAATGGCTGGTCGCCAAGGGGGAGCGAGTGTTGACCGGCGATTCCTTCTTCCACCTGTCAGGACTCGGCGAACCCGGCGCTTTGTCCGGTCTGAACATGTGCGGAGCCGGACGGGTGGTGTGCCTGATCGATCCGGTCGGCGATGTATATGCCTGCCCGTTCGCCATCCACGACCGCTTCCTTGCCGGAAACGTGTTATCTGACAGTGGATTCGGCAACGTGTGGAAGAACGCTCCGCTGTTCCGGGAGCTACGCGAGCCGCAGTCGGCCGGTGCCTGTGGCAGCTGCGGGCATTACGACAGCTGCCGGGGCGGATGCATGGCGGCCAAGTTCTTCACCGGGCTGCCGATAGACGGCCCTGATCCGGAATGCGTTCAGGGCTACGGCATGTCGGCCCTGGCGCAAGAGCGCGACAAACCCCGCCCGGCCGGGGATCACTCGCACGGACGGCGGCGCAGCGGACCGGTGCCGCTGACGCTGTCGCTGCATCCACCGGCGGCACCGAAGCGGCTCTGCAACGAAAGCCCGGTCTAGCCGTGGCTCGTGACGTCTGGTTCGAGACCGTCGCCATCGCCCAGCAACGGGCGAAACGGCGACTGCCGAAATCGGTCTATGCCGCGCTGGTCGCCGCCAGCGAGAAGGGGCTGACCGTCTCCGACAATGTGGAGGCGTTCAGCGAGCTCGGCTTCGCGCCTCATGTGGTCGGCGCCATTGAAAAGCGTAACCTTTCGACAACTGTTATGGGGCAAGAGATTTCGCTGCCGATAGTCATCTCGCCCACCGGTGTGCAAGCGGTCGATCCGGACGGTGAAGTCGCTGTCGCGCGGGCCGCCGCGGCGCGCGGCACGGCCATGGGGCTGTCGTCGTTCGCCAGTAAGCCGATCGAGGAGGTCATCGCCGCTAATCCCAAGCTGTTCTTTCAGGTCTACTGGCTGGGCGGGCGCGAGGCGATCGCGCAGCGCGTCGAGCGGGCTCGCCATGCCGGCGCAGTTGGCTTGATCGCGACCACCGACTGGTCGTTCTCACACGGGCGGGACTGGGGTAGCCCCGCGATCCCCGAGCAGATGAACCTGCGGACCATCCTGAAATTGTCGCCGCAGGCGATCACCCGTCCGGGCTGGCTGTGGACGTACGGGAAGACGCTGCGTCCGCCGGACCTGCGGGTGCCCAACCAGGCTCCTCGCGGCGAGCCCGGGCCGCCGTTCTTCGCCGCCTACGGGGAGTGGATGACGACGCCGCCGCCGACCTGGGCGGACATCGCCTGGTTGCGCGAGGAGTGGGGCGGCCCGTTCATGCTCAAAGGTGTGATGCGGGTCGACGACGCCAAAAGGGCTGTGGATGCTGGTGTTTCAGCAATCTCGGTGTCCAACCACGGTGGCAACAACTTGGACGGCACGCCGGCGTCGATCCGCGCGCTGCCCGCGGTTGTGGACGCGGTCGGCGACCAGATCGAGGTGTTGCTGGACGGCGGTGTCCGGCGCGGCAGCGACGTCGTCAAGGCGCTGGCGTTGGGAGCGCGTGCAGTCATGATTGGCCGCGCCTACCTATGGGGCCTGGCGGCCGGCGGGCAACCGGGTGTCGAGAACGTTCTCGACATCCTTCGCGGCGGCATCGACTCGGCGTTGATGGGGCTCGGGCGAGCCGCCGTGCACGACCTCAACCCGGACGACATTCTGGTGCCCGCTGGTTTTGCTCGAGCGCTCGGGGTGCCCCCGCCCGCGCGGGGAGGAGCGTAGCCGCGGCGCATGCGAGACCAGCGAGCATGCTGATACTCAGGTGGCGGACGTGGCAGCGGTGACCCGCTTTAGTGAACGGTCGGCGGCAGAAATTTTTTCCAGAGCGCCAACAATCGATGCACGACAGGTGAATTCGTCTTACCATCACCGAGTGGCTGTCACCGCCGAACTTGGGGGCTCGACGTCGAGCCAGCTACAAAACATGTCGCTGGGCGTAGTGATCCCGGTCGGATCCACCGAACAGCACGGCCCTCACCTGCCACTGGACACCGACACGCGGATCGCGACCACCGTCGCACGCGGGGTCACTGCCGGTCTGGCCGGTGCGTCCGGCGACCCCCAGCTGCAGTGGGTGGCGGCGCCGGCCATCGCGTACGGCGACAGCGGCGAGCATCAAAGCTTCCCCGGAACCATCTCCATCGGCACCAAGGCGCTGACCACGCTGCTGCTGGAGTACGGCAGGTCGGCTACCTGCTGGGCGCAGCGGCTCCTGTTCATCAACGGCCATGGTGGCAACATCAGGGCGTTGCGCCGCGCGGTGGGTCGACTGCGATCCGAAGGGCGTGACGCCGGGTGGTTCACTTGTGCGGTGGCAGGTGCTGACGCCCACGCCGGCCACGCTGAAACTTCAGTATTGCTATACATTTCGCCGACCGACGTACTGACCGACCGGTGGCATGCGGGCAACGTCGCGCCGCTGCCCGACCTGCTACCGTCAATGCGGCGCGGGGGAGTCGCGGCGGTCAGCGAACTCGGCGTATTGGGTGACCCGACCACGGCGACCGCTGCAGAGGGGGAGCGGATGCTCGCGGAGATGGTTGACGATTGCCTGAGTCGGGTCAGGCGTTGGGCACCCGCGGCGGACGGCATGCTCACATGACCCGCGCCGACGACGATGGTGCCGGCTTGAATCGGGGGGGTCCCCCCGCTTGCGGGGGAGAGTGGCGCTTATGACCCAGGCGCGGTTGCCGGATGGATTTGCTGTGCAGGTCGACCGGCGGGTAAGGGTCCTCGGCCAGGGCTCCGCTTTGCTGGGCGGCTCGCCCACCCGGTTGTTGCGGTTGGCGCCGGCCGCTCAGGACATGCTCGCCGACGGCCGCCTCAAGGTCCACGACGCACTGAGCGCCGAGCTGGCCCGGACCCTGCTGGACGCGACGGTGGCTCACCCGAGGCCCGCGGGCGGCCCGTCGCACAGGGACGTAACCGTCGTAATTCCGGTGCGGGACAACGCTTATGGCTTGCGGCGGTTGATCGCCGCGTTGCGCGACCTGCATATCGTCGTCGTTGACGACGGCTCATCGACACCGATCGAGCGAGAGGACATTGCGGGGCTGCACTCCGACATCGAGGTGCTGCGCCATGCGCAAAGCAAAGGGCCGGCGGCAGCGCGCAATACCGGCCTGGCCGCCTGTAAAACGGGCTTCGTCGCCTTCTTGGACTCCGACGTCGTTCCGCGACGAGGCTGGCTGGAGGCTCTGCTCGGTCACTTCTGTGACCCGACCGTGGCACTGGTCGCGCCGCGAATCGTCGGCTTGGCCCAGACCGATCACTTGGTAGCTCGCTACGAGGCGGTGCGCTCGTCGCTCGACCTTGGCCAGCGCGAGGCCCCTGTCATCCCATATACCAGCGTCTCCTATGTGCCCAGTGCCGCGATCATCTGCCGCACGTCCAGGCTGCGCGACATTGGCGGCTTCGACGAAACGCTGCGCTCCGGTGAAGACGTCGATCTGTGTTGGCGACTTGTCGAAGCCGGTGCCCGGCTGCGCTACGAGCCGATCGCCCAGGTTGGGCACGATCATCGGACGCAATTGCGGGATTGGATTGCGCGCAAAGCGTTTTACGGTGGTTCGGCTGCCGCGTTATCGATCCGACACCCGGACAAGATCGCGCCACTGATGATATCCGGCTGGGCACTTGCGGCGTGGATCCTGATGGCCATCGGCACGAGCTTCAGTTATCTGGCGTCGCTGCTCGTGGCTGGGCTAACGGGTCGTCGCATCGCGAAGACCTTGCAGGGTGCTGACACCCAGATCTGGGATGTGCTTGCGGTGGCCGCCCGCGGCCTTTGGTCGTCGGCGCTGCAACTGGCGTCGGCGATCTGCCGGCATTACTGGCCAGTGGCGCTGGTGGCGGCCATCGTGTTCCGGCCCGCTCGCCGCGTTGTGCTGATCGCTGCCGTCCTCGACGGGGTGGTGGACTGGGCCACCCGCCGGCAATCCGCCGACGAGGATGCGAAACCGATCGGGCTGCTGACCTACGTGCTGCTCAAGCGTGTCGATGACCTGGCCTATGGCCTCGGGCTGTGGTACGGCGTGCTGCGGGAGCGCAATATCGGTCCGCTCAAACCGCAGATTCGAGTCTGACTCCTGACTGCAGCTGCGCTGCACAGCGATGTGCTGATCATCGGTGCGGGAAGCGCGGGATCTGTTGTGGCGGAACGACTTTCCGCGGACCCGGACTGTAGCGTGACGGTGGTCGAGGCGGGTGTGGGCGTCGGGGATCCGGCAGTGCGGGCACAGATCGCGAATGGCTTACAGCTGCCGATCGGCGCGGCCAGTCCGCTGGCGCACCGCTATGTGACCACGCTTACCGAGCAGTGGGTGCGGCGGGCGCATATCGTGCGGGGGGCCGTGGTGGGCGGGTCCGGCGCGGTCAACGGCGGTTACTTCTGCCGCGGGTTGCCGCGCGACTTCGACGGCATCGGTCTGCCGGGCTGGTCCTGGTCTGATGTGCTCGGGCATTTCCAGGCGATCGAAACCGACCTCGACTTTCGCAACCGACTGCACGGCGATCGAGGTCCCATCCCGGTGCGTCGTACTGATGAAATAGGCGGCAATACAGCGTATTTCGTTGAAGGTGCGCTACGCGCTGGATATCCATGGATCGCCGACCTGAACGGAGAAGCAACCGCAGCGGGTAGTCCGTCCGGGATCGGCGCGGTACCGCTCAATATCGTCGACGGTGTGCGGACGGGGCCGGGAGCCGCCTTTCTGGAACCTGCCCTGGCACGACCCAACCTGACCTTGCTCGCGGCAACGCGGGTGTTACGGGTGCGAATCAGCGAGGGCCGGGCTGTCGGCGTGGATGCGATAGCTGCCCGAGGGCCGTTGTCGCTGAATGCGGATCGTATCGTGTTGTCCGCCGGTGCGATTGAGTCGGCGCACCTGCTCATGCTGTCGGGTGTGGGCGACGCATCGGATCTGCGCCGCGCGGGGATATCCGTGCAGGTCTCGCTGCCTGTTGGCAAGCGGTTCGCCGATCATCCCGAATGGGTGATGCGGACGGACTGGGTGGTAGCCCCGAACCGCCCGGTACTCGAGGTGGTGTTAAGCACCGTCGACGATCTCGAGATCCGTCCCTACACCGGCGGGTTCGTAGCGATGGTCGGCGACGGCACACCGGGTCATCCCGACTGGCCGCATATCGGGGTGGCGTTGATGCAACCACGGTCCCGTGGCTGCATTACCGTGGTTTCCGCCGATCCCCGGGTTCCTCCGCATATCGAGCATCGTTACGACTGCGATCCCCATGACATCGCGTCATTGCAACGCGGCAGCGAGTTGGTCCGCGAATTAGTCGGCTCGACAACAAAAATCGGTCGCCCCGCCTGGTCGACCTCACAGCACCTGTGTGCGACCGCGCGGATGGGCGACGACTCCGATCAGTACGCGGTGGTCGACTCACGCTGCCGCGTGCGCGGCATCGACGGCCTATGGGTGATCGACGGATCGGTCCTGCCGGCGATTACCAGCCGCGGCCCGCACGCCAGCATCGTGATGCTCGGCCACCGGGCGGCGGAGTTCGTCGGCTGACCTCAGCCGGGACGTGATTCGTCGGACCGGTCGCAGCTGCCGGCCGTCGCGGCCCGGTACCCAGACGCCGATCACCAGTGCGGCGACGGCAATGATCAGTCCCAGGACCAGCAGCGACGATTCCATCGCCCGCAGGAATGCGGTTTGGCTGAGTTCGGCAAGTTGTCCCCCTTGCGGGCCAAGCGTTTTGGAGATCTCCAAGGCCTGAGCCAGCGAATGGGAGGCCGGCGCGCGCAGCGGACCGGGGAAGGCTGTCAGATGCGGTGTGAGGACGTCGGCATATCGCGCCGCGAGGATAGACCTGCTTCTCGTCGGGCACTGCCGTCATGATCGCTAACGTGCTTGGTGCCGTGCAGAATCCGATGCCGGTGCTCATCACCAGCAGCGGCCACATCATCTCCCGGTACGGCGAGTCGATCTGCAGGACCCGCATCCACAGGAACCCGGCCGAGATGAGTAGCAGGCCGACACACACCACCAGTCGCAGACCCATCCGCGGCAGATACCACGGCGACAGCACGGATAGCGTCAGCATGGGCGCCATCAGGGGTTCGAACCGAGCCGGGCAGCCGCTTCAGTACGCTGGTCAGGTCGGATGAAGGTATCGACCATAGCGATGCGTCTCCCTTTCGGCGACGAGTTATTTTCGAGACTAACAGTCTTGTAGGTAGACGGACAGTCTTGTTCTCAAACAAGGAGGTGGTCTACATCACCGATAAGACCGATCCACGGCCAGCGCGTTCTCGGGCTCGGTTGCTAGAAGCCGCCACCGCGCTGCTTCGCTCAGGTGGTCCTAGCGCGGTGACCGTTGATGCGGTCACGCGCGGCGCCAATGTAGCCCGCGCTACCCTGTATCGCCACTTCCCGAGCGGAAACGATTTATTGGCAGCGGCATTCAACAGCCTGATACCGCCCGCCCCGATGCCTTCCGATACTGGCCCGCTGCGCGACCGGCTCATCGCGGTGGTGCTGGCATTCGGACAGTCGATCGCCGAGGCCGCGGGCATGCTGACCGCGATGAGTTGGCTGGCGCTGGGGCGGGACTTGGAACAGTTGCCCGAATCTCGTCACACCCGCACTGCCGACAGCCCGGCGATCAGCACACTGCGGGAACGTATCGCCGACCAGTACGCCGCGCCGTTCGATGCCATTTTCGATAGCCCTGAGGCAGCCGAGTTGGGCGAGATCGACCGTTCCCGAGCGATCGCCCTGCTGATCGGGCCGGTGGTGCTGGGCCGGTTGTCCACCCTTCCCGATTTCGACTACCGCGAATGCGCGCGAGCCGCCGTGGACGGCTTCCTGCATGTGCAGCGCACGCAGAACCAGTCGCTCAACGAAGCTCGTAACTAATCGGCAGGTGCTTGAGACCGCCGACGAACGTCGTGGCGATCAGCTCCGGGTTTCCGGTCAGCTCGATGGATTTCAGCCGCGGAAGCAGCTCGGTGAAGAAACTGTTTACCTCCATGCGCGCCAATGCGGCGCCCAAGCAGAAGTGCACGCCGTAACCGAATGCCAAGTGTTTGTTCGGATCACGGCCGACGTCGAAGCGGAACGGATCGTCGAACACGTCTTCGTCACGGTTGGCTGATACGTAGGACAGATACACCGCCTCGCCCTTGGCGATTGGAACCCCGCGCACCGTGGTGTCTGCGGTGGCGGTCCGCATGAATTCCTTGACCGGTGTCACCCAGCGGATCATTTCCTCCGTGGCCAGTGGCATCAAATCGAGATTGTCGGACAAGCGCTTTCGCTGATCCGGGTTCTCGATGAGAGCGTGCAGACCTCCGGCGATCGTTGCGCTGGTGGTGTCATGGCCCGCGGTGGCGACGATGACGTAGTAGGACGCGGTATCGACGTCGGAGAGCGGCTCGCCGTCGATGCGGGCGTTGGCGATCGCCGACGCCAGGTCGTCGGTCGGCCGCTCGCGGCGGGACGCGGTGAGTGCGTTGAAGTAGCCGAAGAACTCAAGCAGAACCTGGAGTTGCTCTTCGAGGGTGCTGCCGCGCTTGAACTCCTCGTCGTCGCCGCCGAACAGTTCCTGGGTCAGCGTGAGCATGCGCGGAAAGTCCGATTCGGGCAGGCCCAGTAACGACATGATCACGTAGAGCGGGTAATTGACCGCGACCTCCTGGGCGAAGTCGCACTCGTTGCCCGCGGCCATCATTTTGTCGACATGAATCTTGGCCAGTTCATCGACGCGGATCTTCAGCGCCCGCATCGCCTTGGGGCGAAACCAGTCCGCGCCGATCGCCCGCACCACCCGATGCTGCGGGTCGTCCATGTGGATCAGCGTGCGCAGTCCCATTCCGGCTTCCAGCTGGGCGCGCGCCATATCGTCGGCGTCAGCGGTGGCCAGCAGCGGCCGTGGCTCATTGATGAAGAGGTCATTGGCGCGCTCGATCTCCATGACGTCGGCGTGTTTGGTGATCGCCCAGAACGGCCGGTAGGGCGGGCAGTCGACCAGCGACACTGGTGCGTGGGCGCGCAGATGGGTCAGCGCTGCATGCAACCGCGGCTCGTCGGCATAGGATGTCGGATCGGCGAATACCTCCGCAGCCTCGTCAATGATTGGTGTGCTCATCGGCCTTCTCATCTGTTTGCATCGACTTTTGACGGGTGTCAGGTTCTCCAGTCTCCGTGATCCGCGATCACCTGGGAGCGGTTTTCGTCGATCCGTAGGCTGGGGTTTCATGCCGATCCGAACACGTCGTTCCCGACGCGCCGGGGCCGTCTTGTTGACGGCACTGCTGGCGGCGGCCTGCGCGCGTGGCGGCGGCATAACGTCGCACAAGTCCGAGCCCGCCTATGCCGGCCCGTTGGATGCCGGCGTTGTGCGCACCTCGATGGGCGTGGTGCGCGGTATGGTCGCTGCGGATTACCGTCTGTTTCAAGGCATTCCGTATGCGGCACCGCCAGAGGGACCGTTTCGGTGGCAGCCACCACGGCCGGCGGCGAAGTGGTCGGGGATGTTGGATGCCAGCAAACCGGGGCCGCAGTGCATGCAGGACACCGGCCCCGACCCGCACGTCGGCAAGCCGACCAGCGAAAATTGCCTCACCCTCAACGTGTGGACCCCGCCGCGCGGACGAGGCAACGAGAAGCGCCCGGTGATGGTGTGGATCCACGGTGGGGGCTTCGTCAACGGCAGCAGCGACATCTATCACTCGCGGTCGCTGGCCGCCAAGGGCCACATCGTCGTCGTCACGATCAACTACCGGCTGGGCGCGCTGGGATTTCTTGCGCACCCCGCGCTCGGACCGCCGGACAGCGTCGGAAACTACGGGCTGGCCGACCAGCAGGCCGCGCTGCGCTGGGTCCGCGCCCACATCGCCGATTTCGGCGGCGATCCGCACAAAGTGACGATCGCCGGCGAATCCGCGGGCGGCATGTCGGTATGTGATCACCTGGTGGCGCCCGGGTCCGCGGGACTGTTCCGCGCGGCAATCATCCAAAGCGCGCCATGTCAGGCGCAGGCCGACTTGGCAACCGGGCAGCGCCACAGCGTGGATTACGCGGCGGCAGCGGGTTGCCGCAATCCCGCTAGCACCGCGGCATGTCTGCGCGCGCTGCCGGCGACCGCGCTCGACCGGCCGCCCTGGTACTCCTTCATCGGGGACTCCGACGCGCTCTCCGGTCCAGTTACCGGGACAACTTTGTTGCCGGACGGGCCGGTCGCAGCGTTCGCCGCCGGACGGGCGGCCCGGGTTCCCGTGCTGATCGGCGTTAACCATGACGAGTTCACCATGTTCGCGGCGCTGCGGTACATAAAGTTGGGTCGGGGCGTGCGGCCCGCGGAGTACCCAGACTTGCTCGCGGACATTTTCGGTGCCGACGGGGCCGCGGTGGTGGCGCACTATCCGCTTGATCACTACGGCGGGGACGCGTCGCTGGCCTACTCGGCCGCGGTCACTGACGGCGTCTTCGCTTGCGCCACCGACCGATTGGCCGACTCGCTGAGTCAACGGGCACCGGTATACAGCTACGAGTTCGACGATCCTCACGCACCGGCACCGGATTCGCTGCGGCCCGCTCCATTTCACGTTGGCGCAAGCCACTCGTTGGAGCTGCGCTACCTGTTCAACGTCGGCGTCGCACCGCGGCTGGATCCCGGACAGCGGATGCTGTCCGATCAGATGATCAGCTACTGGACCCATTTCGTCGCCAACGGCGCACCGAAGGCCAAGGGCCAGCCGGGCTGGCCGGCCAAAGGTGGCGATCCCGACCACAATTTCTGGATGTCGTTGCGTCCTGGCGGCAGCGGGGTCATCACCAACTTTGAGGAAGCACACCAGTGCCTGTTCTGGGCATCGCTGAAGGGCAGGTCGTGAGCACGCCAGAGCCGGACAGCTTCACCGAAGATTGGTTGACCGCCTGGAACCACCATGACGTCGACGCGATGCTCACTCATTTCCACGACGACGTCGTCTTCACCTCACCGGTTGCGGCTCGGGCGATGCCGGGCTCCGAAGGAGTGGTGCGCGGCAAGGCCGCCCCGCCGCATATGTGCTGGTCGGGCCTGTCGCGCTGACATATCTTACTCTGGAGTAAGGAGAGGCCGTGCGGCCCTGCGCCGCCTAGGCGCTGCTCGCGGTCAGGCGGCGCAACAGCCCGACTAGTCGTCGAGCCGAGGGGATTTGGCCGATACCAGGATCTAGGGCATACTGTTCAGGTTGCCTTGCGCCGGGTTTAGGCCTGGTCGGGCATACGACCGGCGCCCGAACGGGCGCGTCCGGTCCCATCCTTGGAACGCGACGAATTTCGATCGCGGACCAGGCTGCGTGCGGGCGACACACCCGAGCGCGGGGGCCGGTGGACCACGACAGGTAAACAGCGGCGCAATATCCGGGCGCACAGCGAGATCGGCCAGATCGATTCGGGCGATCGGCGCCCAACGGAACACGGGTCCGGACACTGGAAGTGAGGTAGGAGAAGCGTGGCGGGACAGAAGATCCGCATCAGGCTCAAGGCCTACGACCACGAGGCCATTGACGCCTCGGCGCGCAAAATCGTCGAGACGGTTGTCCGGACCGGCGCCAGCGTGGTGGGTCCGGTGCCGCTGCCCACTGAGAAGAACGTGTATTGCGTGATTCGCTCTCCGCATAAGTACAAGGACTCGCGGGAGCACTTCGAAATGCGCACCCACAAGCGGCTGATCGACATCCTCGACCCGACACCGAAGACCGTTGACGCGCTGATGCGCATCGATCTGCCTGCCAGCGTCGACGTCAACATCCAGTAGGAGATCTGCGAGCAATGGCGAGAAAGGGCATTCTGGGCACCAAGCTGGGTATGACGCAGGTGTTCGACGAGAACAACCGCGTTGTGCCGGTGACGGTGGTCAAAGCCGGGCCGAACGTGGTGACCCGAATCCGTACACCCGAACGTGACGGATATAGCGCGGTGCAGTTGGCCTACGGCGAAATCAGTCCTCGTAAGGTCAACAAGCCGCTGGGCGGTCAGTACGCCGCCGCCGGTGTCAACCCGCGTCGGCACCTGGCCGAGTTGCGTCTCGATGATGCCGAGGCGGCAGGCGATTACCAGGTGGGCCAGGAGCTGACGGCCGAGATCTTCTCTGCCGGAACTTATGTCGACGTGACCGGCACCTCGAAAGGTAAGGGTTTCGCCGGAACCATGAAGCGGCACGGCTTCCACGGGCAGGGCGCCAGCCACGGCGCTCAGGCGGTGCACCGCCGTCCCGGTTCCATCGGAGGTTGCGCCACTCCAGCGCGGGTGTTCAAGGGCACTCGGATGGCCGGCCGGATGGGTAACGACCGGGTTACCACGCAGAACCTGTTGGTACACAAGGTCGATGCCGAGAACGGAGTGCTGCTGATCAAGGGTGCCGTGCCCGGCCGCACGGGTGGACTCGTCATGGTCCGAAGCGCGATCAAACGAGGTGAGAACTAATGGCTGCCCAGAAGGCCGAGCAGGCTCGGAAAGCGCTGAAGATCGACGTCAAGACACCGGCCGGCAAGACCGAAGGCTCGGTTGAGCTGCCTGCCGAGCTGTTCGACGCGCCCGCGAATATCGCGTTGATGCACCAGGTGGTGACTGCGCAACGGGCCGCGGCCCGGCAGGGCACGCACTCGACCAAGACCCGCGGTGAGGTTCGCGGCGGTGGCCGAAAGCCGTACCGGCAGAAGGGCACTGGTCGTGCCCGACAGGGCTCGACGCGCGCTCCGCAGTTCACCGGCGGTGGCGTCGTGCACGGTCCTACGCCCCGCGACTACAGCCAGCGGACTCCGAAGAAGATGATCGCCGCCGCGCTGCGCGGCGCCTTGTCGGACCGGGCCCGCAATGGTCGCATCCACGCGGTCACCGAGTTGGTGTCGGGCCAGACTCCGTCCACCAAGAGCGCCAAGGTTTTTCTGGGTACGTTGACCGACCGCAAGCAGGTACTGGTGGTCATCGGACGGAGCGACGAGACCGGAGCCAAGAGCGTGCGCAACCTGCCTGGTGTGCACATCCTGACACCGGACCAGCTCAACACCTACGACGTGCTGCGCGCCGACGACGTGGTGTTTTCCGTCGAGGCGCTCAACGCCTACATCACTGCCAACACCAAGTCGGCTGAGGAGGTTTCGGCCTGATGGCGACCGTGACGGACCCCCGCGACATCATCCTGGCCCCGGTCATCTCCGAGAAGTCCTATGGCCTGATCGACGACAACGTATACACGTTCCTGGTGCACCCCGACTCGAACAAGACGCAGATCAAGATCGCGATCGAGAAGATCTTTTCGGTCAAGGTGGCGGCGGTGAACACCGCGAACCGCCAGGGCAAGCGCAAGCGGACCAGGACCGGATACGGCAAGCGGAAGAGCACCAAGCGCGCCATCGTGACGCTGGCGCCCGGCAGCAAGCCGATCGACCTGTTCGGAGCACCGGCGTAGCCGAGGATAGAGAGACTTAACAGACATGGGAATTCGCAAGTACAAGCCGACGACTCCGGGTCGCCGCGGTGCCAGCGTCTCCGATTTCGCCGAAATCACTCGCTCCACTCCGGAGAAGTCGTTGGTTCGCCCCCTGCACGGTCGTGGTGGACGCAACGCGCACGGCCGGATCACCACTCGTCACCAGGGTGGCGGGCACAAGCGTGCCTACCGGGTGATTGACTTTCGCCGCAACGACAAGGACGGCGTCAACGCGAAGGTCGCGCATATCGAATACGACCCCAACCGCACCGCGAACATCGCGCTGCTGCACTACCTGGACGGTGAGAAGCGTTACATTATTGCGCCGCATGGACTTTCGCAGGGCGACGTGGTCGAGTCTGGCGCCAACGCCGATATCAAGCCGGGTAATAACCTGCCGCTGCGCAATATTCCGGCCGGTACCTTGGTCCACGCTGTGGAGCTGCGGCCGGGTGGGGGAGCCAAGCTTGCTCGCTCGGCCGGTTCGAGCATCCAATTGCTCGGCAAGGAAGGAAGTTACGCCTCATTGCGCATGCCCAGCGGTGAGATCCGTCGCGTCGACGTACGCTGCCGCGCCACCGTCGGCGAGGTCGGCAATGCCGAGCAGGCCAACATCAACTGGGGTAAGGCCGGGCGGATGCGCTGGAAGGGCAAGCGCCCGTCGGTGCGTGGTGTGGTGATGAACCCGGTGGACCACCCGCACGGTGGTGGTGAGGGCAAGACCTCCGGTGGTCGTCACCCGGTCAGCCCGTGGGGCAAGCCTGAGGGGCGTACTCGCAGGAGCCACAAGACCAGCGACAAGCTCATCGTCCGACGCCGGCGCACCGGCAAGAAACACTCGCGCTAGGAGCAGCCGATGCCACGCAGCCTGAAAAAGGGTCCGTTCGTCGACGGCCATCTGTTGAAGAAGGTCGACGTGCAGAACGAGAAGAACACCAAGCAGGTCATCAAGACCTGGTCGCGACGGTCGACCATCATTCCCGACTTCATCGGTCACACGTTCGCAGTCCACGACGGCCGCAAGCACGTACCGGTTTTCATCACCGAGGCGATGGTGGGCCACAAGCTGGGTGAGTTCGCGCCGACACGCACCTTCAAGGGACACATCAAGGACGACCGGAAGGCCAAGCGGCGATGAGCGCCCCCACTGAATTTCCTTCTGCGGTAGCCAAGGCACGGTTCGTGCGGGTATCGCCGACCAAGGCGCGCCGGGTGATCGACTTGGTGCGCGGCAAGTCGGTGTCGGAGGCGCTGGACATTCTGCGCTGGGCACCGCAGGCGGCCAGCCTGCCGGTGGCCAAGGTCATCGCGAGTGCCGCGGCGAACGCCCAGAACAACAACGGCTTGGACCCGGCGACGCTGGTGGTGGCCTCGGTCTGCGCCGACGACGGTCCGACCGCCAAGCGGATCCGTCCGCGCGCCCAGGGCCGCGCTTTCCGGATTCGCCGGCGCACCAGCCACATCACCGTGGTGGTGGAAAGCCGGCCGACCAGGGATGCGCGGGGCTCGCAATCCGCGAGCGCTGCCCGCGCGCGCCGCGCGCAGGCCAGTAAGGCCGCCGCGGCGAAGGCGCCGGCCAAGAAGGCTGTTGCTGTGAAGGTGCCGGCCAAGAAGGCAACTGCTGAGAAGGTGCCGGCCAAGAAAGCGCCCGCTGTGAAGGCGCCGGCCAAGAAGGCTGTTGCTGTGAAGGTGCCGGCCAAGAAGGCTGTTGCTGTGAAGGCGCCGGCCAAGAAGGCTGTTGCTGTGAAGGTGCCGGCCAAGAAGGCTGTTGCTGAGAAGGTGCCGGCCAAGAAGGCGCCCGCAAAGAAGACATCCGCCGCGAAGTCCACTGGGACTGAAACGACTTCGGAAGCGAAGGGAGGCTCGCAGTAGTGGGCCAGAAGATCAATCCGCACGGATTCCGCCTCGGTATCACGACCGACTGGAAGTCCCGGTGGTATGCGGACAAGCAGTACGCGGAGTACGTCAAGGAGGACGTGGCGATCCGTCGGCTGCTGTCCAGCGGCTTGGAACGCGCGGGGATTGCCGACGTGGAGATCGAGCGCACCCGGGACCGAGTTCGGGTGGATATCCACACCGCCCGGCCGGGGATCGTCATCGGCCGCCGCGGCACCGAGGCCGACCGCATCCGCGCGGATCTGGAGAAGTTGACCGGCAAGCAGGTCCAGCTCAACATCCTCGAAGTGAAAAACCCCGAGTCGCAAGCCCAGTTGGTGGCACAGGGCGTCGCAGAGCAGTTGAGCAACCGTGTGGCGTTTCGGCGCGCGATGCGCAAGGCTATCCAGTCGGCCATGCGTCAGCCCAACGTCAAGGGCATCCGGGTGCAGTGCTCGGGCCGCCTCGGCGGCGCGGAAATGAGCCGCTCGGAGTTCTACCGCGAAGGCCGGGTTCCGCTGCACACGTTGCGCGCTGACATCGACTACGGCCTGTACGAAGCCAAGACCACCTTCGGCCGTATCGGCGTGAAGGTGTGGATCTACAAGGGCGACATCGTTGGTGGCAAGCGCGAACTGGTCGCTCCTTCTGCTGCCGGCGCCGAACGTCCCCGTCGCGAGCGGCCGTCGGGCACCCGTCCGCGCCGCAGCGGCGCCGCGGGCACGACGGCGACCAGCACCGAGGCCGGACGCGCCGCCTCGGGTGCCGAGGAGGCTTCGACCTCACCGGCCGCTCCGACGGCTGACGAGCCGGCCCTCGAGACGCAGATTACGGAGAGCTGAACCATGTTGATTCCCCGCAAGGTCAAGCATCGTAAGCAGCACCATCCGCGGCAACGCGGGATCGCCAGCGGCGGCACCCAGGTGAGTTTCGGCGACTACGGCATCCAGGCATTGGAGCATGCCTACATCACCAACCGGCAGATCGAGGCAGCGCGCATCGCCATCAACCGGCACATCAAGCGTGGCGGCAAGGTGTGGATCAACATCTTCCCGGATCGCCCGCTGACCAAGAAGCCGGCGGAGACCCGAATGGGCTCGGGTAAGGGCTCCCCCGAGTGGTGGGTGGCCAACGTCAAGCCGGGTCGCGTTCTCTTCGAGCTCAGCTACCCGAATGAATCGATCGCCCGGGCCGCGTTGACCCGAGCAATTCACAAGCTGCCGATCAAGGCACGCATCATTACCCGAGAGGACCAGTTCTGATGGCAGTGGGAATTTCGCCTGGCGAACTGCGCGAGCTCACCGACGAGGAGCTGATCGAGCGGCTGCGCGAGTCCAAGGAAGAGCTGTTCAACCTGCGTTTCCAGATGGCGACCGGCCAGCTCAGCAACAATCGTCGACTCCGCACGGTGCGCCAGGAGATTGCGCGCATCTACACCGTGCTACGTGAGCGTGAACTCGGCCTGGCATCGGGCCCCGATGGTGCACGGAGTGAGGAATCGTAATGGCAGAGGCGAAAACCCCCGCGAAGGCCGCCAAGGCCCCGGCTAAGGCTCCGGCCAAGGCTGCTGCAAAAGCCGCCGCCACCAAAGAGACTGCGGGCAACGCCAAGGGCCCCAAGCACACACCGCGCACCACGAAGCCGCGCGGTCAGCGTAAGACCCGTATCGGTTACGTGGTGAGCGACAAGATGCAGAAAACCATCGTCGTCGAGCTGGAAGACCGTGTGCGTCACCCGCTGTATGGCAAGATCATCCGGACCACCAAGAAGGTCAAGGCGCACGACGAGAACGGCATCGCCGGCATCGGCGACCGTGTCTCGCTGATGGAGACTCGTCCGCTCTCGGCAACCAAGCGCTGGCGGCTTGTCGGCATCCTCGAGAAGGCCAAGTAAACGGCACGCAAATCACGCAGTCCGCGAGTAGGAGACGTCGCGGTACGCGGGGTCGAGTCGGCGCACGGCGAAGATGAACGTCAGCGAGCAGGCCGCGCTGCAGGCAGGCTGGCAGGGGGACACCGGGCTGAGCTACCAGGCCTGGCAGCCCAGTGGAATCAGGCCGCCGAGCAATTGGTGTTGGCCTACCGCGCGATCGCGGGAACGCGCCAGAACAACCCCACAGGCTCTTGGTAGCGGCGGTTGATCGACTCGATCGTTATCTCGAGCTCGCCTGGTTTCGCGGGTCTTGGCTCGGGTTGGGACGTCGACGGCAACTAAACTATCGAACTGCGACGTGTTTTCACAGTTGACCATTCATCAGCCCGGTGTTGGCCGACGGCTCGGGAGAGCGGTGTAATCTGCGAGGCCCGGGAGTCCACGACGAGAGTGAGGCCGACGATGACGACCGATTTCAACGGCAAGATCGAACTGGATATCCGTGATTCCGAGCCGGACTGGGGCCCATACGCCGCATCGACTGCGCCGGAGAACTCGCCGAACGTCCTCTACCTGGTCTGGGATGACACCGGCATCGCGACTTGGGACTGCTTCGGCGGCCTGGTCGAGATGCCGGCGATGACGCGCATCGCCGAGCGGGGCATCCGGCTGTCGCAATTCCACACCACGGCACTGTGTTCACCGACCAGGGCGTCATTGCTGACCGGTCGCAACGCCACCACCGTGGGTATGGCCACCATCGAAGAATTCACCGACGGTTTTCCCAACTGCAACGGTCGGATTCCGGCCGACACCGCATTGCTCTCCGAGGCGCTCAACGAACGCGGCTACAACACCTACTGCGTCGGCAAGTGGCACCTGACGCCGCTGGAAGAAGCGAACATGGCGTCGACCAAGCGGCACTGGCCGACATCCCGCGGCTTTGAACGCTTCTACGGATTCCTGGGCGGCGAGACCGATCAGTGGTACCCCGACCTGGTTTACGACAACCACCCGGTCAACCCTCCCGGTACACCCGAGGACGGCTACCACCTGTCGAAGGACATCGCCGACAAGACCATTGAATTCATCCGCGACGCCAAGGTGATTGCGCCGGACAAGCCGTGGTTCAGCTACGTGTGCCCCGGCGCCGGACACGCCCCACATCATGTCTTCAAAGAATGGGCCGACAAGTACGCCGGCAAGTTCGACATGGGCTATGAGCGCTACCGCGAGGTGGTGCTGGAAAAGCAGAAGGCGATGGGAATCGTTCCACCGGACACCGAATTGTCGCCCATCAACCCGTATCTCGACGTCAAAGGACCGAACGGTGAGCCCTGGCCGTTGCAGGACACGGTGCGGCCGTGGGACTCGCTCTCCGACGAGGAGAAGAAGCTGTTCACCCGACTGGCCGAGGTGTTCGCCGGCTTCCTGAGCTACACCGATGCCCAAATCGGCCGCATCCTGGACTATCTCGAGGAATCAGGCCAACTGGACAACACGATCATCGTGGTGATCTCCGACAACGGCGCCAGCGGTGAGGGTGGTCCGAACGGATCGGTCAACGAGGGCAAGTTCTTCAACGGCTACATCGACACCGTCGAAGAGAGCATGAAGTTATTCGACCACCTCGGCGGACCGGAGACCTACAACCACTACCCGATCGGGTGGGCGATGGCCTTCAACACGCCCTATAAGCTGTACAAGCGCTACGCCTCGCATGAGGGCGGTATCGCGGACACGGCGATCGTATCGTGGCCCAACGGCATTGCGGCGCACGGCGAGGTCCGCGACAACTACGTCAACGTCTGCGACATCACCCCGACGGTCTACGACTTGCTGGGCATGACACCGCCGGACACTGTCAAAGGGATTGCGCAGAAACCACTGGACGGATTGAGTTTCAAAGCAGCCCTTGCGGATTCGGCTGTCGATACCGGCAAGCACACCCAGTTCTACACGATGCTGGGAACCCGCGGGATCTGGCATCGGGGCTGGTTCGCCAACACCGTGCATGCGGCCACGCCCGCGGGCTGGTCGCATTTCGACGCCGATCGCTGGGAGCTGTTTCACATCGAGGCGGACCGCAGCCAGTGCCATGACCTGGCCACCGAAAACCCCGACAAGCTTGAAGAACTCAAGGCGTTGTGGTTTTCCGAGGCCGACAAGTACAACGGTCTGCCGCTGGCGGATCTAAACCTGATGGAAACGCTGACCAGGTTCCGGCCCTACCTGGTCGGCGAACGGTCCAGCTACATCTACTATCCCGACTGCGCGGACGTCGGCGTCGGTGCGGCCGCCGAAATCCGCGGGCGTTCCTTCGCCGTGCTGGGCGATGTGACGGTGGATACCACCGGCGCTGAGGGGGTGCTATTCAAGCAGGGCGGCGCCCATGGCGGTCACGTGCTCTTCATCCAGGACGGACGGCTGCATTATGTCTACAACTTCCTCGGTGAGCGCCAGCAGCTGGTTTCCTCGTCGGGTGCGGTGCCGTTGGGCAGACATCTGCTCGGCGTTAGCTATTCACGCACCGGGACCGTCTCGAACAGCCATACCCCGCTCGGTGACGCCACGCTGTTCATCGACGACGATGTGGTCGGCACGCTGGCGGACGTGCAATCCCACCCTGGAACGTTCGGACTGGCGGGGGCGGGAGTCACCGTCGGGCGCAATGGCGGTTCGGCAGTGTCCAGCCGCTACAAAGCGCCGTTCGCGTTCACCGGCGGCACCATCGCCCAAGTCACTGTCGACCTAACCGGGCGGCCCTACCAAGACTTGGAAAAGGAACTGGCGCTGGCTTTTTCACGTGACTGACATCCCGTCGAGGTCTATCTGGCCGATCTCTGGGGCGGCGTGGCTGGTGGCGCTCACGCTGCTTTCCGGGTGCGTCAGAGCCACCGAAGGCAACGCTGTCCGGGCCGGTGCGCCGGCAGCCTCCACGAACGCTAACTCACCGGCGACGCAGCAGCCCACAACGAGCCGCAGTACATCGGTGCCCGGGATCGAGGAAACGCAGCCGGACCACATCCCACCCAACGCCTTCGCCTGCTTTCCGGCGCCGACCGGCATCGGCATCGGCACCGTCGCTCAGGTCTCCGACCCGGCCGCGCCGCGACTCACCGTGACGGTGCCCGACGGCTGGACTTCCGAACCCGGACAAGGTGATGTGGCGTTGACGCTCAGCGGACCCGACGCTATGACCGGGACGGTGACTATCGCCGCGACAACGCTCGACCCTGCCGCGGCCTTCGCCGACTACACCGCCATGCTGCGGCGCTCGAAGCCCGACTTAAAAGTGGACGCGGAAGGCGCCAAGTTCTGCGGATACAGCAGCCAGAAGCTGATCGGCGCATTTCTCGGGCCGCCGGGCACGCTCGATTTCGCCGACCGCATCACCCACATCTGGACCAACACCAACAAATACCTGGTCACCATTCACCTGGAAGGGCCGGCCGATGCGCCCGGATTCGACGCGGCGAAAACCGCGTTGATGCAAGACTTCGCGGTGGTCATACCCTGAACGTATGCCCACCGAGCTGATCGAACTGCCGTCTGGGTCATTCCGGATGGGGTCGACGAGCTTTTACCCCGAGGAAGCGCCGATCCACACGGTGACTGTGGGCGCCTTCGCGGTGGAGCGGTATCCGGTGACCAATGCTCAGTTCGCCGAATTCGTCTCCGCGACAGGGTATGTGACGGTCGCCGAGCAACCGATAGACCCGGCGCTTTACCCCGGAGTTGACCCCGGCGAGCTGCGCGCGGGCGCAATGGTATTCCGCCCGACAGCAGGGCCGGTCGATCTACGCGACTGGCGGCAATGGTGGGTCTGGATGCCGGATGCGAGCTGGCGGCACCCGTTCGGACCGGACAGCGACATTGCAGACCGGGCCGATCACCCGGTCGTGCAGGTGGCCTACCCCGATGCTGCGGCATACGCGCGCTGGGCCCGGCGGCGGCTGCCGACCGAGGCCGAGTGGGAGTACGCGGCTCGCGGTGGAGCCGTCACGACGTATGCGTGGGGCGATGAGGAGAAGCCCGCCGGTGAATTGATGGCCAACACTTGGCAAGGCAGGTTTCCCTACCGCAACGACGGTGCGCTTGGCTGGGTCGGAACGTCGCCGGTGGGTTCGTTCCCGCCGAACGAGTTCGGCCTTTTCGACATGATCGGCAATGTCTGGGAATGGACGACCACCGAATTCTCGGCCCATCACCGGCTGAATCAGCCGCCGAAGGCCTGTTGTGCGCCGTCCCGGCCCGCCGACCCGACCATCGCGCAGACGCTCAAGGGCGGCTCGCACCTGTGCGCACCCGAGTACTGCCACCGATATCGGCCAGCGGCCCGGTCACCGCAGTCGCAGGATACTGCCACCACCCACATCGGGTTCCGATGTGTGAGCGATCTGGTTGCTAGCTGATGGCGTCGACCGCGCTGGAGACTTTCGATTGAAAGTCGGGCGGCAGCGGGATATAGCCGTGCTTGTCCAGGTCGATCTGGCCGGGGCCTAGCGTCGCCTGCATGGCCGCTTTGACCGCCTGGCCGACCGCGGGGTCGGGATACTTGGAGCAGACGATCTCGTAAGTGGCCATGACGATCGGGTAGACGTCTTCCTGGCTGGGGTTGTAGAACGACGAGAGGTCGAGCACCAGGTCGTTGCCTTTGCCGATGAACTTGGCACCGGTGATGGTCTTGCCGACCGAGTCGGTGCCAATGCGTACCGGGCGTCGGGACTTGCGGCTCGCCGGGGTTTTGATCTCTGCGGCGTAAAGTCCCTCATCCATCGCGAATGACAACTCGTTGTAGGTGATCGCGCCCTCGGTGTTCTTCACCATCGCCGAGGTGCCATCGTTGCCTTTGGCGCCGGTGCCGACGCCGCCTTCGAACTCCTTGCCCGTGCCCTGGGTCCACGCCCCGCTAGACGCGGCCTGCAGGTAGGCCTGGAAGTTGGCGGTGCTGCCGGATTTATCGCTGCGATAGATGACCTTGATGTCCTCTGAAGGCATCGATGAGTTGAGCGCGGTGATGGCCGGGTCGTCCCAGCGCGTGATGTTGCCGTTGAAGATCCCGGCCAGCGTGGAGGCGTCGAGCACCAAAAAGTCGACGTTGTAGAGGTTGTAGGTAATAGCCAGCGGGCCGAAGACCACGGGCAGGTCCCAGGCGTCGGCGCCGCCGCATCGCTGCTTGGCGGTGGTGTGTTGCTCGTCGGACAGCGGAGTGTCCGATCCGGCGAAATCGGTCTTGGCGGTCAGGAAGTCGCTGATTCCGTTGCCCGAGCCGTTAGGCGTGTAGTCGAGTGTGTGCCCGGGGCAGGCCTTGCCGTACGCGCTGATGAACCCTTTCATCGCGTTGGCTTGCGCGGTCGAGCCGCTGGCGGTGATGGCCGCCTTGCCGCCGCAGGTCACGACCTCGCTGGCGTAGGCCATGCTGGTATGGGGAACCTCGCATCCCGACAGCACGATGGCACCCGCAGCCAGCAAACTCGCGGCGGCCAGTAATCGCTTGTGCTTCATGTTGATTGCCTCACCCCGGAACGTCGACACACGTTGAGAATCGCAGCTATTGAAATGCCCATGCAAACAAATATCAGATTAACTTGTATAGGCTCGTACCGCGCTGGGTCGCGACGCGAAAGTGCAGATCTGGTGCTGATCTTGAACTGCACGTTACCGCGAAATGGACAGCGGGTGACCGAATCTTTCGGTCCCGAGAAGCATCGTATTTCACCGCGCGGTCAGTACGCGTGTTCGTTAACCTGACTCCGTGTCGCCCCGACAAGCCGGGTTCCGCCAGCAATGACCGTCGAATCTCCGGCGACAGCGCCGCCGTCGCCGCCGGCGGACGAGCGGCAGAGACCGCGCACCGCAATCGGTGTGGCCATCCTGGTGGTTGTCATCGCCGCCTACGGCCTATCGCTGCTCGGTGTCCACCTGCTACAGAAATCCGAGGGCCCGCTCCCGCCACTGGACCTAAGCCAGGCCGGGCCCGATGAAACCGTTGTGCAGTTACGCCTCGAAGAGCTGAAACCCACGACGAACCGCCTCACCGTGAATGTGCTCATCTATCCGGGCGAGTCGCTGGAAGACAAACGCTTCGAGGAGCTGAAAACCGACATCGCGGTGCGGCTGTATCCACCGAATGACCTGGGGGACCTGCAATTCCCGAAAGGAAAAGCGCCGGCGCAAGTCAGCACCACGATCCAGGCGCACGGCGATCCCGGCAACTGGCCATTCGACTCGTACCGCACCGAGCCACAGTCGGCCGATGTGTTCGTCGGGACTGGCGCCGACCGCAAACGGATACCCGCTATCGTCGAGGTGACCGGAGCGCTGGACGGCTGGGACGCCAGCGTCAAGCGCAGCACCGACACCAGCGAAACCGGAAGCCATAACAACAACAGCGCGCTCATCACCCTGCACAGGGCCAAGGGCCCGCTGATCTTCGACCTGGGCATCATTTTGGTCTTGATCAGCCTGCCTACCTTGGCGCTGTTGGTGGCCATTCCGATGGCATTGGGCCGGCGGAAGTTCGTGCCGCCGTTCGCCACCTGGTATGCCGCGAACCTGTTCGCCATCGTTCCGCTGCGCAACATCCTCCCCGGCGCCCCACCGCCCGGTTCCATGATCGACCAAGCACTCGTGCAGTGGGTGCTGCTCGCGTTGGCGACGGCGATGGCCTTGTACATCTTCGCCTGGGTCCGGCAAGGGGACTGAAGCCCGCCGAGGTCACGAGCCGTGGCAGGTGAGCGCAACCCGCGCTATCACGCTGTCGGAGTTCAACAGGTTCGTCTCTACGTCGCCGTAGAAGTAGCTGTGGTCGAGGCTCCAATTCGCGGTCTGCACGACGGTCGCATAAACCGGTTTGTGCCCAATTGCCTGCGCGTTGTCTCCCGCGTTGAAGTCGCTGAGGCGCTGCGGATTTGACCCGTCGGCGGTCATCGTCCACCAGTCGGTGCCGTGCGACGAGTTGCCAGTATTGGACATCCACAGCACCTGCCCGTCGGGCGTGTAGCGGGGATGTTCGTTGTAGCTGTCGTCTCGGGTGAGTCGTGTGATTACACCGGAATTGAGGTCGAGGCGGTAGATCTGGTTGTGCCAGAAGTTGTGGTTCTCGAAGTCGCTGGTGAACACCAGCGACGAGGAATCTGCTGAGAAGCCGCCGCTTTCGTTCATTGCATCGCCGGGGGGCGAGACGGTGCGGATGTCAGACAGCGACGGTGTGCCGTCTCGGTTGACGTTGAAGTCGGCCACCTTGATCACCCAGAATCCGGCAAACCGGTTCGGGCTCAGGACCTTCGGAGCCTTGGTGCGCTCGGTCCATTCCAGCAGCCGGCCGTCGGGCGAGAATTCCGGGATGATGGTGCCGTGGTCTTTGTCCGTCGGGACGTCGGTGAGCTGCCAGGCGTGTGAACCGTCGGCGCTGGCCACCCAAAGGTCCGAGTAGCTACCCCATCCCGGTGTCGCGGGCACCGAGTTGCCCGGGTGGTCAGACTTTTCGGCGACAAACACGATGAACTTGCCCGACGGGCTCCACACCGGCGAGCCGGTGGTGCGCTGCGGGAAATTCGCTGTACCCAGTCCGAACTGCGCGGGGTTCGTGCCGTCCGGTTTGACCGTATAGATGTGGTAGCGGCCGTCGCTGCCCTTGGCGTTGTAGGCCAGCAAGCCGTTGGCCTTCGACCAGTCAGCGCCGAAGGCGTCCTTCTGGAACACCTGATAGCTGATCGGCGGGCCGCATCCGGGGCGCCCCGCGGGCCGTGAGGGCGCTGATCCAGAACCGTGGCCCGCGACCGGCATGCGGGCGCACGACGTGCAGAGCAGAGCGAACAGAACTGAAAGGACTAGCCAGGCACGCGGGCGAGTATGACTCGTCAAAATGGTGTCCAAGACAGGCTGCATCAAACGGATATTAGATTTTCGAAAGCGTATCTCTCCGGTCAGCTTGGACGTAGCAACCGGTCCCAGCTGCTCCACTGGCTGCGCGCTACTTGTCGGAGGGGCGTGGCACACTCGAACCCATGTTCGAATCAGCGGCGGGTTTGATGTCGCCATCGGAGGTGGTCGCCCGGTTTGATGAGTTGTTCGAACGGCACTATCCGTCGACCACGCCGGAGTCGGCTGCGCTGCTGGACCGCATCTGCGCGTCGTGGCGGGCGCAGAACCGGGCGGCGGCTGCGCAGCTGGCCACGATGGGCGAGTTGTTCGGCTATCGGCTGGCGCGCTGCTCCGATACCGAGGAGTGGGCCATCGACACCGAGGAGGCGGTGTGCGCTGAGGTGGCCGCGGCATTGCGGATCAGCCAGGCGCTGGCCAGCAGCCAGCTGCGCCATGCCCGGGCGATGCGGGAGCGGCTACCGGAGCTCGCGGAGGTCTTTAAAGCCGGCGATATCGACTCTCGGACATTCCAGACGATCGTGTATCGCACCGATTTGATCAACGACCGCGACGTGCTGGCCGCGGTGGATGCGCAGCTGGCTGCCAATGTTGTGCGCTGGCCGTCGATGACCAGGCGCCGGCTGGCTGGCCAGATCGACAAGGTCGTGGCCAAGGCCGACGCCGATGCTGTGCGGCAACGTAAGGAGCGCCACGCCGAACGAGAGGTTTGGTTCACAGATCTCGAGAGCGGCATCTCCGAAATCCACGGCAGTTTGCTCAGCCCTGATGCGCATGCTCTGGATAAGCGGTTGACGGCGCTGGCGGCCACGGTATGCGAACACGATCCCCGCAACCGCGAGCAGCGCCGCGCAGATGCGCTGGGGGCGCTGGCTGCGGGTGCGGATCGGCTGGCGTGCCGCTGTGGCCGAGCAGACTGCAGCGCCGGAAAGCGGCCTGCGGCCACGCCAGTGGTCATCCATGTCATCGCCGAACACGCCACCATCACCGCCGGCGACGCCGCGCCAGCATCCGAAGTGGGTGCTGATGGGCTCATTCCGCCGGAACTCGTCACCGAACTCGCGAAGTCGTCAAAACTGGTGCCGCTGGTTCACCCCGCCGACGCTCCACCGGAGCCCGGCTATGTGCCGTCGGCGGCGCTGGCGAACTTCGTGCGCTGCCGGGATCTGACCTGCCGCTGGCCCGGCTGCGATCGTCCGGCCCACGACTGCGACCTCGACCACACCATCCCCCACGCTGACGGCGGACCCACCCACGCCTCAAACCTCAAGTGCTACTGCCGTACTCACCATTTGGTCAAAACGTTCTGGGGGTGGCGTGACCAACAACTACCCGATGCAACAGTGATTTTGACCTCGCCGTCGGGGCAGACTTATGTCACCACTCCTGGCAGCGCGCTGCTGTTTCCCAGCCTGTGCCTCTCAACCGGCGGCATCCCAGCGCCCGAAGCCGACTCACCCGTCGACTATTGCAGTGACCGCACCGCGATGATGCCCAAGCGCCGCCGCACCCGCGCGCAAAACCGGGCCGACCGCATCGCCACCGAACGCCGACAAAACCGCCATGCCCGCACGACCCGCCAGACCGACCGCATCAGCTACCTCGGGCCGGCTCCACCCGAGACCGAGCACGACCCACCACCGTTCTGAGGCGTCGATACTTGGCCGCGTCGGAGAATATCCTTATGCCTACGTTGCGCCCGGAGAACCACGTCAAATCCGAGCAACTTCCGCCGCTGGCTTGCGAAGACCACACGTGCGCCGACTGCGCGCTGGCCTATGCAGAGATATCGATCGAAGACGCCGTCAGCGTCATTGTCGGCCTGCCTAGTGCGGTACGGGAGGCGGTCTCCGCCATTCCGGCTGAAGCGCGCCGAGTGCGACGAGGCCAGCAAGTCTGGTCGGTCGGCGAGTACCTTTGCCATCTTCGCGATGTCTACGTGGCCTTCACCATCCGACTGCACCGCATTCGCACCGAGGATCGGCCTGCAATGGAGCCGATGTTCAACGACCTCCGAGCGCGTCGATTCCGCTACAACGACTGCGATTTCGAAGCCACCTTGGGCGAACTCGCCGCAGCCGCAGCAGGTTTCTGTGAACAAGTCGCCTGCACCGAAGAAGGAGACTGGGACCGCATCGCCACGCGGCTGCCAGGCGAAGATCGCACAGCGCGTTGGCTAGTCCGTCAGGCGATGCACGAAGGTGTTCACCACCTCGGCGACATCCCCAGAATCGGCGGCATAAGCGGCTAGCTCAGGAATTTGGCTCTGAGCAGGTCTTCACCTAGACTCTAGGGGTTGCCGTGGGCAGACCTTGGTCGGCGTGCGCAAGCGTAACTAGTCGGCCCCGCGTGCCCTTCGGTGACGAAGACCATGCACGACAGGTCTGGTGGGCGTTGTCCGCCGGCCTGAGAGCGCGTGGGCCTGCATACGTGAACCAGGTCAGGAGATCTAGTGATTCAGCAGGAATCGCGGCTGAAGGTGGCCGACAACACCGGCGCCAAGGAGATCTTGTGCATCCGCGTACTCGGCGGCTCGTCGCGGCGGTACGCCGGTATCGGCGACGTCATCGTGGCGACCGTCAAAGACGCCATCCCTGGCGGCAACGTCAAACGCGGTGAGGTGGTGAAGGCCGTCGTGGTGCGTACCGTCAAGGAGCGCCGCCGCGCCGACGGCAGCTACATCAAGTTCGATGAGAACGCCGCCGTCATCATCAAACCCGACAACGACCCGCGTGGAACCCGCATTTTCGGGCCGGTCGGCCGCGAACTGCGGGAGAAGCGCTTCATGAAGATCGTCTCGCTGGCCCCGGAGGTGTTGTAGGTGAAGATCCACAAGGGTGACACCGTCCTGGTCATCTCGGGCAAGGACAAGGGCGCCAAGGGCAAGGTGCTGCAGGCCTACCCCACCCGCAACAAGGTGCTCGTCGAGGGCGTCAACCGGATTAAGAAGCACACCCCGATCTCGACCAACCAGCGCGGTTCGCGGTCGGGCGGGATCGTCACGCAGGAAGCCCCGATCCACGTCTCCAACGTGATGGTGGTCGACTCCGACGGCAAGCCCGCCCGGGTCGGCTATCGAGTCGACGAGGAGACTGGCAAGCGGGTCCGCATCTCCAAGCGCAACGGCAAGGACATCCAGGCATGACGACGGCAGAAAAAGTTCAGCCACGGCTCAAGGTGCGCTACCGCGACGAGATCCGGAATGCGCTCAATCAACAGTTCAAGTACGCCAACGTCATGCAGATCCCGAGCGTGGTGAAGGTTGTAGTCAACATGGGCGTCGGCGACGCCGCCCGTGACGCCAAGCTGATCAATGGCGCCGTCAACGACCTGGCGTTGATCACCGGGCAGCGGCCGGAGATCCGCAAAGCACGAAAGTCCATCGCGCAGTTCAAATTGCGCGAGGGCATGCCGATCGGCGCGCGGGTCACCCTGCGCGGCGACCGGATGTGGGAGTTCCTCGACCGGCTCACATCGATTGCGCTGCCGCGTATCCGCGACTTCCGCGGGCTCTCCCCCAAGCAGTTCGACGGCGCCGGCAACTACACCTTCGGGCTGGCTGAGCAGTCGGTATTCCACGAGATCGACGTGGACAAGATCGACCGGGTCCGTGGCATGGACATCACCGTCGTCACCTCAGCGACGACCGACGACGAAGGGCGAGCGCTGTTGCGGGCCCTCGGCTTTCCGTTCAAGGAGAACTGACCAGATGGCGAAAAAGGCACTGATCAACAAGAGTGCGCGCAAACCTAAGTTCAAGGTTCGCGCGTACACCCGCTGCAGTAAGTGCGGCCGCCCGCACGCGGTGTACCGCAAGTTCGGGCTATGCAGGATCTGCCTGCGCGAGATGGCGCACGCGGGTGAGTTGCCCGGTGTGCAGAAGAGCAGCTGGTAACACCGGCTACTACCCGACGAAACCAAACCGAGAACAGGTGCGCAGCAGGCCCGGACCGGGAACCACTGCGAGGAAGGCAACACCGCTGTCATGACGATGACGGATCCGATCGCAGACTTTTTGACACGTCTGCGCAACGCCAATTCGGCGTATCACGACGAGGTGAGTTTGCCGCACTCGAAGATCAAGGCCAACATCGCCCAGATCCTCAAGAGCGAGGGGTACATCAGCGACTTCCGGACCGAAGACGCTCGGGTCGGCAAGGCGCTGGTCATCCAGCTCAAGTACGGGCCGAGCCGGGAGCGCAGCATCGCCGGTTTGCGTCGGGTGTCCAAGCCGGGGTTGCGGGTGTACGCGAAATCCACCAATCTGCCGCGGGTGCTCGGCGGCCTGGGCGTGGCGATCATCTCGACGTCGTCGGGCCTGCTGACCGACCGTCAGGCAGCCAGACAGGGCGTGGGCGGCGAAGTCGTCGCGTACGTGTGGTAGTGGGAGAGGCAGCGTAAACAGAGATGTCGCGCATTGGTAAGCAGCCGGTACCGGTTCCCGCCGGAGTCGACGTAACGATCGAGGGTCAGAACGTCTCGGTGAAGGGACCCAAGGGCACCCTGAGTTTGACGGTCGCCGAGCCGATCACGGTGGCGCGCAACGAGGATGGCGCGATCGTGGTCACCCGTCCCGACGACGAGCGGCACAACCGCTCACTGCACGGGCTGTCGCGCACCCTGGTGTCCAACCTGGTCACCGGTGTGACACAGGGTTACACCACCAATATGGAAATCTTCGGTGTCGGTTACCGCGTGCAGCTCAAGGGTTCCAACCTGGAGTTCGCCCTGGGGTACAGCCACCCCGTCGTCGTCGAGGCCCCCGACGGCATCACGTTCGCCGTTCAGTCACCGACGAAGTTCACCGTCACCGGGATCGACAAACAGAAGGTCGGCCAGATCTCGGCGAA
>NZ_DASPSP010000038.1:0-32347 GCF_035623875.1 Mycobacterium sp. | reverse complement strand
GCCACCCGGGCAGCGTGCATCGGCGTCGTCGACGGCCGCGACGTCGTCACCATCGAGCACGTGGACCGCATCGCCGACGATCTGGCACCAGACTGGCCGAAGGGCCGAACCGGCGGAACCGATGGCATCTGGCGGGTCAATATCGACGGCGAGCCGAGCTTCGATGCGGAGTTCGAAGTCGGGTATCGGCCCGGTGAGAGCCACAACGATCACGGCTTGCTGGCAACGGGCATGCGCGCGGTCAACGCCATACCCTGGGTCTGCGATGCTGAACCCGGAATCGTTGACGCGCTGCACATCCCGCTCACCTCACCTATTGGCGCGCTGCATCCGCACCGGGACGGGGTGCCTGCCTTTTAGCTCAGCAGGCGCTCGGATGTGATTGGCAGTAGGGGGTAGTCCCCGGGAAGCGATAGCGATTCGCGGCGACCCATCGGTAGACGGCCTCTTCGATGAAGCGGACGCCGGGAATCCGGTAAATTGCCAACGGGATTCGGGTGCCGATGGCCGCCGAGAAGGCCGCGTTGGCAGCCTCTGCGCCGGAGTAGACCGCACCCGAGGCGTCCAGCCACCGGACCGATTCGAGCAGACTTGTCGGCGCGATACCCAGTCGCTCGGCGGCGCCGGAGCTTTGCAGCGCTTCAGTCCTCAGGTCACCGGTTCGATCTATTTTCAACAGTAAATCCCTTGAGCGAGTGCACATTCCGCAGGCTCCGTCGAAGAACAGGATTCCCGCCGGTCCGGTGCTCATTGTGAGACACCCTGGCGTGGCCGCAGCCGGACGACCGACGCTTCGCCGAGGGTTCGGCGCGCCCGGATACCGGCGATCGCGAACACAATGCCGGTGCCGATCTCGGTCAGGGCGGAGAACCAGGAGAACCACGTCACGTTGATGTGCGGCGGCGAGACGAAGCTGTCCTGGTAGCCCGGCAAGAAAGTCGGCAACAGATGCGCGTAGGTAAATAGCACGGCGCTGGCGAATCCGACCGCGATCGCCGCTTCCGGCGCCCGTCGGTGCCGGGTGAGCGCCATGACGACCGCAACAGCGACGAACAGTCCCTGGATCATGCCGCCGACCATGATGAACGGTGGCGATGCCGACATGCCGCGGCGCACATGGTCCAGGCCGTGGATTCCGAATCCGATGGCGAATGCTATTGCGGCCCAACGGAGAATGTCAGTAGTGTCGCGTCCCGGCGAAATCTGATCGATCATCGCGGATCACCGTCCTTGGTGGGGCCGGTAAGGAGAATTTGACTGCCCAACCACCAGTTTTACTACTACACTACGTAGTAGTCAAGGTCAGATGTTGTTCTGCTGAACCCGGACAATCCGGCTAGAACACGTTCTAGTCTTGCCGCCATGGGATTTCTCAAACAGGACACCCCGCAGATCGACTTCGAGGAGTGGAGCAAGGGTACCCGTGCAGAGAAGATCATCCCGATGGCCCGGCACTGGGCCGAGGTCGGCTTCGGTACCCCGGTCGCGCTGCACCTGTTCTACGTCGTCAAGATCGGCCTGTACATCCTGGGGGCGTGGCTGCTTGCGCTGACCACCACGGGGATCAACGGCTTCACCAATGTCGCGCACTGGTACGCCGAGCCGATCGTGTTCGAAAAGGTCGTGCTCTACACCATGCTGTTCGAAGTGGTCGGCCTGGGCTGCGGCTTCGGACCGCTGAACAACCGGTTCTTTCCACCGATGGGCTCGATCCTGTATTGGCTGCGGCCCGGCACCATCCGGCTGCCGCCCTGGCCGAATCGCGTACCGCTCACCAAGGGGGATGCGCGCACAGCCGTCGACGCGCTGTTGTACGGCGCGCTACTGGTGCTGCTCGTCATCGCGATCTTCTCCGATGGCACCGGGCCGGTCCCGGCGCTGGGGACCACGGTCGGGGTGCTGCCGGCGTGGCAGATCTGGGCGGTGCTCGGCGTGCTGGCCGCGCTGGGTCTGCGCGACAAGGTCATCTTCCTGGCCGCCCGCGGCGAGGTGTACGCCTCGTTCACTGTCGCCTTCCTGTTCGCCGGCTACGGCGTGGACATGATCCTCGGCGCCAAGCTGGTGTGCCTGGTGATCTGGCTGGGCGCAGCGACGTCCAAGCTCAACAAGCACTTTCCGTTCGTCATCTCGACGATGATGAGCAACAATCCGGTGTTCCGGCCGCGGTTCATCAAACGGAAGTTCTTCGAACACTTCCCGGACGACCTGCGTCCTGGCCGGCCATCGCGCTGGCTCGCGCATTTCAGCACCGGGATCGAGGGACTGGTGCCGCTTGTGTTGTTCTTCAGTCACGGCGGCTGGCCCACCGCGATCGCCGCATTCATCATGCTGTGCTTCCACTTTGGCATCCTGTCGTCGATTCCGATGGGTGTGCCGCTGGAGTGGAACGTCTTCATGATGTTCAGCGTGCTGGCGCTGTTCGTCGGCCACGCCTCGATAGGGCTGGGCGACTTGACGACACCGCTGCCGATTGTGCTGTTTGCCGTCGTCGCCGGTACTGTCGTGGTGGGAAACCTGTTGCCGGGCAAGGTTTCCTTTCTGCCGGGTATGCGCTACTACGCGGGTAACTGGGACACCACGCTGTGGTGCATCAAGCCATCGGCCGAGGAGAAGATCGCCAGGGGCGTCGTAGCGATCGCGAGCATGCCCGCCGCACAGCTTGAGAAGTTCTACGGCAGCAAGGAAGCCGCGCTGATCCCGATGTACATGGGATATGCGTTCCGTGCCTTCAACACTCACGGCAGGGCGCTGTTCACCTTGGCGCACCGCGCGATGGCCGATCAGAACGAGGAAGACTACGTTCTCACCGATGGTGAGCGGATATGCAGCACCGCCATCGGCTGGAATTTCGGCGACGGGCACTTCAGCAACGAGCAGTTGGTCGCGGCCCTGCACAAGCGATGCCACTTCGAGCCGGGCGAGGTGCGGGTGGTGATGCTCGACGCTCAGCCCATCCACCATCAGACCCAGCAGTATCGGCTGGTGGACGCCGCCACCGGCGAATTCGAGCGCGGCTACGTTCGGGTGGCCGACATGGTGACCCGCCAGCCGTGGGCCGACGACGTGCCGGTGTGCGTGCATGAAAGCCGCACCGAGGGTCGGGCCACACGCCGAACGTGAAGCTGTTGCACTAACCGCTTGACATCACGCGCGATTTTTTTGCAACAGTTTCACGCTCGGGGCGTGACATGCGGAGTTACGCGCCGGCCCGCACTTCTTCGGCGGCGGCCACCAGGTTTTTCAGTGACGCGTTCACCTCGTCGGGGTTGCGGGTCTTCAGACCGCAGTCCGGGTTGACCCAAAGCCGCTCAGCGGGAACGGCTTTCAGCGCAGCACGCAGCGACTTGGCGATCTCGTCGGTGCTGGGCACCCGCGGCGAGTGGATGTCATAGACACCCGGTCCGACGCTGTTGGAGAAGCCGATCGAGTTGAGGTCGTCGAGCACCTCCATGTGCGAGCGGGCCGCCTCGATCGACGTGACGTCGGCGTCTAGGTCGGCGATGGCACCGATCACCTCTCCGAACTCCGAGTAGCACAGGTGAGTGTGGATCTGCGTCGCGTCCGAAACACCAGAGGTCGCCAGCCGGAACGAGCCGACCGCCCAGTCCAGGTAGGCCGCCTTGTCGGCGTCGCGCAGCGGCAGCAGTTCCCGCAGCGCGGGCTCGTCCACCTGGATCACCGCGATACCGGCCGACTGCAAGTCCACCGTCTCGTCGCGGATGGCCAGCGCCACCTGGTAGGCGGTGTCGGCCAGCGGCTGGTCATCACGGACGAACGACCAGGCCAGGATCGTGACCGGACCGGTGAGCATGCCCTTGACCGGCTTGTCGGTCAGCGACTGCGCGTATTTTGCCCACTCCACCGTCATCGGGTGCTGGCGGGTGACGTCACCGTAGAGGACCGGCGGCCGCACGCAGCGGCTGCCGTAGGACTGCACCCAGCCGTTCTTGGTGGCGAAGAAGCCCTCCAGCTGCTCGGCGAAGTACTGCACCATGTCGTTGCGTTCCGGTTCGCCGTGCACCAGCACGTCCAGACCAAGCTGCTCCTGCAGCTTGATCACGTCGGCGACCTCCTGCTGCATCCGGCGGGTGTACTCGGCCTCGTCGATCTCACCGGCGACCAGCGCGGCGCGGGCCTTGCGGATCTCGACGGTCTGCGGAAACGACCCGATCGTGGTGGTCGGCAGTGGTGGCAGATGCAGCCGCGCGTTCTGCGCTTCCCGGCGTTCGGCGGCCGGCCCACGATGAGCGCCGGAAGCGGTGATCGAGTCGATGCGGGCCCGGACCTGGTTGTTGTGTAGCCGCTGGTCCTTCCTACGCGAGGCGACGGCTGCGTTGGACGCCGCGATCTCGTCGGCGACTGCGTCACGGCCTTCGCGCAGTGCACGCGCCAGGACAGCGACCTCGTGCACCTTCTCGGCCCCGAATGCCAGCCAGCTGCGCAGCGCGTCGTCCAGCTCGGTCTCGGGCTCCAGCGAGTACGGCACGTGCAGCGTCGAGCATGACGTCGAAACAGCAACTGCCTCCGCTGAGCCCAGCAGCGCGGCCAGTTTGCTCAGCGCCGACTCCAAGTCGGTGCGCCAGATGTTGCGGCCGTCGACGATCCCGGCCACCAGCGTCTTGCCGGCCAGCTCGGGAACCGATGCGATCGCGGCGTCGGCGCCGTAGACCAAATCGACGCCGATCGCCTCGACGGGCGTGCGGGCCAACGCGGGCAGGGCGGCGCCGGGGTCGCCGAAGTAGGTGGCGACGTGGATAGCGGGCCGCTTCTTCACCGAGCCCAGGGTCGAGTAGACCTTCCCCGCCAGTGCGGGCGCGTCGGCGGAGATGTCGGTGACCAGCACCGGCTCGTCGAGCTGGACCCACTCGGCCCCGTGGTCGGCGAGCTGCCCGAGCAGGTCGGCGTAGAGGGGAACGAGCTCGTCGAGCCACTCGATCGGCGCGCCTCCGCCGTCGACCGCCTTGCTCAGCAGCAGGAAGGTAATCGGGCCGATGATCACCGGCCGCGCCGGAATCCCTTGCTCCTGAGCCTCGTTGAGCTCAGCCAGCACCTTGGCCGGGTTCAGGGTGAACGCAGTCTTCGGCCCGATCTCCGGGACGATGTAGTGGTAGTTGGTGTCGAACCACTTGGTCATTTCCAGCGGCACGATGTCCTCGGTGCCTCGGGCGGCGGCGAAGTACCGGTCTAGTTCGTCGGAGACACTTTGCACCCGGGCCGGCAGCGCGCCGAGCAGCACGGCGGTGTCGAGTATCTGGTCGTAGTAGGAGAAGGTGTTGACCGGCACCGAATCCAGGCCGGCGGCGACCAGCTGTGACCAGGTATCGCGGCGCAGCGTGGCGGCGACGTTTTCCAACTCGGAGCGGCTGGTGCGGCCCGCCCAGTAGCCCTCGGTGGCACGCTTGAGTTCGCGTTTCGGGCCGATGCGCGGGGTGCCGGTGACGGTGGCGGTAAACGGTGTTGCGGTCACGAGTTCGTCCTTCAATCGACGGGGTGGTCACCGCCAGCGGACGCGAAGCAGACCCGGATGCGGTGTGCCGCCAGCACACTCCTGCAACCAGGAGAGCCGTACGCCCATTCCACGAGGCGATGAGCCGCCAGGCGCGGCGCGCCCGGCACAGTCGGCAGGTCTTCGGACTCACAGGCGCACACCGGGTGGTGCTCCTACTGGCCGTCGCTTCCCGGTCTCGGTTCTTTCTAAGACCAGTGCTTTTCAGACGGCGGTCGTTCCTGCATACCGCTGCGGGACAGTCCCGGACTCTCACCGGGTTCCCTTTCCGACTGCGGCATACACCCTAGTCGGAGCGTTTTTCGGTGTCGAACACAGGTGCTAGATCGCTTGCCGTGCCCACATTTTGCCCACACTTTCTGCGACGGAATCTAGGTCGGAGTCGAACAGATCGGCGTACACGTCGAGTGTCATCGCCGCGCTGGAGTGCCCGAGCATCCGCTGCACCACCTTCGGGTTAGCGCCGGCATGGATCGCCAACGACGCCGCGGTGTGGCGCAGGTCGTGAGCGGTCACCCGTGGGAATGTCTTGTCAACCTCCCGGCAGCGTGCCACCGCGCCCGCCAACCACGACTCGTCAGAATCCGGCGATCTAAGATAGCCGCCCGACGTGGACGACCACAGCAAGTCGTCGCGGCCCTTACCCTCGGCGGTGCGGGCCAGCGCGTCTACGACGGGCGGGTCCTCTTTCCCCGCCCGTCCCGGCCCAACGTTGCGGGCGATTACGTGGCAACATTCACTTACCGGGATCCGATGAAGATTGTGATGTTCGGCACCCGGCGAGAGGAGTGATCAATGACTGGGGCAAGATCGTCCGGATCCCGCGGCAGAATCGCGAAGATCGTGGTGGCGGGGATGCTTCTGGGTCTACCCGCCGCGGCCGTCAGCATCCCGGCGTATGCGGCGCCCGCGGACACACCGAGTGTGCTTCCGGCGCCGCTGCCAGCGGATCCACCCACTAACGCGCCGCAGCCGCCTCCGCCGCCGCCAAAACCGGCCCCCGACCTGTCGGCGGGGACGTACGACTGGTGGGGTGATCCGTCTTGGAACGTTTCAGGCAATTGGTGAGCTGATCGCGCCCACACTGTGCCCACAACCTGCCCACAGTCACAGATAACTAGCGTGAGTTCCAGTGATGTTGTTGCTGCTGCTCACACGTGGTTTACGTCGCTCACCAGCACCGTCAAAAACAGTCCCGGACTCTCACCGGGTTCCCTCTTACGAAGCACATCTAACATGCTTCGCCCGATGTCGACGCCGTCGCTTTGACACCGCCGGCAAACCAGCTGCGTAGAGGAGATTACTCGGCAGCCAGCGCCTCGGCGATGGGCAGGTCGCCGTTGTTGAACTCGATCATCCGGCCGATCGTCGTGTCATCGCTTAACACGGCGGCCGCCACGAGTGCGACGTCTTCTCGCGAGACCTCTCCCTTGTCGGCGCCGGCGGTGCCCACGGCGATCCGACCGGTCGCCGGTTCCAGCGTCAGCCGGCTGGGGCCCAGCACGGTCCAATCGAGGTCACTGGCCCGGAGGTGGGCATCGGCGGCCGCTTTGGCCTCGGCATAGGGGAAGAACGGATTATCCTCCGCTACACCATGGTTCGGTCCCGCGCCAAAGTACGACACCATGATGAAGCGCCGCACGCCGGCTTGCCCGGCGGCATCAATCACGCGGATCGCGGAGTCGCGGTCGACGGCATAGGTGCGGGCCGGGTTACCGCCGCCGGCCCCGGCGGAGAACACTACCGCGTCGTGCCCGGCGAGCAGCTCGGCCAGCGCATCGGTGTCCAGTGTCTCGATATCCGCGACGACCGGACGAGCACCCGTCGCGGCGACGTCGTCGGCGTGGTCGGGATTGCGAAAGACCGACGCCACCTCGTGACCTCGCTCGGTCAAGATGCGAGCCAGGTGCAAAGCGACCTTGCCGTGGCCGCCGATGACGACAATGCGCGACATGACTCTCGACGCTACCTTCCGGCTGAGCACCCCCCCGGCGGGCCGTCCAACGGGTTGGTTAACAATCGAGGCACAAACCTCGTGTCATAGGGAGAAGGTCATGGCTGAAGCCGTCATCGTCGAAGCGGTGCGTTCACCGATCGGCAAGCGCAACGGAGGGCTGTCCGGCGTACACGCCGCCGACCTGTCCGCGCAGGTTCTCAACGGACTCGTCCAGAAGGCCGGCGTCGATCCCGAGATCGTCGACGACGTGATCTGGGGATGCGTGATGCAGGCCGGCGAGCAGGCGCTCGACATCGGGCGCACAGCGTTGCTGACTGCCGGCTGGCCCGAGACCGTTCCCGGTGTCACCGTCGACCGTCAGTGTGGATCCAGCCAGCAGTCGATCCACTTCGCCGCCGCCGGCGTGATCGCCGGCCACTATGACGTCGTCGTCGCCGGCGGTGTGGAGTCGATGTCGCGGACCCCGATGGGGTCCTCGCTCGCCAACGGCGGCAGGCCGTTCTCACAGGGCTTCCTGGACCGCTACCACGGGGCGATCCCCAACCAGGGCATCGGTGCCGAGATGATCGCCGAGCAGTGGGGGTTCGACCGGACCGCGCTCGACGAATTCTCCCTTGGCTCTCATGAAAAAGCTGCTGCCGCACAAGATTCGGGTGCATTCGACGACCAGATCGTGGCGATCAAAGTTACGGACGGCTCAGAAAATTCAGTGGTCCTCAAGGATGAAGGCATCCGCCGCGGCACGCCGATCGAGAAGATGGCGCAACTGAAGCCCGCCTTCAAGGAGGACGGCGTGATCCACGCCGGTAACTCCAGCCAGATTTCCGACGGGTCGGCCGCGTTGTTGTTCATGTCGGCGGAGAAAGCGAAGTCCTTGAAGCTCAACCCGATCGCCAAGGTGCACACCGCCACACTGGCCGGCGCCGACCCGGTGATCATGCTGACCGCGCCGATCCCGGCGACCCAGAAGGCGCTGAAGCGCTCCGGCCTGAAGCTGGAGGACATCGGGGTTTTCGAGGTCAACGAGGCGTTCGCGCCGGTGCCGCTGGCGTGGTTGAAGGACATCGGGGCTGACGAGAAGAAGCTCAACCCCAACGGCGGCGCGATAGCACTCGGCCATCCGCTCGGTGGATCCGGTGCCCGGATCATGACGACGATGCTTTACCACATGCGGGACAAGGGAATTCGTTACGGCTTGCAGACGATGTGCGAGGGCGGCGGTCAAGCCAACGCCACTATTGTGGAGCTGCTGTGACGGCAGCGCTCACCGAGCGGCGCGGCGATGTTCTGGTGATCACGATCAACCGGCCGGAGGCCCGCAACGCGGTCAACGGCGCGGTCAGCACCGCCGTCGGCGACGCGCTCGAGCAAGCGCAAAACGACGCCGCGGTGCGGGCGGTGGTGATTACCGGCGCCGGCGACAAATCCTTCTGCGCCGGAGCAGACCTCAAGGCGATTTCGCGGCGCGAGAATCTGTATCACCCCGACCATGGCGAATGGGGCTTCGCCGGTTACGTGCACCACTTCATCGACAAGCCGACGATCGCCGCGGTAAACGGCACCGCGTTAGGCGGCGGCACCGAACTGGCGCTGGCCAGTGATCTGGTGGTGGCCTGCGACAGCGCGACATTCGGTTTGCCCGAGGTCAAGGTCGGATTGTTTGCCGCTGCCGGCGGGGTGTTCCGCATTGTGCATCAGCTGCCGCGCAAGATCGCGCTTGAGATGGTGCTCACCGGTGAGCCGATCAGCGCCGCGGAGGCCGCCAAGTGGGGACTGATCAACCAGGTCGTCGCGGACGGCACGGTGCTGGAAGCCGCGCTGGCGCTGGCTGAGCGGGTCACCGTGAACGCGCCGCTGTCGGTCCAGGCCAGCAAGCGGATCGCCTACGGTGTCGACGACGGCGTCATCCCCGACGAAGAACCCGGCTGGGCTCGCACCCAACGCGAATTCGGCGTAGTGCTGAAATCCGAGGACGCCAAAGAAGGCCCGCTGGCCTTCGCCGAAAAGCGGCCGCCGGTCTGGAAAGCGCGCTGAGCCCGGGAAGAAAAGCTCCGCGGCGATCGTAAGCGCGCCGAAGCCGGGCAGCAGGGTGGATGCCGGGACGACCGCACGCCGGCTACCAGCTCGGACAGACCGCCGGGCATCGACCCTTCACCACACGCCTCGTCGATCGGGGTCTCCCGCGGCCCGGCAACGATCACCGAAAGTCCTTGCCTGCGAGCATGTAATGCGGTGGCAGGGCCACCGGGACCGCCACCAACGACCAGCAGATCGGCATGGTCAGTCACGGCTGGGCCGCTTCGCTGATTCAGTCCAATCGGTTGGAACTAAACCACAATAAATCGGATTGTGCACCGCGCGCCCGTCGGGCGAGTCGGGCGGGCCTGGGACACGCCGTTGCTGCTTGCAGTATCGAGGGGCAACGACCGAATTAACTGCGCGCATGCAACAAGACCGGTAGCTTGCAAGGTCTCGCAAGAATGGTGACACCTTCGATCGCTCGGCCCGTTCTCGCGTTGGTGGACGCCGTCCCCGGGCCGATCGCAGGTAGGCTGCGAGCTGGCCTCGACATGCTGATCACTCTGACACCGAAGGTGCGTTTCGCATGACCCGCGCCGCCGACGAAGCGATGGGGAGGAGCGGTGCCGATGCCCGATGTGAGCAGTCGCCTGCCGACCAGTACCCTGGCCGAGATCCGTCGCGGGATAGTCAATGTCGCTGTGCCGCGTCATGAACCGCCCTCGGTCAAGCGACGCCGGCGGATCGTCGTCGCGATCGTGCTGCTGCTCGGCGCCGGGGTGTTGGGTCTGGTCTTGCGACGGCACCCCGGCGAGTCAAGCTTCTACTGGTTGGCGCTGGCGCTGGCGGCGGTGTGGGCGATCGGGTCATTCGGCTCCGGACCGTTGCACCTCGGCGGCGTCCGCTGGCGTGGTCGCAACCAGCGCCCGGTAATCACCGGCACCGTGGTCGGTCTGCTGCTCGGCGCTGTCTTCGTGGTCGGCGGGTTGATCGCCAGAGAGATCCCCGCGGTCTCCGAGCTGATCACCCGCGTGCTGCAATTCACCGATCAGGGATCGTGGCGGGTCACCATGGCCATCGCGCTGATCGGCAGCATCGCCGAGGAACTGTTCTACCGCGGCGCGCTCTACACCGCGCTGGGCCGGTACCATCCGGCACTCGTCTCGACCATCGTGTACGTGGCCGCCACGTTGGCCAGTGGCAACCCGATACTCGGGTTCGCGGCCATCATCTTAGGGACGGTGTGCGCATTGGAAAGGCGGGCGACCGGCGGGGTGCTGGCACCCATCCTGACGCACTTCGTCTGGACTCTGGTCGTGCTGCTTGCGTTGCCCCCGCTGTTCGGTTTGTGAACTTGCCGGAATCAGCTGTCAGTGAAGTTCGGCGTCCGCCGCTGTTGGAAAGCCCTTGCGCCCTCGCCGAAGTCGTGTGACTTCTGCAGGACCGACTGACCCTCCAGTTCGCGCTGCAGCGCAGCCTCCAACTCGGAAAGTGTGGCCGCGTTGATCGCGTCTTTGGTCTTGGCGAACGCCACCGCAGGGCCGGCCAGTAATCCGGACACCACCTTGTCCACCTCGGCCTCGAAAACGTCGGCCGGGTAGACCGCGCTGATCAGTCCGCAAGCGAGTGCATCTGCGGCGGGCAGCCGTTCGGCCAGCAGCGCCATTCGCATCGCACGCATTCGGCCGACCGCGGCGGCAACCAGCGCCGAAGCGCCGCCGTCGGGCATCAGTCCGATCTTGGTGAAGGCGAGCATGAAGAACGCCGTGTCCGAAGCCAAGACCAGATCGCAGGCTAGGGCCAGGGATACACCGACACCGGCAGCGGGTCCCTGGACGACCGCTACCACCGGATGCGGGATCGCCGCGATGGCCCGAACAGCGCGGTTGGCCGCCAAGATCAGCTCGGTCCCCGGACCGCCGGCCGCCACGTCGTCGGCGCTCATCCCCGCCCCGGAGCTGAAGCCGCGGCCGGCGCCGCCCAAGCGCACCACTTTCACCCGCGGATCGGTGGCCGCCTGCTCCATCGCATCGGCGATCCCGGACAGCACCGGCAACGTCAGCGAGTTCAGGCTGTCCGGACGATCGATCGTCACCGAAAACACCCCCTGGGCAAGGGTGACAGCAAGCCCGGCGACGGGCGCGAGGGTGTCGATTCCGGAATCGATGGCGGTCATGGGGATCACCTTAAGCGACCGGGGTGCAGTGCCGCTGCGGCCGACTGCGAAGATGCGAACGGAAATGCAGGCCGGTTTGCCGACAAGGAGGTCGCTAGATGGCGGGACCGTTGACAGGGCTGCGGGTGATTGAGCTGGCCGGGATCGGGCCGGGCCCGCACGCCGCGATGATCCTCGGTGATCTCGGCGCCGACGTCGTGCGCGTCGACCGACCCGGAGCCAGTGGCGCGGACCCCATGCTGCGCAACCGGCGCTTCGTCGTCGCCGACCTCAAATCCGAGAAGGGCCGCGGGCTGGTCCTCAAGCTCGTCGCCAAGGCCGACGTGCTGATCGAGGGGTACCGCCCGGGCGTCACCGAGCGCCTGGGCCTCGGCCCGGAAGACTGCGCCAAGGTCAACGACCGGCTGGTCTACGCGCGGATGACCGGTTGGGGTCAAACCGGCCCGCGCAGCCAGCAGGCCGGCCACGACATCAACTACATCTCGCTCAACGGCGTGCTGCACGCGATCGGCCGGGTCAACGAGCGGCCGGTGCCGCCGCTGAACCTGGTCGGCGACTTCGGCGGCGGGTCGATGTTTCTGTTGGTCGGGATCCTGGCGGCGCTGTGGGAGCGGCAGACCTCCGGCAAGGGCCAGGTCGTCGACGCGGCGATGATCGACGGGTCATCGGTGCTGGTGCAGATGATGTGGGGGATGCGCGCCATGGGCATGTGGACCGACGAGCGGGGCACCAACATGCTCGACGGCGGCGCGCCGTACTACGACACCTACGAATGCGCGGACGGTCGTTACGTCGCTGTGGGTGCGATCGAGCCGCAGTTTTACGCGGCCATGCTGGCCGGGCTCGGCCTGGACGCCGCCGACCTGCCGAAGCAAAACGACCGCACCCGCTGGCCCGAGCTGCGCGCCCGGTTCACTGAGGTGTTCGCCAGCCGCGACCGCGACCACTGGGCGAAGGTGTTCGCCGACTCGGACGCGTGCGTGACACCGGTGCTGGCGTTCGGTGAGGTCCAGACCGAGCCGCACGTCACCGAGCGGAAGACCTTCTACCAGGCCAACGGCGGACTCCAGCCGCTACCGGCACCGCGGTTCTCGCGCACAGTTCCCGGCGAGCCGCGCCCGCCAGGCGAGCCCGGAGCGGACACCGAAGCCGTCCTGAGCGACTGGGTATAGTCCCGACCAACCAGTAGGTCGGTTCCTGTGGGGGAGCGGCCCGACGAACCGAAAGGAACATTTGCGTGGAGATCAGGGATGCCGTAGCACTCGTCACCGGTGGGGCGTCGGGCCTGGGCCTGGCCACCACCAAGCGCCTGCTCGACGCCGGCGCACAGGTGGTCGTGCTCGACCTCAAAGGCGAAGAGGTGGTCCGTGAGCTCGGTGACCGTGCGCGTTTCTCGCCCGCTGACGTCACCGACGAGAAGGCGGTGACCGCGGCCCTGGATATCGCCGAGTCGCTTGGCCCGCTGCGCATCGTGGTCAACTGCGCCGGCACTGGCAACGCCATCCGGGTGCTGGGCAAGGATGGCGTCTTTCCGCTGGATCTCTTCCGCACCGTCGTGGAGATCAACCTGATCGGCACTTTCAACGTGTTGCGCCTGGGCGCCGAGCGGATCGCCAAAAACGACCTGGTCGGCGAAGAGCGGGGCGTCATCATCAACACGGCTTCGGTGGCGGCGTTCGACGGCCAGATCGGCCAGGCCGCCTACTCGGCGTCCAAGGGTGGCGTGGTCGGCATGACGCTGCCGATCGCCCGCGACCTGGCCAGCAAGGGCATCCGCGTGATGACGATCGCCCCCGGCCTGTTCGACACCCCGTTACTGGCCGGCCTGCCCGAGCCGGCCAGGGAGTCGCTCGGCCGGCAGGTGCCGCACCCCAGCCGGCTCGGTAATCCCGACGAGTACGGCGCGCTGGCCGTGCACATCGTTGAGAACCCGATGCTCAACGGGGAGGTCATCCGGCTGGACGGCGCGATCCGGATGGCCCCGAGGTAGAACCTCGGCGACCCAACGAAAAGGTCCCCGGCATTGCGGGGACCGAAACGATATGGCAACGGCGAAGGTGCGATTGAGGCTTCGTCTTGCCTCATTAGCGGCGCGCTCAGCTCACCAGGCGCGCTGCGCGTAGATCAGCTCGCGGTGGGCAGCGGGTGCCAATCGTCGAGCTGCTCCGAGCAGTCGCCCTCTACCAGCACGTCGCCGTTGTAGAGAGCCTCGAAATCGGCTTTGATTACGCCGGCACTCGAGTCGTCATCGATCCACATGTAGATGAGCTTATGAGCCACCATTAAGGAATCTTTGAGTCACGATTCGGAAAACGTTGGCAATATTACCGTCGGGTAGGGTTCAGCCCGCTCTGGACGGCTCGTCCGGACTCCTGGATGTTCGTCGCGCATCCAAACAGCACCCTATAGGCTGCGGAAAATCTCCTGGTTAATCCGTTTTACGGTGAACCATCGCGGATACCGGGTCCGTATCTATTGGTAGGGCGTCTGAGGACGCGTCGGACGCTGCGTGGCTAAGTTATCGCTGATAAGTTAGCGTGGGTAGTCACGGGGAAGGATACGCATGCTGGAGCGAATCGCTCGCCTCGCCATCGTCGTGCCGCACCGGATTCTTGCGGTCGCAGCTCTGGTTATGGTGGCCGCCGCAATCTTCGGGCTCCCGGTCGCCAAGAGCCTGTCGGCCGGCGGCTTCCAGGACCCGGCGTCGGAGTCGGCCCGGGCCATCCACCTGCTGACTGACAAGTTCGGGCAAAGCGATCAGCAGCTGGTGATCCTGGTGACCGCGCCGGGCGGCGCGCAAAGCGACCAAGCCCGCCAGGTCGCCGCCGACATCGTCGATCAGGTGAGACGGTCGGCCGGGGTCTACAACGTGTCCTCGGCATGGACCGGACCCGCCGCCATTGCACCGCACCTCGTCGCCGACCTGGTGAGTAAGGACGGCAAATCCGGGTTGATCGTAGCCAACCTCAAGGGCGGCGAGAACTACGCGCAGAACTACGCGAAGGCCATCGCCAAGCGGGTCGTGCACGACCGGGACGGCGTCACGGTCCGGGCCGGCGGGGTGGCGATGGTCTACGACCAGATCAATCAGCAAAATGAGCGTGACCTGCTGCTGATGGAGTCCATCGCAATTCCGCTGAGCTTCCTGGTGCTGGTCTGGGTTTTCGGTGGGCTGCTGACCGCGGCCTTGCCCGTCGTTCTGGGTGGGCTGGCAATCGTCGGATCGATGTCGGTGCTACGGCTCATCAGCTTCAGCACCGATGTGTCGACCTATGCTCTGAACCTCAGCAGCGCCCTGGGTCTGGCGCTGGCCATCGATTACACCTTGTTGATCATCAGCCGTTATCGCGATGAGCTGGCCGACGGCTGCGATCGCGACGAGGCGCTGATCCGGACCATGGCCACGGCGGGCCGCACCGTGCTGTTCTCGGCGACCACCGTCGCTTTGTCGATGGCGGTGATGGTGCTGTTCCCGATGTATTTCTTGAAGTCCTTCGCTTACGCCGGCGTGGCCACCGTGGCGTTCGTCGCTGTGGCGGCGATCGTGGTGACACCCGCGGCGATAGTGCTGCTCGGGCCGCGGCTGGACACGCTCGACGTGCGCCGGCTGGGACGGCGGATGCTCGGTCGCCCGGATCCGGTGCGCAAGCTCGTCGAGCAGCTGTTCTGGTATCGGTCGACCAAATTCGTGACGCGCCGGGCCGTGCCGATCGGTCTGGCCGTCGTCGTATTCCTGCTGGTGCTCGGGGTTCCATTCCTCGGGGTGAAGTGGGGCATGCCCGACGACCGGGTGCTGCCGCAGTCGGCCTCCGGCCATGCGGTCGGTGACCAGCTGCGCCGCGACTTCACCGACGACTCGGCGACGGCGGTGCCCGTCGTCATCCCCGACGTTCGCGGTGTGAGCCCGGCCGACCTCGATCGCTATGCCGCCGACCTGTCCCGGGTGGCCAACGTCTCGGCCGTGTCGGCCCCGACCGGGACGTTCGCGGCCGGCAACCGGGCCGGACCGCCATCCGCGCCCACCGGAATGACCGGCGGCAGTGCATTTTTGACCGTCGCCAGCACCGCGCCGCTGTTCTCGCAAGCCTCCGACACCCAGCTCGACCGGTTGCATGCGGTGGCGGGGCCCGCCGGCCGGTCGGTAGAGATGGCCGGCCTGGCCCAGATCAACCGCGACAGCGTGCGCGGGATCACCACCGGGCTGCCGCTGGTGTTGGGGCTCATCGCCGTGATCACGTTCGCACTGTTGTTCCTGCTCACTGGCAGCGTGGTGCTGCCGGTGAAGGCACTGGTGTGCAACGTGCTGTCGTTGACGGCGGCGTTCGGCGCCTTGGTATGGATCTTCCAGGACGGCCACCTCGGCGCAATGGGCACAACCCCGAGCGGGACGCTGGTCGCCAACATCCCGGTGCTGTTGTTCTGCGTGGCGTTCGGCCTGTCCATGGATTACGAGGTGTTCCTGGTCTCCCGGATTCGCGAGTTCTGGTTGGCTTCCGGCGCTGCCCGCCCCGCGACGGCGACCAGCAAAACGAAGCGTGCCGACAACGACGAGAGCGTGGCGCTCGGGCTGGCCCGGACCGGCCGCGTGGTTACCGCCGCTGCGCTGGTGATGTCGATCTCGTTCGCAGCGCTGATCGCCGCTCAGGTGTCGTTTATGCGGATGTTCGGTGTCGGCCTGACGCTCGCCGTGCTGGCCGACGCGACGTTGGTGCGGATGGTTCTGGTTCCGGCGTTCATGCACGTGCTCGGGCAGTGGAGCTGGTGGGCGCCCAAACCACTGGTGTGGCTGCACGAGCGGTTCGGCATCAGTGAGGCCGCCGACGACGAGACCCTGCTGGTCACCGCCGGCCGTTCGGCCGGAAGGCATCGCCGCGACGACGTCGACCGGGCCGCGTCCATCGGCGATCGGGCGGCACGTGCCGGCGCTACGATCAGCGACAGTGGCTAGCCCGTCCACCGACAATCTCCGCCGCCGTCGTGCACCGCGCGGGTCCGGCGAGTTGCTTCGCGACCAAATCCTGGACGCCGCGACCGAACTCCTGCTGGAAACCGAACACGCAAAGGCGGTATCGATCCGCTCGGTGGCGCAACGCGTCGGTGTGACGCCGCCGTCGATCTATTTGCATTTCGAAGACAAAGGCACGCTGCTTGACGCGGTCTGCGCGCGCTACTTCGAGAAGCTGGACGAGGAAATGCAGCGGGTGTCGGCGGGACAGCCGTGCACCATCGAGGTGCTGCGAGCTCAGGGGCTGGCCTATGTCCGGTTCGCCACCGAGACCCCGGAGCTCTACCGGATCGCGACGATGGGTGAGTGGCGTTCGGGCAGTGACGTCGACGCCGCCCTGGCCAGCTCGGCGTTCGAGCACATGTGTGCCACCGTGCGGGCGCTGATGGACGAGGGCGTCTGCCCGCCCGGCGATGCGACGGCCGTCGCCCTGAAACTGTGGAGCGCTGCGCACGGGGTGGCCTCGCTGCTGATCGCTAAACCGCATTTGCCGTTCGGCGACGCCAACGACTTCGCCGATCGGGTGCTCGGTGCAGTGTTCTGCGGGCATATCGTGGAGGAACTGGTCGGCGCCGACGCCACCCCGCAGCAGACCTTGGAGTGGCTGATGGCGGTTGGATCTTCGCAGAAACAGACGGAAGGTTCGCAAGCGTGACGGCTTCGCACCAGCGGCCCCCGGTCAAGGTCGACAACCCGTTCTTCGCCCTGATCTGGCCCACCATCGCCGCGCACGAAACCGAGCAGATCCGGGCGCTGCGTCGGGAGAACCTGGCCGGGTTGTCCGGCCGGGTCCTGGAGGTGGGTGCAGGCGTTGGGACCAACTTCGCCTTTTACCCGGAATCCGTTGTGCAGGTTGTCGCGGTCGAGCCCGAGCATCGGCTGGCCGTCCGGGCCCGCGCTGCGGCCGCGGGCGCGCACGTTCCGGTTGTGGTGAGCGATGAGGCGGTGGAAAATTACTCGGCCACCGAGTCGTTTGACGCGGTCGTGTGTTCGCTCGTGCTCTGCTCAGTGAGTGACCCGGATTCGGTTCTGCGCGAATTGCTTTCGTGTCTGCGCCCGGGCGGCGAGCTGCGGTATCTGGAGCACATCGCCACCGGCGGGATCCGGGGCCGGTTCCAGCAGCTGGTCGATGCGACGATCTGGCCGAGGTTTGCGGGTAATTGCCATACCCACCGCGACACCGAGCAGTCGATCCGCGCCGTGGGATTCGAAGTGGACCATTCCCGAATTGAGCAGACATTGCCGGCGTGGGCGCCGCTGCCGGTGTCGGAGTTCGTGCTCGGCCGGGCGCGACGTCCGGCTTAGTTCAACAGGGCGGGCAACCGCTGCAGCAGTGTCGGCAGCGCCTTGCTGGCCGTTTCGCGCACGGTGATCGTGGCGCTGTCGGACAGCGGCGTGGGCTCTGGATTGACCTCGATGACGACCGTGCCGCGCGCCAGCGCCAATTCAGGCAGGCTCGCCGCCGGATACACGATGCCGGACGTGCCTACCACGACCAGCACATCGGCGGCGGTCGTCGCCTCCACCGCGTCCTGCCAGGGCTCCTCGGGCAGCGGCTCGCCGAACCACACGATGCCGGGCCGGATCAAGCCGCCACAGTCGCAGGTCGGTGGCTCTACTTCCAGGGCCGGCTCCGCCATGTCGGGCAGCTGGCCCGTGTAGGGCATACCGCAAGTCGCACAACGGAAGTCAAACAAGCTGCCGTGTAGGTGATGCACCGGTGAGCTACCGGCGCGCTCGTGCAGGTCGTCGACGTTCTGCGTGATGACCCTGACCTCGGCGTGGTCCTGCCAGGCGGCGACGGCGCGGTGGCCAGGGTTGGGTTCGACAGTGGCCACCAGGTAGTGCCGCCACAAATACCATCCCCAAACCCGCTCGGGGTTGCGAAGCCAACCTTCCGTGCTGGACAACTCGTAGGGGTCGAATTTGGCCCACAGTCCGTTCTTGTCGTCGCGAAACGTCGGCACGCCGCTTTCCGCCGAGATTCCCGCGCCGGACAGGACCGTTATTCGCACCCCACCAACATAGCCGGACTGCGGGATACTGAGCAGGTGGAGCTGGGGGAGTGGCTGCGGGTCGATGGACGAGCGGGTCGACCGCTGTTCGACCAGCTCCGAAACCAGGTCATCGACGCAATTCGGGACGGTACTTTGCCACCCGGGGCCCGGCTGCCGACGGTACGTGAGCTGGCCGGTCAGTTAGGCCTGGCGGTCAACACCGTGGCCCGGGCATATCGGGAGCTGGAGACCGCCGGCGTCGTCGAAACCCGCGGACGTTTCGGCACATTCGTCGCCCGCGCCGACCCGTCGGATTCCGCGATGGCGGCCGCGGCGCGTAGCTATCTCGACGTCGCGCGCGGACTGGGACTCGGCAAGGTGGAGGCGCTGCGCTATCTAGAGGCCGCCCCCGACGACTGAGATCCCCGCAGGACTTTGGCCAGGGTGCGCATGTTGCGGGTGGTGGTCGACGATTTGTATCGCTTTTTGCCCATCGTTTTGCCGATGGTGCTGTCCAGCGTGTGGTTCTTGGGTACCTGCCAATAGATCACGCCCGCGGAATCGGGCCCGCGGGTGATCTTCTCGTCAGCCCCGGCCTGGTCGGCAAGCTTGGCGAGTTCGTCCAGCACGTCGGTGTCGCTGACGAACGTGACGTAGGACTGGTAGCCGTCCAGTCCAGGCTCGAACGGGTAGGCATCGACGATGGTCCGTACCGCCTCAACCGGGTAGACCAGCACCCACGCGTCATATCCGAACCGTTGCCGCAGCGCGGTTTCGGCCTTGCCGCGCACGGTGTCTGCGCCGGCCCGTGACTCCAGAATGATGTTGCCGCTGGCCAAGATTGTGCGGACATCGGCGAACCCGGCGTTGGCGAATGCGTGCGCTACGTCGGCCATCTTGAGGTTGACGCCGCCGACGTTGACGCCGCGCAGGAATGCCGCGTAACGGGTCACGAGCGTGATGGTAGCGACCCGGCGTCGACTAGTAGGCTTTCGCCATGGGACGCCAAGTGTTCGACGACAAGTTGCTGGCCGTGATCGCCGACAATTCCTTCGGCGTGCTGGCCACGATCAAGCGCGACGGGCGTCCACAGCTGTCCAATGTGCAGTACTACTTTGACGCCCGCAATGTCGCCGTTCAGGTGTCGATCACCGAGCCGCGAGCCAAGACCCGCAACCTGCGCCGCGACCCGCGGGCGTCGTTGCTGGTCAGCTCCGACGACGGCTGGTCCTACGCCGTCGCCGAGGGCGCCGCGCAGCTGACACCGCCGGCGCTCGCGGTCGACGACGATACCGTCGAAGCGCTGATTACGTTGTACCGCAACATCGCCGGTGAACACCCCGACTGGGACGACTACCGCGAGGCGATGGTCACCGACCGTCGCGTCTTGCTGACGATGCCGATCGCACACGTATACGGCATGCCGCCGGGCGTGCGGTGACCGCGAACCGCCCTGAATCGCCGCGGGCGCGCTAGGCTTCGGGCATGGCTGCATCCAAGTCGGGGCCCGATTCTGCGTCGGAGGACGACACCAAACGCAAATTCCGCGAAGCGCTCGAACGCAAGAATGCCAAGTCGTCGGACGGATCGGCTCACAAGGACGGCGGCGCCAAGCAGCCCCGCACGCACGGGCCGGTGGAGAACCGCCGAGAGTTCCGCCGCAAGAGCGGCTAGTCGGCTACCCCGGCTTTTTCGTCGGCCTGCGCGATCCCGAAAAACACGGCGGGAACGACGAATTCAATTGCCGTGAGCACTTCCTGGAACCAGTGTGGCCGGCCATTGTGGACCAGCGAAATCAACCGTCCGACAGCGCCCAACAGCATTAGGCCCGCCAGTAGGCGCACATCAGTGGCCTGGATCGGAGATTTTCGCGCGGCCCGTAGCCACGCGATGCCGTATCCGGCGAAAAAGGCCGAGTAGAACCGCTCCCGCGAATCGACCGTGGGGTTGGCGTCCGTCGCGCCGGGAACCGAGGCCGTCCCGAGCGCGAAATGGTAGACGCCGATCGCGATGCAGGAGAGTCCGGTAAATCCCGCCAAGTTCCTCAGGTAGCGGCTGCTGGTCACGGCGCCCCTCCCTTACCTGAGTGAATGGTGTACCGCCACCGTAACGCGCAAGCGGAGTCTTAAACTGTGACGGTGCCGAAGCTGCAGCTTGCCCAAGACCCGGCCGCTGATGCGCTGCTGTCAGCCAACCCATTCGCGTTGCTGGTCGGCATGCTGCTCAACCAGCAAGTGCAGATGCCGTCAGCGCCGCTGTATCCCACTGAGGATCGTTGACAGGGCGAATTCTGCGATCTCGCGAAGCGGTTGGGGTTCAACAACTCTCCGATCGGCACGCCACCCGAGCGCAAGGATTCCGTCCATCATCGCCCAGAGAGCCGTCGCTGCCACATCGGGTTTAAGCGACGAGGCGAAACTTCCGTCGGCCACGCCGGCAGTCAGCACGTCGGCGAGTTTGCCGACCTGCTCGTCAATCTTGTCGGCGATCCGTTCCAGCGCAACGGGTTCGTCCGGTGGGCTGACGAGCAATCGGAATTGCTGCGGTCGGTCGTGGGCGAATTTCATGTACGCACGTGCTGCGGCGACGATTCGGTCAAGTGGGGTCCCGGCGGAGGCGAACGCGGCATCCATGTATCGACGGTTCTCCTCCACGGCGCGTTCGGCGACGGCTACCAGGACTTCCGGCCGGCGACCGACGCGGTTGTAGACGGTTTGAATCGCGACATCGGCGCGTTCGGCGATGGCCTCCACCGTGACCGCACTCAACCCGCTGTCGACGAGCAGTTCTTCGGCCGCGTCGATGATCGCCTCGCGGTTCGCGGCCGCGCGTCGGGCGGTCCGGGTGGGAGTGGCCTCGCTCACAGTCCTATTGTACTCAACCCTATAGTTGGAGTATCCTATAAGAATAGAATCAATCCCAACTATTGCTTTGAAGACTTAGGAGTTGACCAATGCGTAAGCCTGCGGATGTGCTGTACCGCGATCAACGGGCATGGCGGGACTTACAGGAGTACCTGCCCGAGCGGTTGCGCCTCGCCGACGAGGCGGCACCGTCCGAAGAGTTCTGGGACTGGCGTGGCCACCGCGTGCACCTAGATCGCTACGTCAACGCTGATGCTCCCGCGAAGATCGTGCAGCACCACGGGGTCGGCACAAACGGCCGACAAATGAGCTTGATCGTCGGTGCCCCGTTGGCGCGGCGAGGTTTCGAAACAGTCGCACTCGACAATCTCGGCTATGGCCTGACTCAGGTGAAGCCCGGAACAGTTCCGTCCTACGAGGATTGGGTGGACCTGGTCGTGGACTTCCTTGCCTACGAGCAGTCCCGCGACGACCGGCCGATAGTGCTCTACGGCCTCAGCGCGGGCGGCATGCTGACTTATCACGTGGCGGCCAAAGCCCCGAAGGGGACGCTGCGCGGAATCGTCGGCATGACGTTTCTGGATCAGCGAGAGCAGCAGGTACGCGATGACACGTCGCACGACAAGATGACATCGCGGCTCGGAGTTCCGTTGATGGGTTTGTTGGCGCGTACACCTGCGGCTCGGGTCGCCGTCCCGATGACGCTTGCGTCCAAGATGTCGGCACTGGTCAACAACCGGGCCGCGCTCAAGATCATGACCGCGGACCGGACATCGGCGGGGAACTGGGTATCCGTGCGCTTTCTGGCCAGTTACATGAACTACGTGCCCGCGGTCGAACCGGAAACGTTTGACGCGTGCCCGGTCTTGCTGACACAGCCGGCCGAGGACCGTTGGTCTCCGCTCGAACTGAGCCAACCCGTGCTGTCCAGAATCAGACGGGTGCCCGTGGACACGGTGATGCTGACCAACGCAGGCCACTACCCCATCGAGGAACCGGGACTGCAACAAATGCAAGACGCCATCGCCGAATTCGTCACGAGAACCACACAATGACAGGTCGCGGAGGCTGTGGCGAGCCGTCGCCCGACGCGGAACCGATCGTGACCAAACGATGTCTACCTCACGCCGGGCAGTCCTAGACTGGCCGAGTGCCGAACCTGCGACTAGCCGGTGATCCGGCAGCTGATGCTCTGCTGGACGAGAATCCTCTCGCTCTTCTCATAGGTGCACTGCTCGACCAGCAGGTGCCGATGGAGACCGCCTTCGCCGGGCCGAAGAAGATCGCCGACCGGATCGGGGGCTTGGACGCCACCGCGATCGCCGACTACGACCCGGACAAGTTCGCCGCCCTGTGCTCGGAAAGGCCTGCGATACACCGCTTTCCGGGCTCGATGGCCAAGCGCATCCAGACGCTGGCCCAGATTATCGTGGACCGGTACGACGGCGACGCGGCCGCGTTGTGGAGCGCCGGCGACCCCGACGGGCCCGAGTTGCTACGACGGCTCAAGGACCTACCCGGGTTCGGCGAGCAGAAGGCGCGCATCTTTCTCGCATTGCTCGGCAAGCAATACGCGGTGACTCCGAAGGGTTGGCGGGCGGCCGCCGGTGAATTCGGGAAGGCCGGCACGCACCTGTCGGTCGCCGACATCGCCGACGCCCGCTCGCTCGAGCAGGTGCGTTCGTACAAAAAGCAGATGAAGGCTGCGAAGAAGGCAAACGGAAAGGCGGCAACGTGAAGACCCACTTGAACTGTCCGTGTGGTGAGGCGATCACCGGTAAAGACGAAGACGAGTTGGTCGAGCTGACCCAGGCGCACCTGGCGAGCGCACATCCCGGCCTGGAGTACGACCGCGACGCGATCCTGTTCATGGCCTACTAACGGCTGACGGAACCGGGGTTACGGCACCACCGTCGAACCGATGGTGGGCATGAACTGGCACTGCTTGTCCTTGGTGGTGACCTGCCCAAAGATCGTCGACATGACGCTGCCCGAACCGGTGTCGGCGATGGCGGTCAACGTGGTCGGCCCGGCCGGGTTGATGTCGGGTTGCGGCTTGAGCGTCACGCTGCCCGACTTGCCGGTAGTCAAGTTCACCCAGGTCACGTTCAACGGCAGCTTCTGCACGTCGGCAGGGCCCGGTGTGCCGATGGCGGTGAACACGTACGCGGTCTGCCCGGCCTTCGGGCCCGGCGTCGGAATCTTCGCGGGCCCGGCCACCGACAGCGCGGTCGCCAGAACGTTGCCGCCGTCGGCCGCGCAGCCATTGCTGATCGACGGATACATGAAGTCCTGCGTGGGCGGCGCGTCCGGGCTGAAACCCGGAGCCGCAGCCTGAGGAGCCGCGGGCGCGAGAGCGGGTGCCGGCGCTGCGGAGGGTGCAGCCGGGGCAGCGGCGGGAGCCGGTCCTGCGGGGGCCACCGGCGCGGCTACCGGTACGGCGTTGGGAGGGGCAGGTGCGGGTGCGGCCTCGGGTCCCGGGCCCGCGGCATGCACCGGGTCGATACCCGTCGGCAGGTGCGCCTTAGCGCCCGGTTCCACACCAGGCGGGACGATGTGCGCTGTGGGCGCGGATCCGGGTGGCTGATTCAGATCGGCCGGAACCGCTGAATTGGGCGCCTGGACGAACTGGTTCACCGACGCCGCAACGTTTTTCGATTGGTCGGGGGCTGTCGGGTTATGGGTGAATGCTGAGGCCGCGGCCATCAGCAACTGCGACGCCTGCTCGGGGTTGCCGGCGGCCTGCTGAATGATGGGGCTCAACTCGGTGAGCGCCGGCAGCCCGGGAAACTGTTGGACGGGGATCGGCTGGGGCGGTGTCGGGTCGGCAGCCGCACCGGGGCTGAGCGCCAGTGCGGCACTGCAAGCGATGGCCGCGGCGGCGAAGCCGCTGATCAGATTTCTGGTGATTACCACGGTGTCCTCCCGGTCGTCGTTGGTGGTGGTGGCCGGCTAGCACGGTGGCGGGCTAGCCGGCCATCCGCATCAGGGCAGGCCGGACACCGGGAAGAACAGCGGGTTCGGTGTTGTGACCGGCGCAGCGGCCGGGACGGGTACCAACCCTGGCGAACTGATGCCAGGAGACGCCGGGACCCCACCGTTCACCAACGAGGTCAGGTCGCCGGGCAGCGACACTTGCTGCGGCAGCGGCACCGGAAGGAACGGCAGCTGCGGCAAGTTGAGCTGCGCCTGGGGCAACAGCCCGGCGGGCCCGGTCGCGGGTGCGGGCGCTGCCGGAACGGTCGGCGTCAACCCCGGGATGCCGGTGAGGCCGGGGGCCGTCGCCGCCGGCGCCGGAACGGTCGGCGTCAGCCCTGGGATGCCGAGTCCGGGTGTCGCAGTTGTCGCCGCCGGAGCCGCGCCGGGGATGAGCGATGTTGCACCGGGGACGGCGGAGGCGGCTCCCGGAAGGCCTGTTGTCGACGGCTGCGGAACCCTGATGCTGGCCAACGGCGGCGGCGCCGGGGGCTGGGCGCCCATGGCCGTCGCAAGGTTCTGCAGCGCCTGGGGTGCGCCGGCCGCCGAAGTGACCAATTGCTCCCCGATATTTGGTGCGGGTACCGGCGGCGCCGGGTCGGCATGGGCTGTGCCCATCAGACCGCCTGCGAGCAGCGCGGCCGATGAGCCCGCCACAACCGCGGTGGCGCGTAACAACGTCCAAATGGTTGACATGACTCTCCCTGGTTCTCGATGACGGGGTCCTCCCGCGCCGATAGTTCGCCCGATACTGAAGTGACTCAAGTGACACGTGTGGCGGTTATTTGATCGTTACGGATACGAGTGACTCCAGTGACCGGACGGGCTCATCCGGGCAGCAGCCACACTGTCGCGACCCCGTTAGAGTCGTGCAGATAGACACCACCTCGGCCGCCCCGGCGGCAGTTAACCCCCGCCGGCGGGCGATTTCGCCGAACGCCGCCCGGCCGGTGCTGTTGCTCCTGAGCGTCGCCGCGCGGCTGGCCTGGACGTATCTAGTTCCCAATGGGGCCAATTTCGTCGACTTGCACGTCTACATCGGCGGTGCCGCCACCATCGACCACCCGGGCAGCCTGTACCACTACGTCTACGCGGACCAGACGCCGGATTTCCCGCTGCCGTTCACCTATCCGCCGTTCGCGGCGGTCATCTTCTACCCACTGCACCTGCTGCCGTTCGGCCTGGTCGCGTTTTGCTGGCAGGTCGGAACGATGGCCGCGCTCTACGGCGTCGTCCGGCTCAGCCAGCGCTTGCTCGGCGTTGCGGCCGGTGAGGGCCATCGTCTTGCGATGCTGTGGACCGCAGTCGCCATCTGGCTCGAACCGCTGCGAAGCACGTTCGACTACGGCCAGATCAATGTGGTGTTGGTGCTGGCCACGCTGTATGCGGTGTACACCGCCCGGTGGTGGTTGTCGGGCCTACTGGTCGGCACCGCGGCCGGTGTGAAGCTGACGCCGGCGATCACCGGCCTGTACTTCGTCGGTGCTCGCCGGTGGGGTGCGGCGGTGTTTTCCGCGGTCGTGTTTGTGGCGACCGTTGCGGTGTCGGCACTCGTCATAGGTGACGAGACCCGCCAGTACTTCACCAAGCTGATTTTCGAAACCGACCGGGTCGGGCCCATCTGTACGACGTTCAATCAGTCGTGGCGGGGCGGCATCTGCCGGATTTTCGGTCACGACGCCGGTTACAGCCCGCTGGTGCTGACCGGGATCGCCGTCACCGCGATACTGGCTGCCCTCGCCTGGCGTGCGCTGAGCACGGGCTCCGACGCGCCAGACCGGCTCGGCACTCTGTTGGTGGTCGAGCTATTCGGGCTGCTGGTCTCGCCGATTTCCTGGACACACCACTGGGTGTGGCTGGTGCCGTTGATGATCTGGCTGCTGCACGGGCCACTGTCGGAGCGTCTGGGCGCGCGAATTCTCGGCTGGGTCTGGTTGGTGCTGACCATCATTGGTGTCCCGTGGCTGCTGAGCTTTGCTCAGCCGACGATCTGGCAGAACGGCCGGGCTTGGTATCTGGCCTGGGGCGGAATGGTCTACATCGTGGCGACGCTGGCGACCCTGGCCTGGGTCGCGGCGAGCGGTACGCGAACGGCTAGTCGCCGATAATTCCGTCGATGTCGTGCGCCATTGCCACGTCCTTGTCGGTGATACCACCTTCGGAGTGCGTGACCAAAGCGAAAGTCACTGTCCGCCAACGGATATCGATGTCGGGGTGATGATCCTGGGCTTCGGCGTGCTCAGCCACCCGGCGCACGGCCTCGATACCGGCGAGGAACGCCGGAAACTTGACCGAACGCCGTAATGAGCCCTCCGCGTGTTCCCACCCGTTGAGGTCAGGCAGTGCGGCGTCTACTTGCTCATCCGTTAACACAGCCATATCGGACCTATCCTTTCCTTTTCAAGCGTCCCCGCATTGTTGCGGGGCGATTGTTACCTGGTTGGTGTCATGTAATGCACCGTCTCGACTTTGGTGACAAACAGGGGGACCGGGCTGTGTAGTTTTATTCTTCATCAGGTTGTGCGCGGCCCGGTCCTTCCCTTACCTAGCCATTATTCGCTGAGCGGCGGCCAACCATCGGGTGTCTCTGCACTTCGAACATCACCTTTCAGTTGCTCGAGGGCATCGGAAGCCGACCATGCCATTTGAGAATAATCCGCAGTAGGCGTGCGATAAAAGTCTGAATTTCTGTCCATCAACACCGAACCCCCAAATTGTGAAGGGTCCAAAGCGGCCCACTGTGTAAGATAGCCAGGCATGTTGGGCATTCTCGAATGGGTTTGGCTGGAAAGTGCGCGGAGGGGATTTTGTTCGACGAGTATTTTCTGCCGAATGCGCGAGTCGGTGCCGCTAGGCAGCCACAGTGGTTGTACCTGCATTTGAAAACGTTGGATCTTCACATATGTTTCAAGCATCGTCCAACTGGCCTGAAGAGAAGCCCATTCGAGGTCAAGTTCGTCTGGGCGAGGCATGAGCTGAGCAAGTGTATGTAATTCGGTTTCCAGCTCGGTCGCCCATGCTTCCAACGTCGGTTGCAATCCTGCATAATGTGCCGTTACTTCTTCCTGGGTTGTCTTGATCGCCAGAGCGAGGGGGAAGTGTAACTGACTATTGATTTCTTTCCATTTATCCCCAATTGTTTGGCAATTAACCCGCAAGGCTCCTATTCGGTCTTCTGCACAAAATTTGTTCACGCGATCAGCGAAATCTCTCCACGCCGAGTCGGAAAGGTTCTTTAGCTTCCTTTCTTCTCTCAGCGCCTCTAGTGTGCCTAAGAAAACCAGCGCGACAGGCGCACCTACGAAGAAGCCGGATAACGTCGTCATCGCATTAGGGATAAAGTTAATCTCAAGTTTTTTCCACCACTGAAAATAGTCACCGCTTATCCCGACAATAAATATGGCAGCACCTAACGCCAAAGACGCCACTATCAACCGCTGAAGAGCCGTGCCGCAGTCGTGCCATGTTTCTCGAATGCTGGCCATGCCCTCACCCTAGGCGGGGAGTAGACCACCATCCAAGTTCGTAAATATCGCGGAGAACGTGCACTGCCCCCAAGTGCTGGGAGGGCAGTAGCCGGTACCCCCAAGATGGCCAGTTCACTGACCCAGCCTTTCGGGAGCATGCGGTGCTTTCGGGAGCATGCGGTGCTTTCGGGGGCTTACGGCTCTCAGACGCGAGAAACCGCCCCGGCGGGATTGTGTGTGATTGCGACGTGGGCCGGGCCGTTCCGTTGGTTCTAACGGTGTTACGGGCCGAACAGTTCAGGATGCTCCCGGCATCAGCCGCACCTGCGCTTGGGCTATCTCCGCCTCCGCTGCCGACAATGCTGCCGCTGCTGCGGCTTCGGCGGCTACGGAGCCAGCAAGGGCTGCTTCTCGCCTGTGCCGGAGACGTGGCCCGGGCCACCCGATTGAGGATTGCCATTAACATAGCCGGTCACGTTGCCGTCGAGGTAAGCCGAAGGCACGGCCCTTTGGGGACCGGATTCCTTCCCAACGTTATAGGTAAGCGTGCCCTGCAAGTCGTGATAGGCGTCTGGAGTACCCCAAGAGCAGTTGATGATTTGACTGGCACCGTTCCCAGCGATGTAACCCGTCACGGGGTTTATAGTATTCGAAGGATTATGAGCGGGGTACCAAAGACCGCTGATATTTGCCATCTCATCAATGTTCTTATTCTCTTGCGTAGATATCGTCAGGACGTGAGTTGGCGCACCACTGCTCGATACCAGGATAAAGACAAAGCCCGCGTAGTCTGGTCCAGTGTATGGGTTGGGCTTGGGCGGTGGCGGTGGCTCGCCCCCGTTTCCCTCACCGTTTGGTTCCCTGGGCATATGCTTGATTCCCTTGCTGCCGGTGTAGCAAATCAGTTTTCGCAGCGGCTCGTGTGCCCTCCACCCCAGAAGACTTCTCGAGGCGCTAGGCGAGCATTTTACTCCGAATAGGGATCGCTCAAAGGGCTACGGCTGGAGAAATGCCGTGCCTGCGACCCCTAGCCACCGGCTACGGCACCTACCGGCTGGTGGATGCCAAGGACAGGGTTAAGGCGCATCGCGGCGAGTACGGGTTGACGCTTGCGGAGGTCATCCGCTATCTCACTTCCAGGTGATCAGATCGGTGCGGTTACTTACGTTTAACTGGGGCCACAACGCTGGAACACCACCTGTGTTTTAGCAGGTCACCTATAGCGTTCGGCAAGGAATAACACAGCCAGATGCCCGAGCATACGTTGCGTGGGGATATGGCCGGCTCTTGCTGTGCGACTGCGCCCGACGCCGCGACCGTATAGCGTCACCCGCGATGCCGAACCAGATCGTGGTCGCCGGGGCTGTCATCGCCGAATCCCGGGTGCTGGTCGCACAACGGCTACGGCCGCCCGAGCTGGCGGGCCGCTGGGAATTGCCGGGCGGCAAGGTCGCGCCGGGTGAGACCGAGCCCGAAGCGCTGGCCCGCGAACTGGCCGAGGAGCTGGGCGTCGAAGTCGTGGTCGGCGACCGTCTGGGCGACGACATTGCGCTCAATGCGACGACAACGCTGCGTGCCTACCAAGTCAATCTGATCCGCGGCGAACCTCATCCGCACGACCATGGTGCGTTGTGCTGGGTCACGGCGGCGCAGCTGCACGAAGTCGACTGGGTGCCTGCCGACCGGGACTGGCTGCCCGCGCTGGCACGAATGCTCTGATGCCGAGCGGTAAACCTCACAGCCGCTCAGTTTCGCGATCAACCGCTCACGCTGCCACAATCACCGGCGTGGATTTTCGCAACATCGCTATCGTCGCGCACGTCGACCACGGTAAGACGACGCTGGTCGACGCCATGCTGCGGCAGTCCGGCGCGCTGCACGAGCGCGGCGAGGTAACGGAGCGAGTGCTGGATACCGGTGACCTGGAACGGGAAAAGGGCATCACCATCCTGGCCAAAAACACCGCTGTGCACCGCCATCACCCGGATGGCAGCGTCACCGTCATCAACGTGATCGACACGCCCGGGCACGCCGACTTCGGCGGTGAAGTCGAGCGCGGGCTGTCCATGGTCGACGGAGTGCTGCTGCTGGTCGATGCTTCCGAGGGGCCGCTGCCGCAGACCCGTTTCGTGCTGCGCAAGGCGCTGGCTGCACACTTGCCGGTGATCCTCGTCGTCAACAAGACCGACCGCGCCGATGCGCGCATCGCCGAGGTCGTCGACGCCAGCCACGATCTGCTGCTTGACGTTGCGGCCGATCTGGACGACGAGGCGGCCAAGGCCGCGGAGGACGCGCTCGGCCTGCCGACGTTGTACGCGTCCGGGCGCGCCGGGGTGGCCAGCACCGTGCCGCCTGCCGACGGCCAAATACCCGACGGCGACAACCTGGACCCGTTGTTCGATGTTCTGCTGCAACACATTCCACCGCCCAGCGGTGACCCGGATGCGCCGCTGCAGGCGCTGGTGACCAACCTCGATGCGTCGGCGTTCCTGGGTCGGCTGGCGCTAATCCGCATCCACAACGGCCGGTTACGCAAGGGTCAGCAAGTGGCGTGGCTGCGTGAGATCGACGGCGAATCGATCGTCGCCACCGCGAAGATCACCGAGCTGCTGGCCACCGAGGGCGTCGAGCGCTCGCCCACCGATGAGGCCATCGCGGGCGACATCGTCGCGGTCGCCGGCATACCGGAGATCATGATCGGCGACACGCTTGCCGATATCGCGAATCCTGTTGCGTGTGAGCGGATTACCGTCGATGAGCCGGCGATCTCGGTGACCATCGGCACAAACACCTCACCGTTGGCCGGCAAGGTGTCCGGGCACAAGCTGACCGCGCGGATGATCAAAACGCGGCTGGACACTGAGCTGGTCGGCAACGTGTCGGTCCGGGTGGTCGACATCGGCCGGCCCGACGCCTGGGAGGTGCAGGGCCGTGGCGAGCTGGCGCTGGCCGTACTGGTCGAGCAGATGCGCCGCGAGGGCTTCGAATTGACGGTGGGCAAGCCGCAGGTAGTGACCAGAACCATCGACGGCAAGCTGCACGAGCCGTTCGAGGCGATGACGGTCGACGTCCCCGAGGAATACGTCGGCGCCGTGACCCAATTGATGGCCGCGCGCAAGGGCCGGATGGTGGAGATGGCCAATCACACAACCGGTTGGGTGCGAATGGATTTCGTGATACCAAGCCGCGGCCTGATCGGATGGCGCACCGATTTCCTCACCGAGACCCGCGGAACCGGCGTCGGGAACGCGGTATTCGACGGTTACCAGCCGTGGGCAGGGGAGATCCGGGCCCGGCACACCGGCTCGCTGGTGTCCGACCGGTCCGGCACGATCACCCCGTTCGCGCTCATTCAACTGGCCGACCGCGGCCAGTTCTTCGTCGAACCCGGGCAGGACACCTATGAGGGCATGGTCGTCGGGATCAATCCGCGCCCGGAAGACCTCGACATCAACGTCACCCGGGAGAAGAAGCTGACCAACATGCGGTCGTCGACCGCCGACGTCATCGAGACGCTGGCCAAACCGATCGAGTTCGACCTGGAGCAGGCGATGGAGTTCTGCGCGCCCGACGAATGCGTCGAGGTGACTCCCGCGGCGGTGCGGGTACGCAAGGTGCAGCTGAACGCCACCGACCGGGCCCGTAGCCGTGCCCGGGCCAAAGCCCGTGAGCAGTGATATCGCCCGCGCCATCGAACTGAAGACGGCGCTAAATCCTCCAGCCAGCGACTGAAGAGGCGGCTGAGTCTCGTGAGATTCAAGCACGCAGTTGATCCACGACCGGGCACCGATACCCTGTTGGGCGTGCCGAAACCAGCCCGCCGCGCCTGGCTAACCATCGGCGTGCTGGTTTCGACGCTGGCTTTGTTTTCTGCGGCCGGCTGCGCAGTCAATCCGCCGCCGGCCCCGCAGAGCACCGAGACCCCGCGGAGCACAGCGCCGCCGCCCCTGCGCAAGACGCAGATCATCATGGGCATCGACTCGATCGGTGCCGGGTTCAACCCGCACCTGCTGTCCGATCTGTCACCGGTGAACGCGGCGATCAGCGCGCTGGTGTTACCGAGCGCGTTTCGGCCGGTGCCCGATCCCGGTTCGCCGACGGGTTCGCGCTGGGAGATGGACCCGACCCTGTTGGTGTCCGCCGACGTGACCAACCAGAACCCGTTCACGGTGACCTACAAGATCCGGCCCGAGGCGCAGTGGACCGACAACGCCCCGATCGGCGCTGACGACTTCTGGTATTTGTGGCGGCAGATGGTCAGTCAGCCGGGGGTGGTCGATCCGGCCGGATACGACCTGGTCACCGGTGTCCAGTCGCTCGAGGGCGGTAAGCAGGCCGTCGTGACCTTCGCGCAACCGTTTCCGGCGTGGAAGGAGCTCT
>NZ_DASPSP010000036.1:0-38600 GCF_035623875.1 Mycobacterium sp. | reverse complement strand
GAGCAGGCCGCCGTCCGTGAGGCGCATGAGGAGGCGGGGCTGCCCAGCGAGCAGCTTTCGGTGCGGGCCACCGTGATAACCGCCACCGCCAGCGGCACCCACTGGACATACACCACCGTTGTTGCTGACGCAGGCGAACTGCTGCACACCATGCCCAACCGGGAAAGCGCCGAACTGCGCTGGGTCAGCGAGGACGAGGTGGCCGATCTGCCGCTGCACCCCGGTTTCGCCGCCAGCTGGCAACGGCTGCGCACCGCACCGGCGGTCGTGCCATTGAGCCACGGTGACGAGCGGCGGCGTCACCTGCCACGCACCGTCGAGATCGAGGCGGGCGTCTTCGTCTGGTGCACTGCGGGCAAACCCGACCATGCGCCCTCCCTGCTGAGTTCCCGGATCAGCTCGCTGCTGCAAGCGCCGAACTGAGCCGCTGCGCCGCAGCCCGCGGGTCCTCCGCCGCTGTGATCGCCCGGACCACGACGATGCGGCGGGCGCCGGCCTCCAGCACCTCCGACAGCCGACCGGCGTCGATACCGCCGATGGCGAACCACGGTTTGTCGGGTGCCAGATCGGCGGCCATACGCACCAGTTGCAGGCCCGGCGCCGGGCGCCCCGGTTTGGTCGGGGTCGGCCAGCAGGGCCCGACGCAAAAGTAGTCGACGTCCTCGGCGATCGCCGCGGCCACCTGGCCGTGGTCGTGCGCGGACCGGCCGATCAGCGTCTCCGGTGCGACGATGTCGCGCGCCACCGCCAGCGGCAGGTCATCCTGGCCCAGGTGCAGCACGTCGGCGCCGCCGGCGCGGGCGATGTCGGCGCGGTCGTTCACGGCGACCAGGGCGCCATGTCGGTGTGCGGCGTCGGCGAGGATCTCCAGCGCCGCCAGCTCGGCACGCGCCTCCAGGGGCCCCAGCTGGCGCTCACCCGTCGAGCCCTTGTCGCGCAGCTGAATGATGTCCACTCCGCCGGCCAGGGCGGCATCGGCGAACTCGGCCAGATCGCCACGCTCGCGGCGCGCGTCGGTGCACAGATACAGCTGCGCACTCGCCAGCCGAGTCGAGGTTTGGTGCACATCGCGACGCTAGCGGCTAGCGTAGAGGGTCGACACGGGAGTCCCGGGGTATCACCGACGTGCGGGGCTGAGAGTGGGCACACCAAGCTTGCCCTTACCGTCACACCTGATCCGGATCATGCCGGCGAAGGGAGCGAAAGATGCCACCGGACTCGGGATCGCTGGCCGTCGTCGGCGGCGGCGTCATCGGGCTATCGGTGGCGCGGCGCGCGGCCCAGGCCGGTTGGTCGGTGCGGGTACATCGCACCGGCCAACACGGCGCGTCCTGGGTGGCCGCCGGAATGCTGGCGCCGCACAGCGAAGGCTGGCCCGGCGAGGAGCGGCTATTGCAACTGGGCCTGGAGTCGCTGCGGCTGTGGCAACAGGGCGGCTTTACCGACGGGCTGCCAAAGCAGGTGATCACCGCGCGCGAGTCGTTGGCGGTCGCCGTCGACCGCGCCGATGTCGCCGATTTGCATACGGTCGCCGACTGGCTGTCCGCACAGGGCCACCCGGTGATCTGGGAGTCGGCCGCACGTGACGTGGAACCGATGCTGGCACAGGGCATTCGGCACGGGTTCCGGGCACCCACCGAACTGGCGGTGGACAACCGCGCCCTGCTCGACGGGCTGGCGGCGGCATCCGAGCGGCTCGGTGTCGAATGGGATGGGCCGGTTGGCGACCTGGGTTCTGTGCAGGCTGACGCGGTCGTGATTGCCAACGGCATCGACGCCCCGATGTTGTGGCCCGGTCTGCCGATTCGGCCAGTAAAGGGCGAAGTGCTGCGACTGCGCTGGCGCAAAGGGTGTATGCCGTTGCCGGAAAGGGTAATTCGTGCTCGTGTGCACGGGCGGCAGGTGTATGCGGTGCCGCGCGCCGACGGTGTGGTGGTGGGCGCCACCCAGTACGAACATGGTCGCGACACCGCGCCGACTGTATCCGGTGTGCGTGACCTGCTCGACGATGCGTGCACGGTGATGCCGGCGCTCGGCGAGTACGAGCTAACGGAGTGCGTCGCCGGCCTACGTCCGATGACACCGGACAACCTGCCGCTGGTAGGCCGGCTCGATGCGCGAACGCTGATCGCCGCCGGCCACGGCCGGTCCGGGTTTCTGCTGGCGCCCTGGACTGCCGAACAGATTGTGTCCGAGCTTGTTCCGGTTGGAGCGCACCGATGATCATTCGCGTGAACGCTGAGCCACTCGAGGTCGATGACCAGACCACCGTGGCGGCGCTGCTGCAGTCGCTGGGCTATCCCGCGCGCGGTGTTGCGGTGGCCGTCGACCACGTGGTGCTACCGCGATCTGCTTGGGCGACAACTCTTTCCGACGGTGCCCAACTCGAAGTGGTGACGGCGGTGCAGGGTGGCTGACTCGAAATTGACGATCGCCGGGCGCAGCTTCACGTCGCGGCTGATCATGGGCACCGGCGGCGCGGCCAACCTCGCAGTCCTTGAGGAGGCCCTGGTCGCTTCCGGCACCGAGCTGACCACCGTCGCGATGCGCCGAGTTGACGCCGAGGGCGGCACGGGCATGCTCGACCTGTTGAGCCGACTGGGTATAACGCCGCTGCCCAACACCGCGGGCTGCCGTGGCGCCGCGGAGGCGGTACTGACCGCGCAGCTTGCCCGCGAAGCGTTGGGAACCGAATGGGTCAAGTTGGAAGTGATCGCCGACGAACGCACACTGCTACCCGATGCTGTCGAATTGGTCAGAGCTGCAGAGCAATTGGTCGACGACGGGTTTGTCGTGCTGCCATACACCAACGACGACCCGGTGCTGGCCAAACGACTGGAGGACACCGGCTGCGCGGCGGTGATGCCGCTGGGCTCGCCGATCGGCTCGGGTCTGGGCATCGCCAATCCGCACAATATCGAGATGATCGTCGCCCAGGCCGGCGTCCCGGTTGTCCTCGACGCCGGCATCGGCACCGCCAGTGATGCCGCGCTGGCGATGGAGTTGGGATGCGACGCGGTGCTGCTGGCGACCGCGGTGACCCGGGCCGCCGACCCGCCCGCGATGGCCGCGGCGATGGCCGCCGCTGTCACCGCCGGTTATCTGGCCCGCCGGGCCGGGCGGATTCCGAAGCGGTTCTGGGCCCAGGCGTCCAGCCCGCGCCCGGACCTATGAGCGGGCGGTATGTGGCGCTTGGTAGTTCGATGGCGGCCGGCCCCGGCATCCGGCCCCAGGCGCGGGGCGCGCCGTTCGGCTCGGGCCGCTCGGCGCGCAACTACGCCCACCTGGTCGCCGAACTACTGAACCTCGACCTGGCCGACGTCACCTTCTCCGGGGCTACCACCGCCCATGTGCTGGCCGAACGTCAGCGCGGAGCGCGGCCGCAAATCGAGGCACTAGACGGCTCCGAAGAGCTGGTCACCATCACGATCGGCGGCAACGACGTCGGATACGTGCCGCTGCTGATGGCCGCAACGTTGCCTCGTCCGGCCCGGCTATTGCCCGCGATCGGTGCGTTGTTCGACCGCGGCGCGCGCGAGCAGGCGCTTGACCGCGTCGGCGACTCCTTGCGCGCGGTCGGCACAGCGGTGCGCCAAGGCGCGCCGCAGGCCAGGGTGGTGTTTGTCGACTACCTCACCCTGCTGCCGCCGGATGGAGTGCCGGCCCCGCCGTTGTCGGCCACGGACGCCGACCTCGGCCGCCACGTCAGTGCGCGCCTGGAAGAAGCCACCGCAGCAGCCGCGCAGGCCACTGGCTGCGAGCTCGTGCGCGCCGGACACGCCAGCAGGCAGCACCACGGCTGGTCGGCAGACCCGTGGGCGGTGGGTGCGGGCTGGCCGCTGCCATGGCGCCCGGCGCCGTTCCACCCCAATGCCGCAGGCATGCGCGCCGTGGCTGACCTGATCGTCGAACCGACAGCAGGAAACGATTAGTTTTCTGTCGCTCGAGGATTCCGCGTGCATGCAGCATGAAGCACTGGCCAACATTGCGCGGGCTGCCGACGTCCGCCTCATGCTTCCGCAAATCTGGCGAGCGCGGATTTGTTGTGCGCCCATACGACACCGGACGGCACCACTATTCATGCGTACCTGCGGATCGACCACTCGGACGACGACTAGGCCGTCTAACCTGAGCGCGATGGTTAATAGATCACGACGATTCCTCACCGCGCTTGCGGCCATTGCGTTGGCGGCCGGCGGGTGCGCATCGTCCGACACGGTCCAGCCGCTGAAGCGGATCTCGGCTGCCGATTTCGCCGCCGCCCTGCGCGACCGGGTCAGCACCGACGCGATGATGGCGCACCTGTCGAAGCTGCAGGATATCGCCAACGCCAACGGTCACACCCGCGCGGTCGGCACGCCCGGCTACGACGCCAGCGTCGACTACGTGGTGGGCAAGCTGCGGGACAAGGGTTTTGACGTGCAAACCGTGCAGTTCGAAGCGCGTGTCTTCCACTCCGAAACCGGGTCGGTGACCATCGGCGACCGGACGGTCGAAGCGAAGGCTTTGGAATTCAGCCTCGCCACCCCGACCGTCGGGGTGACCGGTCCGCTGGTGACTGCCCCGAAGGACAGCCCGGCCTGCAGTGCCTCCGACTACGGCAGCCTGCCGGTCAACGGCGCGGTCGTGCTGGTGGACCGCGGCACCTGCCCGTTCGCCCAGAAGGAGGCGGCCGCGGTGCAGCGCGGCGCCGTGGCAATGATCGTCGCGGACAACGTCGTCGAGGAACAGATGGGCGGCACTCTGGGCGAGAACACCGACGTCAAGATTCCGGTGGTCAGCGTGACCAAGCCCGACGGCGCGGCGCTGCGCCTCACCTCGGGGCCCGCGACGGTAAAGCTCTCGGCGGACACCAAGACTATTCAAGCCCGCAACGTCATCGCGCAGACCAAGACGGGCTTGACCAGCGACGTCGTGATGGTCGGCGCGCACCTCGACAGCGTTCCTGAAGGGCCGGGCATCAACGACAACGGGTCCGGGGTGGCGGCGGTTCTGGAGACCGCGCTGCAGCTGGGCAGCTCACCGGAGATCCGCAACGCGGTGCGATTCGGCTTCTGGGGTGCCGAGGAACTCGGGCTGATCGGGTCGCGGAAGTACGTTCAGTCATTGGATGTCAACGCGCTCAAGGACATTGCGCTGTATTTGAACTTCGACATGCTCGCGTCCCCGAATCCTGGCTACTTCACCTACGACGGGGACCAGTCGTTGCCGCTCGACAGGCGGGGTAATCCGGTGGTGCCCGAAGGCTCGGCCGGGATCGAGCGTTCGCTGGCCGCCTACCTGAACTCGGCCGGCAAGACCCCACATGACACGTCTTTCGACGGCCGGTCCGACTACGACGGTTTCACCTTGGCCGGGATTCCGTCGGGCGGGCTGTTCTCCGGCGCCGAGAACAAGAAGTCCCCGGAGGAGGCCAAGCTGTGGGGCGGGGCCGCGGACCAACCGTTCGACCCGAACTACCACAAGAGCACCGACACCCTGGACCACATCGACCGCGCCGAGCTTGGCATCAACGGTGGCGGCGTCGCCTATGTGACCGGTCTGTACGCCCAGGATCTCACCGGCCGCAACGGTGTTCCGATCCGCGAAGACCGTACCCGGCACGAACTGGAGAAGTAATCGGCAGCCCGCGGGCGAGCTACAGGCCGGGCAAGCAGATGGGGGCTCCGTAGCACGGGGGCGGGCCATGAGGCGGTGGATTAGCTCCATCCCAGACAAACTGGCCGGCATTACCCATCCCGCCGACGGGGACCCAGTACCAGGTGTGGCAGATATTCGTGTCCCAATGGACATCGGTCGCCGGCAAGGGTTGTCCTGGACACCATTGGTGGGGTACTGAGAAATTGTCTCCGGGCTGTGCCTGGGCGGTACCTGCGGCCAGTCCGATGCCGGCCAGCGCGACGCCGCCCGACGACAATGCTGCGACAATAAACCGCTTCGGGGTGTGGCTGATATTCACCGACACCACGGTACGCCGGGGACCAGAATGGATTCTTAACGTCGCTGACGGCGACCAGCGATGCTTCTGGTCAGTCGCCTGTGCGCTCGAACTTGTCTTCGAAATCACCGCCGGTGCAAGCGCTTCCGGTCGATACATTCTGTCCGTTCCCGGTGAGCACCGGAATCGGTTCCTGCAGTGGATCAGGGAGCGGGTATTCCGCGGTGAGTTTGATGTGCACCGTGCCACCGAGATTGCACGGCACGGTGCCCTCGTCGTCGCGGGTCCACTTTCCACCGCTGAAGACCAGTGGCACAACACCATCGGGCGCGTGGAATAAGCTCATGCCCTCCAGGAATGGATCTTGCGCGCGCCCAACACCTTCCATCTGGAAGAAATGATCGGCCAGGGTGAAAACCGTCGCGCCGATGTCCACGGCGGTCTCGGCCAGGGTGAAAACCGTCGCGCCGATGTCCACGGCGGTCTTGGCGGTCGCTACCAGCGTCGGTGCCAAATTCGACGGATCGCCCGGCAGAAAGTCGATGAAGTGTATTCCCAATTGCATTGGTAACCCCTTTCGCTAATCGGTCAAGCGCTGGAGCAAGGACAATGCGTCGAGGATGACGCGCCGTTCTCGCTCGGAGTAGCGCTCCTGTATGGCACGGGCCAGCCATTCCTCGCGGACCTGCCGGTCGCTCTCCGCGCGGCGTCGGCCCGCGGCGGTAATTGAGATCATTTTGCGCCGACCATCATCGGGGTCGGGCGCGCGCCTGATCATGCCCTGGCCGGCGAGCCCGGCCAGTATGGTCGCCATCGACTGCGGCCGCACCCGCTCGGCGGCAGCCAGCGCGCTGGCCGACGAAGCTCCCCCTTTCCATAGCCGAGTGAGCACCGCTGTCTGCGACGGCGTCAGATCGCCACCGGTAGAGACTTCTCTCAGCTGGCGCCGCAGCCGGCTGAACACCACCCGAAGATCTCGGGCCGCCGCAGATGCGAGCGGATTTCGACCCTGCTATGTGCTGTCCCCACTCAATTCCCAGAAGCGCGAGCTTTCCTCCGCAGGAGGTTTGGTGCGGACCCAGATTGCGATCAGGCCGGTGAGTATCGACCACCCCAGGACGGCAGCCGGGATCGCCCAGATGCGCCGTAGCAGCAACGCCGTACCGCATTGCGCGACGAGGCCGTGTCCATTGGCTTCGGCGGCCTGCGACAGGTTCGCGCTGAAACCCCTGCCGCAGGCGATCTGCATCCCGTATTGGTCGTACTGGTCCAAATAAACCGGAAACCAGAGTGCCAGCAGCCCGACCACGACTAATAACGCGCCCACGATGCCGAGGTATAGCTGACGATTGCTCACAGACTTCCTTTCAAATCAGGTTGCGGCGGCGGCGTATTCGCCTGCGCAGGTCGGCCAGCAGCAGCTGGCTGCCGCCCTGACGGACGAACTTGGGCAGAAACCGATTGACGAACGCCACCAGCAAAAACAGGTATTCGAACCGGCGTTGTTGGCCGGGCGTCCACTCGACCCGCAGGGCGTCGCGGAACACCGGCGCGAGAAAGCCCACGGTCAGAAAGCGCAGCAGCGGGCCGAACATCGGTCGCAGCAGCACCGAGATCATTCTCAGGTCAAGCAGGTCGTGGAGGTAGTTGCGCACCACGTCGTCAATCTCGACCCGCTGACAAGCTTCGTTCCAGTAACGGTCGAAATCTGCACGGGTCGAGGGCCATTGGTCTTCGCTTACCTGCAGCGTGGTGCCCAGCGTGAACGCCGAGTGGTAGAAATGCTCGGCGAGCTCGTCGGACATTGTTCCGCGCAGCAGCTGGTAGGTATCCTCAAGGCCGACGAAAAGGCATGCTGCGACCCACATCTGGAGGTCGCGGTCGAAGGCGCTGTAGGGGATCGGGCTGCCGAGTTCGGATCTGACGCGACGATGCACGGAGTCGACCGCATCGCGGTAGGCCGCACGATCGCCCGGATCGCCGAGAATAGCGACCGCCAGGTAACTGAACGTGGTGCGCGCCCGCTTCCACGGGTGCTTAGTCAGGTTTCCGGAATCCACCTTGCTCTCGACTACCCCGTGGCCCACCCCGGGCCAGGCCAGCTGCATGACCACGTTGGCCGCGCCGGCGGCGAACGACCAGAAGTCGAGGGCGTCGGCGACGGTGGCCCGGTGCTCGTCCCAGCGTGCTGTGCGGTGGGTTATGTGAATCCGGGTATCGGCAGTGGTCAGCGGTGCGCTGGCGGCTTCAGCGCTCATGTCATGCAAACGTCCGAAAACAGCAGCACCGGCCAGGACACTATCGAGCCGAGGAACGACACCACCAGGTCGGCACCGTGCATGTGCTGCAAATGCGCGGTGTGCGTCGTCGACCAGATGGTCCCTAACAGCAGATAAGGCGTTCCGACGATCAAACCGAGGCCGATCAACTCGGCGATGGTGATCTGGTAGCCAAGCACTTGGCGAATTTTGCTCAGCATGGGAGGTACCCTTCGGCCCAATTTCGCACGTCATCTTAAACAGCTGGCGAACAACGTACTATGTTAATGAAGATTCTGACTCTTCGGTAGCCTTTTGAGTCACCGATCGCCACGCTAGGGTGAGGCAGTGACGACCGCGCCCATCGAGCCGGTAGCTGTTGCGCGCCGACGGCCCAAAGACCGCAAAGCTCAGATCGCCCGGGCGTCCGCCGAGTCGTTCAGCGCGCTGGGCTACCACGCGGTCAGCATGGAAGCCATCGCGGCCAAGGTCGGAATCTCCGCGCCGGCTCTCTACCGGCATTACGCCAGTAAGTACGATCTGTTCCGCGGCGCCGTCTTGGCCCTGGGCCAGCAACTGGTGGACTGCACCGATTTCGTCGACGCCGAACCGGCCGAGATGTCAGCTGCCGACCCGGCTGCGACGTTGGACCGACTGGTCGACGCACTCATCGACGTGACGTTGGCGAACCGCGAGTCCGGCGGGCTGTACCGGTGGCAAGCGCGATATCTGCACGGCGAAGACCAGTCAGCTCTGATGGACCAATTACGGGTGGTCAATCGTCGAATCCAACAACCGCTCATGGCGATTCGGCCCACATTGATCTCGTCACATCGCTGGATGCTGTCGTCGGGGCTGCTCAGTGTGATCGGCAGCGTCGTCGACCACCGGGTTGCGCTGCCAGCCGACGAGATGCGCGCGCTGCTGGCCGCAGCTGCCTCGGCGCTGCTCGCCACCGAGCTCCCGAAGCCCGAGGATGCGCTGGGCCGACCTACCTCCTGGCGGATCTTCGAATCGGATACCGGTGTCTACGAAGCCCTGTTGCAGGCGTCAATGGTGTTGTTCAACGCCAAGGGCTACAGCGAGACCAGCATGGCAGAGATCGCTTCGGCGGTCGGTATCCCGGTGTCCGGGATCTACCGGTATTTCCCCGGCAAGAGCGACATCCTCTCGACGGGATTGCGGCGCGCGGCCGACCGGATTTCCGGCCGTTTCTCGGCGATCCTGACCGGTCTTGCCGAAGCGCGTCAGATGCTCACCCTATTGATCGAGGCGTACGTGGCAACGTCGTTCGCTAATCCGGAACTGGCCGCGATTTACTACACGGAGCGGGTCAACCTGACGCGGGTGGACCAGGAGTTGTTGCGCAGTGTGCAGCGCTCGACGATCGATGGCTGGATGCGTCTGCTGACGTCGGCCCGCCCGACGCTCACGCCGACGCAGGCGCGCATTTTGGTGCACGCGGCAATGGCCCTGGTGGTCGACGTGGGACGGCTGGTGCATTACGAGCACCCGGCCGACAACTCCGCCTACCCGCAAGCCTGCGTGCGGAAACTGATGGAGGTTACGGTGTTTGGGCGTGGCGAATAGCGTTCCCGCCCAGATAGGCGAGGTATCCGATCAGCCCGACAATGGCTAAGCTGCGGGTCTGCCGGCTGCTGAAACTCAGTCCCAACGCCGTTTCGATACCGCCGTTGGTGTAGACGTGCTGACGGGTATTCCGTGGGAACGCGGCCTTGGTGATCGGCTCCCACATCCGTGGACTGGTGAAGTGGGCCAAGCCGGCGCCGGCCAGTGCCAGACCCGAGAAGCGGGCGAAACGGTTGCTTCTGCGAGACATAGCTTTTCCGAGTCCTCCCTAGCTGATTGCGTAGTCGCTCAACGGGAATCGGGAGCCGTCCCGAACTGCGCTGCGCACCGATGTGGGCCGTAGCAGGGTCGCCTCGCCGCTGTGGTTGAAGTAGTAGGACCGCGACGTGGCGCAGTCGCCGGCGTAAAACACCGAGCTATCCAGATGTTTGGTCATCCGGTCCAGGAAACGCGTATTGGCCGCTTCGGTGACCTCGAATGTCGTTGCGTCCCTGCGCTTGACCTCACCCAGCAACCGGTCCATGTGCCGCATCTGGTATTCCATGGTGTTGAAGAAGGACAATCCAGAGAATGCGTACGGGCTGGCCAGGCTCAGGTAGTTGGGGAAGTACGGAATCGACACCCCTTGGTAGGCCTGGAACCTGTTCTCCCGCCACCACTTTCCCAGGTTTCTGCCTTCACGGCCGACGACCTCGATGGCCGGGAAGTTGGCGTCCCAAAGGTCGAATCCGGTGGCCAGCACCAGGGTGTCGATGACGGCTTTGTGCCCGTCGTTGGTGACGATGCCGTCCGGCTCGATCCGCTCGATGCCGCTGGTCTCCAGGTGCACATGGGGCTTGGTGAAGCTGCGGTAGTAGTCGTTGGACCAGCTCGGGCGTTTGCAGCCGATGTCGTAGTCGGGTGTCAGCTTGCGCCGCACCTCTTTATCCCGGACCTGGACGAACCGGTGAATTTTGCACAGGTCCATCGCCGCGATCGACAGCCGCCGGAAGTATCGGTAATTCAGCACGCCGGTGAAGGTCATGAACTCGAGGAGGGTGTCGGTCACCCAACGCACCGCCCGTTGGGTGAGCGGGATGCGGGCGAACAGCCGTTGCACACCCGGGGCGATCCGGAAGTCCAGCTTGGGCGCCACCCAAATCGCGGTGCGCTGGTAGACCGTCAAGTCAGCGACGGTCTTCGCCAATTCGGGGATGAGCTGGATCGCGGTGGCCCCGGTGCCGATCAAGCCGACCCGGCGGTCCGCGAAGTTGTAGCTGTGGTCCCACGCGGTGGTGTGCACGACCTTGCCGTTGAAGCTGGTGATGCCCGGGATGTCCGGTGTGTGCGGTTGGGACAGGAAGCCGGTGGCGGTGATCAGGAAGCGGGTGGTCAGCGTGTCGCCGCCGGCCAGCGCGACCCGCCACTGCTGCGCGTCCTCGTCCCAGCGGGCGCTTTCCACCGTCGTGTTGAGCCGCATGTAGCGGCGCACGTCGTACTTGTCGGCGACGTGATCGGCATACTGCTTGAGCTCCGTACCGGTGGCGAAAAGCCGTGACCAGTACGGGTTGGGCTCGAACCAGTAGGAATAGGTGGTCGACGGGATGTCGACGGCCAGACCTGGATAGCGGTTGACGTGCCAGGTTCCGCCCAAGTCGGCCTCGCGGTCGAGGATGGTGATGTTGCCGTACCCGAGACGCTTGAGCTGGATCGCGGCGCCGATGCCGCCGAAACCGGCCCCGACGATGACAACGTCGAAATGCTCCGAACTCATGAAAAGACCGTACCTTACTTCAGAGTAAGTTTGTAGTTGGTGGATGCTGTCTCGATGATATCGAGCCTGGTGGAGGCTTAGCTGCCACCAAGCGCACGGAGCGCGGCGTCCACCGCCAACCCGGGCACGTCGAGGGTCTTCGAGCCCAGGTCGTGGCGCGCGCCGGTGATCTCGACGATCTCGGTCGGTGCGGGAATCAACGCGGCGGCGGCGCGCACCTCGTCGAGGGTGCCGAACGGGTCCGACGAGCCGTGGGTGAACACCGTCGGCACCGCGATGTCCGGCAGGTGCTCGGTGCGGGCGCGCTCGGGCTTACCGGGCGGATGTACCGGGTAGGAGAACAGCGTCAGCAGGTCCACCGGCTGGGCATTTTCGGCCACCACCATAGACGTCTGCCGACCGCCGTAGGAATGACCGCCGGCGATCAGCGGGCCGTCGGCAAGGGCGCGGCACACGGCGATCGCCTCAACGATGCCGGCGCGATCGGTGGCCGCCGACCCTGACGGCGGGCCCTTGGGTCGTCGCCGCCGGTACGGCAGGTTGTAACGAACCGCAAGCCAGCCACGGCGGGCCCACTCGTCGCAAAGTTTTTGCAGCAGTGCGGATTCCCTGCTGCCACCAGCGCCGTGCGTCAACACGACCACTCCGGATGGGGTGCCCTGCGGGTCGTGGGCGATGCCCGCAATGGTCTCGAGACTCATAACAACCTGAACAGTGGGGACACCGGGCCGTGGCCGTGCCCGAGCGGATAGGCGGCACGTAGGCATTCGGTCACCCAGCCCTTGGCGAACGCGACCGCGTCCGGCACCCTGTAGCCATGGGCCAGCGCACAGGCCGTCGCCGCGGCCAGAGTGTCGCCGGCGCCGTGGTCGTCGGTGGTGTCCACCCGTTGCGACTCGAACTCGTGAAAATCGTTGCCGTCGAACAACAAATCCGTGCTGCTGGCCGACCCGCGCAGATGGCCGCCCTTCACCAGCGCCCACTGCGGTCCCAGAGCATGCAGGGCGCGAGCCGCGTCGGCCTGGGATTTCGAGTCGACGACCTCGATGTCGACCAGTAACCGCACCTCGTGCAGATTTGGCGTCACCAATGTCGCCAGCGGAAACAGTTCGGTACGAAGGAAATCCAGTGCGCTGCGGTCGAGCAGCGGATCACCGTGCATCGACGCGCAGACCGGGTCGACCACCAGCGGCACGCCCGCGCCATGCTGGCGCCAACTCTGCGCGACCGCGGTGATGATCTCGGTCGATGCCAGCATGCCGGTTTTGGCGGCCTGCAGCCCGATATCCTGGCAGACCACCTCGATCTGGGCGGCGATGACATCGCCGGGCACCTTGTGAAACCCTTTCACGCCCACCGAGTTCTGTACTGTCACCGCCGTCACCGCGCACAGCGCGTGCACCCCCAGCAGGGTGCAGGTGCGGACGTCGGCCTGAATACCGGCTCCGCCGCCGGAGTCCGACCCGGCGACCGCCAGCACCCGCAACGGCGTAGTGCCGCGCGGCGCCAGCGGAAGGTAGGTCACTGGGCGATCGGTAGATACACCCGGTTGCCGTGTTCGGCGAACTCGCGCGATTTCTCCGCCATAGCCGCCTCGATGGCTTCCTCGCTGTCGAGCCCGTGCTGCGCGGCGTAGTCGCGGACATCCTGAGTGATGCGCATCGAGCAGAACTTCGGGCCACACATCGAGCAGAAGTGTGCGGTCTTGGCCGGTTCGGCCGGCAGCGTCTCGTCGTGGAATTCCCGCGCGGTGTCGGGGTCCAGTGACAACGCGAACTGGTCGTTCCAGCGGAACTCGAATCGGGCCGTGGACAGCGCGTCGTCGCGCTCCTGCGCGCGCGGATGGCCCTTGGCCAGATCGGCCGAATGTGCGGCGATCTTGTAGGCGATCACTCCGTCTTTGACGTCCTTGCGGTCAGGCAGCCCCAGGTGCTCCTTGGGCGTCACGTAGCACAGCATCGCGGTGCCGGCTTGGGCGATGATGGCCGCGCCGATCGCCGACGTGATGTGGTCATAGGCCGGCGCGATGTCGGTAGCCAGCGGCCCCAGGGTGTAGAACGGCGCCTCCTCGCATAGCTCCTCTTCCAGCCGCACGTTCTCGACGATCTTGTGCATCGGGATGTGCCCCGGTCCTTCGATCATCACTTGTGCGCCATGGGCTTTCGCGATCTTGGTGAGCTCGCCCAGGGTGCGCAACTCAGCGAACTGCGCGGCGTCGTTGGCGTCGGCGATCGATCCCGGCCGCAACCCGTCGCCGAGCGAGAATGTCACGTCGTAGCGGGCGAAGATGTCGCAGAGCTCGTCGAAGTTGGTGTACAGGAACGATTCCCGATGATGCGCCAGGCACCACGCCGCCATGATCGACCCGCCGCGGGACACGATGCCGGTGACCCGCTTGGCGGTCAGCGGCACATAGCGCAGCAGCACCCCGGCGTGCACGGTCATGTAGTCCACACCCTGCTCGCACTGTTCGATCACGGTGTCCCGGTAGATCTCCCAGGTCAACTCGGTCGGATCGCCCTTGACCTTCTCCAGCGCCTGGTAAATCGGCACCGTGCCGACCGGCACCGGCGAGTTGCGCAGAATCCACTCGCGGGTGGCATGAATGTCCTTGCCGGTGGACAAATCCATGATGGTGTCGGCCCCCCAGCGGGTGGCCCACACCATCTTGTCGACCTCCTCGGCGATCGACGACGTCACCGCAGAGTTGCCGATGTTGGCGTTGACCTTGACCGCGAATGCCTTGCCGATGATCATCGGCTCGCTCTCGGGATGGTTGTGGTTGGCCGGGATCACCGCACGGCCGCGGGCAACCTCGTCACGAACCAGTTCGGCGGGCATGTCTTCGCGGGCGGCGATGAACGCCATCTCGGCGGTGATCTCACCGGCGCGGGCCCGCTGCAGCTGGGTGCCGCGGTCCCGCACCACGCCCTGGCGTGGCGGCAGCCCGGCCGTCACGTCGATCACTGCGTCGGGGTCGGTGTAGGGGCCGGAGGTGTCATACAGGTCGAAGTGCTGTCCGTTCGACAGATTCACCCGCCGAAACGGCACTTTGGCTCCCGGCACCGCGTCCAGGTCGTGATAAGCCTTGCTGCTGCCCGCGATGGGGCCGGTGGTCACGGACGGCTCGACAGTTACTACATCAGTCATTTTGTCATCTCCCTACGTCGGCATTACCCGGTCAGGTTCATACGGTCGACGGCCCCGAGCCGTCCTCTCAGCGCACTGGGCGTGCGCTCCCGCGTTGTCGTGTGGTCCACGCTAGCGCAGCCGGGCGGCGGTGTGCAGCCCTGCGACGATGCGCGCCGTGGAAGCGGTGTGCAGCCCTGCGACGATGCGCGGAGTGGGCAATAGCGGGCGCCAAGACAGAACGTCTGCGCATCCCGTCTAACCGGTGGGCAAGCTGTGTAAACGGTGGAATGATGCCTAACGTGCACGAGGCCTTTGAAGCTCTTGCAACGAGCACTGATACCGGTGGCTCACCTGGGCGGCCGGCGGAACCCGACGCCGATGACGTCAGCGTGGGTGCTTTCCGGTTCTGGTTTGTGGGCCAGCGCTGGGAATGGTCTGACGAGGTAGCCCTGATGCACGGGTATGAGCCCGGGTCGGTGGTGCCGACGACGGAACTGCTGCTGTCGCACAAACATCCAGAAGACCGCGACCACGTTCAGGACCTGCTCGACCGGGCACTGCACTCCAAGAGCTCGTTCTCTAGCCGCCACCGCTTCATTGACGTGGGCGGCAATGTGCACGACGCGATCGTGGTGGCCGATCGGATGGCCGACGAGACAGGCGCAGTGGTGGGAACCGCCGGTTACTACATCGACTTGACTGCCACCTTCGTCGAGACCCGGCAGGTCGCGCTGGACGAGGCGCTGCCGGACCTGTTCGAGGCCCGCGCGGTGATCGAGCAGGTCAAAGGTGTCCTGATGGCCATTTACCGGGTCAGCGCGGAGCAAGCCTTCAGCGTGCTGCGGTGGCGATCGCAAGAGTCCAACACCAAATTGCGCGCCCTGGCCCAGCAGCTGATCAGCGAAATAACCACGCTGCCACCGCCGTCGGGGGAGGTGCAAAGCACCTTCGACCATCTTTTGTTGACGGTGCATGAGCGTATTCCACGCGAACCCAACGGATAACCTGGTCGGCGGTTAGGCTCGACAAAGCTGTGGACGGTAAGCCGCCACGACATTGCATTTAGCGGTGCGTCGAAGCGGGTGAACGCGATGGATTTGTTGACGGTCGACTATGAGGTACGACCGGAAGCCGTGGTTTTGCAGGCCAAGGGCGACGTGGATTCCAGCACCGCCGGCGACCTCACCGCACGCCTGAATGCCGCGCTGCAGCAAGCCGCGACCCAGGCTTCGCGACTGCTCATCATCGATTTGCAGGCCGTGACCTACTTCGGCAGCGACGGACTCAACGCCGTCCTCGATTGTCACCGGCAAGGGCTGCAAGCCGGGACCGCCGTCCGGCTGGTCGCCGACAACGGACTGGTGGTTCGCCCGATCGAGGTGACGAACCTGGACAGCGTCCTCGATCTCTACCACACGCTGCGCGATGCGCTGCAAGGCCCTGATACCGAGCAGGGGCAGTGAGCGGGCACCACCGCCGCCACTGGAGAAGCGAGCCGCAGAACCTGCCACCCGACCTCGCCAAGGCCGTCGCGCTCGGCGGTGAGATGGGCCGTCTGTTCGCCGAATTCGACTGGGCCGCGCACCCGTTGGGGTCGCCCGACGTGTGGTCGGCCGAGGTGCGGTCGGCCGTCGCGGTGGTGCTGACCTCGCGGTTTCCGATCGCCTTGTGGTTGGGTGCTGAGGACCTGTTCCTGGTGTACAACGACGCCTACATCCAGATCCTGGGTGACAAACACCCCGCCGCACTGGGCCGGCGTGGCCGATTCGTGTGGTGGGACATCTGGGAGCCGATCAGCCCGATGCTGGCCAGCGTCATCGCCACCGGTGAGGCGACCTGGTCGCACGACTTGATGTTGCCGATGGTGACCGCCGGGCGACGCCAGGAACGCTACTTCACCTTCACCTACAGCCCACTGGTCGGCGAAAACGGCGAAATCTACGGGATTTTCTGCCCATCCTGGGAGACCACCGAGCGAGTGATCAGCGAGCGACGACTACATCTGCTCAACGCGGTGGCCTCGGCGACGATGGAAACCCGCACCGTCGACGACGCGGTGAGCGCAGCCGTCTCGGTGTGTGCCGACCAGCCCGCAGACGTACCGCTCGTCGCGGCGTACGTCAGTGGTGCGGATGCGGCCGATACCACCCTGCGCGGAGCGACGCCGTCGGTGCTGCCGCTGCTGCCCCTCACGCTGGAGAACCTCACCCACTGGCAGCCGACAGCGCGGTCGCGGGCGGAGGTGCAGATCATCGAAAACGTCTCGTCGGTGATTCGCGGTCTCCATGAAGTATTGGGCGGCGATTGCCCCGACCAGGCGCTGGTGCTGCCGCTGGGCGAGAACGCGATCGCGGGGGCGCTGGTGGTGGGAACAAACCCGCAGTGCCCGCTGGACGAGCAATACCTCGGCTTCTGTCAGTTGCTCGCCGACCAGTTGTCCTCGGCGCTGGCCTCCGTGGTCTCCCACGAGCAACAGCGGCAGCGCGCAGATGCGCTGGCCGAAATCGACCGCGCCAAGACGGCGTTCTTGACCAATGTCAGCCACGAATTCCGCACTCCGCTAACCCTGTTGCTGGGACCGCTCGAGGACGCGCTCTCCGACGTGGGTTCGCACACAGTTCTCGCCGAGCGGCTGCAGATGGCCAGGCGCAACGCGGGACGGCTGCTGCGCCTGGTCGACTCGCTGTTGCAGTTCTCCCGTATCGAAGCAGGCCGCGCGACCACAAGGTTGGTGTGCACCGATGTCGGGGCGCTGACGTCGCAGATTGCGTCATCGTTCACCGAACTGTGCGAACGGGCCGGGCTTGAACTCGTCCTCGACTGTCGTCGGGCGCTGACCGACATCGACCCGGACATGTGGGAAACCGTCATGCTCAACCTGATGTCCAACGCGGTCAAATACACGCTGAGTGGCTCGATCACCGTCGCGGTGCACAGCGGCGGGGGGCAATGCCTGATCAGCGTCCGCGACACCGGTGTCGGTATCGGCGAAGCGGACCTGAAACGGTTGGGCCAGCGCTTCTTTCGGGCTGACACCGCGCTGGGCCGCAGTGTGGAGGGCACTGGGATCGGGCTGTCGCTGGTGAGCGGGCTGGTGGAACTTCAACACGGCAGTATGCAGATCACCAGCGAACTCGACCGCGGCACCACCGTCGCGATCACGCTGCCCAAATCGCTTGCCGGCACACCGGTCGACCATTCACCGGCAAATCTGCTGGACAACCCTTACGTGGTCGAGGCGGATCAATGGGTGGCGCCGCTGTCGACTGAGGCTGCACCCGCCGACGACGACCGCAAGCTGGTGTTGATCGCCGACGACAACGCCGATATGCGAGCCCATCTGGACCAGGTGTTGTCGGCGCGCTGGAGAACGGTTCTTGTCGCCGATGGCGAAGCGGCTCTGCGGACCGCCTGCGAGCTTCGCCCAGACGCCATCGTGACCGACGTGATGATGCCCAAGCTGGACGGCTTCGACTTCGTATCGGCCATTCGTCGGGACACCGAACTGGCCGCCACTCCGATCATCATGCTTTCCGCCCGTGCCGGAAACGAGGCCGTCAGCGAAGGCTATGCCGGCGGCGCGGACGACTACCTGCCCAAACCATTCCGCTCGCAGGAGCTGGTCGAGAGGGTCGCGGCGCGGCTGTCCGCCGCTAACCGCGAACGTGCCGGTCAGCAACAGCGTGAAGCCGAGCTTCGGCATACCTCCGCCGCCGCCCAGCTGGATGCCGCGTTGCAGGCCGCCGACTCGGTGTCCGGAATCGCCGACGCGCTGCTGGCCTCTCCACTGGGCTCGGGCGGTGCCATTATCGTCGTGATCGGCCTCCTCGACACCGAAGAGAACAACGTCCGATTCGAGTACGCGGGTCCGGTCCCGGCGGAATTCCGCGACCGCTACCACGTCGCCACCCTGGACACGCCGCTGGTGCCGATTGACGTCATCAACACCGGTCAGCGGATGGTCATCACCGATACGTTGGCGCTCGCCCCGCGTTATGGCCACGTGGTGGCCGAAACCGCGGACAGCGTCCGGGCGTGCGTCAGCCAGCCGTTGCGTGGTCATGACGGAAACGTGATCGGCTCGCTTGGGCTGCTGTGGCCCACACCGCGGGACTTCGACGCAAGCGAGCTCGAGATGTTCGCTCGCGCTGCGCAGATCACCCAGGCGGCGGTGGGGCGGGTCCGCAGCGCACAGCGCGAGCATAGGATTGCCGTCGAGTTTCAAGAGCATCTGCTCGATCTCGACCGCGGGTCAACGGCCGCAGTGGTGGCGGCCGTGTACCAACCTGGCGGCGAGGCGATGCGCGTCGGCGGCGACTGGTATCTGGTGGCGCCGCTACAGCAACCGGGCCGGATCGCAGTATCCGTCGGCGACGTAGTCGGGCACGGGCTGCCCGCCGCGATCGTGATGAGCAGACTTCGCGCCGCGGTGTCCGCCACCGCCCTCACCGGTGCCGATCCGGGTGCGGTGCTCAGCTCGCTGGACAGATATGCGGCGGCGGTCCCCGGTGCGCGCTGCGCGACAGTCAGTTATGCCGTGATCGACACCGGGCAACCGGGCACGGGCGACGGCACCTCCAGCATCAGCTATAGCTGCGCGGGTCATCCCTACCCGTTGCTGGTAATGCCGGACCAAGCGCCGATCTTTCTGCGAGCCGGCCGGCGCCCACCGGTTGCCGCCTGCGAAAGCCAGCTCAAGTCCAATACGGCAGAACAGGAGTTGCCCGCGGAGAGCCTGCTGTTGCTCTACACCGACGGACTGATCGAGCGGCCGGGCGAGACACTCGATGAAGGATTCGCCCGGCTCCAGGCCGCGGCCGCATATCGTGCGGAACTGCCGATCGGAGATTTCTGTGATGAGTTACTCGACCGGATGGCACCGCCCAGCGGCTACACCGACGATGTCGTTCTACTGGCGGTGCGCCCCAACCACTGCACGGCGCGCAGTTTCGCCACCGTGCTGCCCGCCGCACCGGTGAATATTCCGGCGGCCCGGCACCGGCTGCGGGATTGGCTGACCGGTATCCCGGTAGATCCGCGTCGGGAAGCCGACATCCTGTTGGCCATCGGGGAGGCGGTGAGTAATGCGATCGAGCATGGCAGCGGCGGTGATTCGCTCAGGACGGTTTCCATCGAGGCTTTCGTTCGCGATCACGTCGTCACCGCGACGGTCAGCGATACCGGCCGGTGGTCGGGCGATTCCTCGGCCAGCCAACGCAGCCTGCGGGGTGGGCGGGGGCTCACCATGATCAACGGACTCGCGGACCACGTGAGGACCGTGCGCACCGCTCACGGCACCCGCATTACCCTGGATTTCCACAAGTCCGTTGTCTCGGGGGCCAGTTTGGTGGAGGGCGCAACACGATGACCCGGGCGGTTTTCCAACTGCAGATCCCCGAAGGGGGTACCGGGGCGGCCAGCCCCGCTGAAGTGACAGTCACCGGCGAGGTCGACGTGACCAACGTCGAGGAGTTCACCCGATCGGTGCTGGACGTGCCGGGCCCGCGCCCGATCATCCTTGAAATAAGCGGTGTCAAATACCTGGATAGCGCCGGATTCGCCGCGCTGGATCGGCTGCTCGAACAGAACGCTGTCGTCCTCGTTCTGTCGCCGGATAGCTTCATGTACAGGGTGGCCGAACTGATGTGTCTGCCGATTCACCACGATGCCGAGACGGCGCGCCGCGTCCTGCAGGAGAACGCGACCTAAACCTCTACTCGACGTCTTCTATGGCCTCACCGAGCTCTTCGAGGATGCGATTGTGGTGGTTACTGGCCAAAATGTGGCCAGCGGCAATGACTAACGCGACCGGCCAGTCGATGAGCTCGAATGCGGCCAACGCCGCCAAACCGCCGTAGTAGGCGAGCTGTTCGGGCCGCGGGATCTCCAGCCGTCCGAGTACCGGCGCATTCACGAAGAACGTTTCGCCTTCGCGGATATGTTCGACCGCCTCGCGCTGAGAGGTCGCGCGGCGCGTCTTCTTTTCGACCATCATTTGCCTTTCGGTAACTAAAGGTTCGCCGTTGAGCCGAATGCTTTCGTCACCGTCGAACATATGACGTCGACGACGGACGCTCTCGCCGACCCACTAGCCTCAGGGGCCGCTGTTCTTCTGGCGATCCCGCTGATCGAGTTGTACGCCGTGCTGTGGCGGTTCGGCCTTGTGGAGGTTCAGGCCGACCGGACGGCCGCTCGGCGGCTTCCAGCTCCAATGGACGTCTACTATCGAGCACGCGGGTTGCGACGGCAACCGCGGCGGTCGCCGCCCCGGCTGAGCCCAGCGCCTGCGCCCACCCGACCGGGCCGAGCGGCGTACAGCCAAGCAGCTGGCTGACTCCCGGGATGCTGATCAGCGTCCCCAACGCGACCAGCGATCCTCCGGCGGTCAATACGACCAGCGGGGCGCGCGAATCGAGCAGCGTCTGACCCAGCTGCGTGCTCACCAATGCGACCAGCGCCACCGTCGACGCGCGTCGCGGCCGTCCGGTCACGCCGGCCATCACCCAGGCCGCGGTTGCCGCCGCCGCGGTGGTCGTCCCACGTATGGCGACGGCCCGCCACAAGGCCCGCTGATCGGGACCGCGACGGCCGGTCTGCACCGGACCACTCGGTGGGCTCACCGCAAGCGCGGCGGCGGGGAACGCGTCGGTCATCATGTTCACCAGCAGCAGCTGGCGCGTGTTGAGCGGCGAGATTCCGCTGACCGCGCTGCCGATGATCGCGAAACCCACCTCGCCGGCGTTGCCGCCCAACAGCACCGACACCGCGGCGTGCACCCGCTGCCAGAGCTGGCGTCCCTCGTCGACGGCATTGAGCAGTGCCTCGATCCGGCCATCGACCAGCACCACGTCGGCCGCGATGCTGGCCGGATCGCTGCCGCGTGCGACAACGGCGAGGCCGACGGTGGCGGACCGGATCGCGGCGGCGTCGTTGGAGCCGTCGCCGACCATCGCACACACCTTGCCGGCGCGTTCCAGGGTCTGGACGACCTGCACCTTGTTCTCCGGTGACATCCGGGCGAAGATCACCCGGTCGGTGACGGCCCGTTCCTGGTCTTTACGCGACAAAGCGTCCCACTCCGCCCCGCTGATGACCTGCTCCACGGTCACCGGCAAGCCCATCTCCTGTGCGATAGCGGTCGCCGTGATCGGGTGGTCGCCGGTTATCAACCGGATGCCGATCTCGCGCTCGGACAGGGCCTTGAGCAGTGCGGGTGCTTCGGCTCGCGGAGTGTCGGATAGCCCGAGGAACCCGGCCAGCGACAACTCGCCGTCGGCCAGGTCAGCGATGGCGTCTTCGTCATCGGCTACCAGCTTGGCCTGCTGCGGGCTGAGCCGGCGCCGCGCGACGGCGATCACCCGCAGCCCTTCGGCAGCCAGCTGACGCACCGTGCCCTCGATGTCCGGACCGACGTTCTGGCACGCCGCGATCACCACCTCGGGTGCGCCTTTGACGGTCAGCTCGTCGTCGGACACCGACGCCGAGAACGACCTGCCGGACCGGAACGGCAAATGAGCGTCTGCTTCCGCGTCGGGATGGAAGCCATTGGAGGCATCAACCGCCAACGCCGCCTCGATGATGGCCCGGTCGGTAGCGTGCACCTGCGGGCCGCCGTTCGCCGCCGGCGCAGCGTGCGCCGCAAAGCGCAACACGTCCTCGCGCGAATAATCGGCCACCGGATGCACCTGCGAGACCCGCAGACGATTTTCGGACAGCGTCCCGGTCTTGTCGAAGCACACCACGTCGACGCGGCCGAGCGCCTCGACCGACCGAGGGATGCGCACCAGAGCGCCGTATTCGGTCAGGCGTCTGGCCGACGCGGCTTGCGCGAGGGTCGCCACCAGCGGCATGCCTTCCGGGACCGCGGCCACGGTGATCGCGATCCCACTGGCCACCGCTTCCCGCAACCCTCGACGGCGCAACAAGCCCAGCAGGCCGACGAGGGTGCCGCCGGCCGTGCTGACCGGGAATGCCTGGTTGGTGAGCTTGCTGAGCTGGTGCTGCAGCCCGATCTCCGGCAGCTCACCGGACGCGAGTTCGGCGGCGCGACGCGCCTGGGTGTCGGCGCCGACGGCGGTCACCAGCGCCACTGCGGTGCCCGCGACGATCGTGGTGCCGGCGAACAGCATGCAGCGACGGTCGGCCAATTCGGCGCCCGGTGTGGCCTCGATCTGCTTCTCCACCGGCAGCGATTCACCGGTGAGCGTCGATTCGTCGACCTCGAGGTCGTCTTCTTCGATCAGCCGGGCGTCGGCGGGGATCACCTCGTGGGTGCGTATTTCGATGACGTCGCCGGGCCGTAGTTGCTCCGCAACGACGTCGGTGTACACCGGCGCACCGTCGGGACCGGTTGTCACCTTGCGGGCCGGTGGAATCTGTTGGGCCAGCAGTTCGTTCAGTCGGTTTTCGGCACGCAGGCGCTGGCTGGCTGCGAGCACGGAGTTTCCGGTGAGCACCGAACCGACTAGGACCGCGTCGACCGGCGAACCCAGTATGGCGCTGGCTGCCGAGCCGAGAGCCAGTACCGGGGTCAGCGGGTCGGACAATTCGGCTTGCACTGCCTTGAGGAACTGCCAGACCGCTCGCCGCGGTCGTCCGGTCAGTTCGGCGCCGCGGTGGGCCGTGTCGATTGCCCGGGTGGCCAGCAGGCCATGGCGGGGCTCCGCCGATTCGGTGGCGTCCGGCGGCGGCAACATCTTTCGGACCTGCTCGACCGACATCGCGTGCCAGTCGCGGATCGGGGCCGGCAGCGGAGTCGGTGCGCCAACCACCCGGCGGGCCATCAAATAGCCGGACAGCAGACCTGCCGCCGCACCCGTGGTCACCGGGCCGGGCCCTCGGCCGCGCACGCCGGGCACCATCAGCAGCGCACCCAACGCCGTCGCGCCGGTCGATATCTCGATCCCACGCCGGCTTGCTCTCCTGGCCGCGGGGACCGCATGCAGCAGCCGCCAGGCGCCGGCGAGGTCGCTCAGGATCAGATCCGCCGTCCAGGGCGGCGCCTCGGCGTCGGAGTGGGGCATCACACCAAGCCCGACGTCGGCCGACGAAAGTGCTTGTGCACCAGCCGAAGACAGCACCGCGACGGTGTGACCCGACTGTTGCAGATCGGTCAGTGCCGCGACGAGCGCATCATCGACGGATCCGTTCTCCGGCGGCCGCAGCTCATCGAATGCGGGCCGCAGCTCGCCGAGCTCATCAACGTCGACAGAGATCAAATCCAGGCTCGCGCGGCGCGCCTCGGCCAGTACAGCCGAGGCCAGCGGATCGTGTGTGGGGCCGACCAGTGCCTCGACTTTTACATCGGACCCACGGGCCGGCACCCCGGGAACCGGGTGCCAGCCGGCACGCAGACTTCGCTTCTCCAGCAGCAACTGGGCGCGGTTCCATGCCGCGGACAGCTCGTCGTCGTCGGTACCACGCACCCGCACCACCCGCAGCGTGTCGGTACACAACACTCTGGGATCGATCAGCAGCGCGTCGACCCGGTCGAGCCGGCGCAGGCTTTGCGGGTGCAATGGCAAGACGGCGTGCTGGTCGGCCAACCCTTGGCCAAGCGCCGCGGCGAACGATTCGCGCGCGGTGCGGGTGGCTTTCGGCGTGGTAACCAGCGCCGCGGTCGAGGCGATGTTGAGGTTGCGGGTGGTGGCGCCGACGGCTGCGACAGTGATCGCTTGTAGTAATGCGCTGCGACGCGAGTGCCGCTCGACCGGCCCCTCGGGCAGCGACACCGGGCGGGACGGCGGGTGGATCTCCGCGTGCTCGGCGTGGCGGGCCAGCCTCGGTTCGTGGCGGCTCCAGGCCTGCGCCTCGGCGCGCACTTCGGCGGCTTTCAGGGTCTCCATCATCAAGTCCACGGCCAGCGCCGCGGGCGAGAGCTCAACGACGTGTGCGGCCGTCGTAGCCAGGCTCAGCAGCGTGTCCGTCGCGGATTGGCCGATGCTCTCCTCGAGCAGGCGGCGCACCCGCGGCTGGTAATCGACGGCCACCACCGCCGCCTCGAAACCGTAGGTCAAGCGCGGCCACCGCAACATCCGGCCCGCGACCGCGGCGCCTACCCCGACAGCTGTGGCGCCGACCCCCACCGCCTTGGTGGCCAGCAGCAGACCGTCGCCGGGCAACGGTTTCGAGCGCACGGCGTTATCGGTTGAGCGGCAATGCTTTTCAGCGTTGTCCACTGCTCGGCACAACTCACGAAGAGAGGTCTGATCGCCGGCGAGGCTCACGACGACCCGCGACAGCGGGCGGTTCAGGCTGGCCGAAGTGACACCGGGGCGCGCGAGGACGGCGTCGACGACGACGCTCCCAAGCTCGGCGCCGCCCGGCCCGTCGAGGCCGCGGACCTCGATCCACGCACGTCCTTTGCCGCGCCAACTATGTCGAGTGAACGTGGGCGCGGGCAGTCCGTCCGACAGCGCTTTGACACCTTCTCGAACCGGGATCGCGGCCATGGTCAGACCGGTTGAGGCGACTGTGCCCAGTGATCCTGCGGCGGTCGCCGCGGTTTGTACGGTGGCGCCGACTAGCGCGGACGTTGCCTGGATGCTCAGCGCGACCGCGCGGAGCGGGGATGCTCGCACTGTTCCGACGGTACCCAACCGGAGAGTTAGCGGCGGGTGCGCGGCTGTGTGCCGCGCGAACGGGCCGGTGCCCGCTTGGCCGGCGATTTGCGGGGCCCTGACGACCTAGGCGAACTGGTCGACTTCGTCGGAACCGCCTTCACCGGTGTGACCGACGCTATGTGCGAGCCGTCGGAACGCCCGTTTTTATTCAGCTGGCGCAACACCAAGGCGCCGCCGCCAATGGCCAACACCACCGGCCACTCGAGGAGCCCGGTGACACCGAGCGCGCCCAACGTCAGTGCGGCTGCCGGCACCGAATGGCTACCGCTGCCGATGCCGCGCTGCACGCCGGCTGCAGCTCCGGTCACGGCGCCGACGACGCCGCTGACCGCGGCACCGCCCACTGCACCCGCGGCCGCGGTGGTGGCTGCCGCGGCGCGGCCCGCCGTTCGAGTTACGGTGCGTACGGCGCCGTTAACGACACCCATGATGACTCCCTGATGATTTGTTGTTGAGGCCGTGAACCTGATACCCGCTGCACGCCACACTGGCGGTTGCATACGCGCAAACTCGCAAAGTTCATGAAACCGTCACGATACTGCGCAGCATCTTGCAATCCTATGACCTTGTCCGGCGAATGAACAGCAAATGAATACCCGCGAGCCGGATTTATATGCATCAATTTGCGCGCAGATCCACCACGACGGGCGCGTGGTCGCTGGGCGCCTTGCCTTTACGTTCCTCCCGGACGATCTGCGCGTCGGCGACCCGGCCGGCCAGCGCGGGGGAGGCGAGGATGAAGTCGATGCGCATTCCCTGTCTCTTCGGGAACCGTAGCTGGGTGTAATCCCAATACGTGTACACCCCGGGACCGGGAGTGAAAGGCCTTACGACGTCCGAAAATTGAGCGTTGACGATAGCGTCGAACGCCTTGCGCTCCGGTTCCGAGACATGCGTGGCGCCTTGGAAGAATTCGACGCTCCAGACGTCTTCGTCGGTCGGGGCGATATTCCAGTCCCCGACTAATGCGATCTGCGCAGCAGGATCGTCGCGTAGCCAGCTTTCGGCTGCATCGCGGAGTGCGGCAAGCCAATTCAGCTTGTATGTGTAATGCGGGTCAGCCAGGGCGCGGCCGTTGGGCACATAGAGACTCCATACCCGAACCCCGGCGCAGGTGGCGGCCAGGGCGCGGGCTTCAGCGGCGGCCGCCACATCCGGCTTGCTGCTCCAGTTCGGCTGGCCGTCGAAACCGACCTCGACCTGGTCGAGGCCGACTCGCGATGCGATCGCCACACCGTTCCACTGGTTGAACCCGCAATGCGCGACTTCGTAGCCGAGCTCCAAGAACGGCAACGCCGGAAACTGGTCGTCGGCGCACTTGGTCTCTTGCATGGCCAGCACGTCGACCTCGGCACGCTCCAGCCAGTCGAGCACCCGGCCCAGCCGGGTGCGAATCGAGTTCACGTTCCAGGTGGCCAGCCGAAGGAGCGGCGATCGCAAGCGCGGCGAAGCCGGGCGCAGCGGGTCGCCGCCGTCAATCACGCCGTCGGGCATGGCCCGACCCTACGTGGTCTCGGCGAGCACCGGGGTTGCCGCGAAGTAGCACGCGCGGTGGTGCAGCACGAAGCCCAGCGACTGGGCCAGGCCGGCGGCGGCGTGATCGTCGTCGAGAACCCGGACGTAGCCACGGGTCGCACCCCGAGCGGCCCCCCACGCCAACAGGGCTTCGCACAGCACCCGGCCGGCGCCCTGGTCTGCTACCCGCATCGCCGCTAGCCCCACCCAGCGGGTGCCGTCCGGCGCGTTGGTCACCGAAGCCCGTGCCACTGCCAGGTCGGCAAGCATTCCGAAGGCCAGCTCGCCGTCGACGACGGCGGTCAGGACGTCGGTGGGGACTTCGCGGCGGTAGAGCCTCAGCCAGGCATCGTTCGGGCGGGCCGAGAGCCGGACCGACGGGTCCGGCCCGGCGGTGCACACGTCGCGTACCAGCACGACGTTGGCCTGTTCGCCCACGCCGGGCAGCCGCAGCAGGCGGTCGGCGACCGCCAGCCGTGGGGTCAACCCGCGTCGGGCGTACCAGTCAGCGATCGCCGGTAGCGATGCTGGGCTGGCGGAAAGCTGCAGCGGTACAGCGGAGTTCGCGCGATACGTGACGCCGCGCCCGGCGCGCAGCAGCCAGCCGTCCAGCCACTGCTGCTCCACGCCCGGCCAGGCGAACGCGGCGGCGTGCTCGAGCGCGCGGATCTGTGAAGTGCGTACCGGCGCATCGCTGAGCGCCCGTACCGCAACCACATCCGCGGGTGCAAATTGCACCACCGCCCCGGTTTTGGTCTGCACCCGCACCAGCGGGTCGATGCTGAGTAGGTGGCCCACCACGTCGGTCAGCGGCGGGATGGACCCGGCGGGCCGACGGTAACGCACTGTCACCCTGCTGCCGGGTTGAGGCCACGAAACCATCAGTGACCGAACGGGTCCGGCCCCTCGCCCGGTGTCCACGACAACCCGGGGACGCCCCAGCCGTGGGATTTAACCGCACGTTTTGCGGCGCGGGCGTGTCGTCCGATCAGGCGGTCCAGGTACAGGAATCCATCCAGATGTCCCGTCTCATGCTGGAGCATGCGAGCGAACAACCCGTCGCCCTCGACCGTGATCGGGCTGCCGTCGGCGTCGAGTCCGGTGACGCGGGCCCACTTGGCCCGCCCGGTCGGAAACGACTCACCCGGCACCGATAGGCAACCCTCCTCGTCGTTTTCCGGGTCGGGCATGGTCTCGGGAATCTCCGAGGTTTCCAGCACCGGATTGACGACTACACCGCGGCGCCGCGCCGATTGCCCACGCTCATCGGCGCAGTCGTAGACGAATACCCGCAAGTCGACGCCGATCTGGTTGGCGGCCAGGCCAACCCCGTACGCGGCGTCCATGGTGTCGTACAGCGTGGCGATCACATCGGCCAATTCGGTCGGCAGTGAACCGTCCGCGCCGACCGGTACCGGCTTGGTCGGGGTGTCTAGGACCGGATCTCCCACGATGCGAATGGGTACGACTGCCATGACCGGCAAGCTTAAGCCCGCCGACGGTGCACGCCGCCTGGGGCGTGAGGTGGGGGTTCCTTCCGCTTGCGGGGGCAAGGCGGGCAATCCAATCGAGCCCGCGCTTGTCCGCAGTCGGGATGCGCTCCGGTTGCGGACGGAGGCTGGGGCAGGCAATCTCACCTAGTCAGCCGACTCGCGGGCTTGGGTTCCGGGTCAACAGTTCTGAGCGTGGTTGAATATTCGCCGGAGCAGCGAGCATTCGAGAATTCGCCGAAAGGGTCGAGGAAGCGATATGGACGGCGCTATGCCGCAGGCTAATCGATCGGGGGACGACTCTGAACTCGCCGATGGGTTGACCCGCCGCGAACACGACATTTTGGCGTTCGAGCGCCAATGGTGGAAATATGCCGGCGCCAAAGAAGAAGCCATCAAAGAGTTGTTTGCAATGTCGGCCACGCGTTACTACCAGGTGCTGAATGCTTTGGTCGACCGGCCCGAAGCATTGGCGGCCGACCCGATGCTGGTCAAACGGCTACGACGGTTGCGTGCCAGTCGGCAGAAGGCGCGGGCTGCACGACGGCTGGGCTTCGAAGTCACCTGAGGTATTACCCGCCCGCTGAGCGTCGGTGCGGGTTTGGGCGCACTGCTAGATACAGTGACGTCAATGAATGAGCGTGTTCCCGACTCGACCGGGCTGCCCCTGCGGGCCATGGTGATGGTGCTGCTGTTTCTCGGTGTCATTTTTTTGCTGGTCGGCTTCCAGGCCATGGGATCGGGCGCCAACACCGACGAGGACTCGTCGGGATCAACTGTGACGACGAGCACAATGGCGCCGAAAACCTCGGCGAAACCTGCGGCAAAAGCCGATGTACGGATCTACAACATTTCCAGTCAACAGGGTATTGCCGGGCGCACCGCTGACCAGCTGAAGCAGGGCGGGTACAACGTCACCGAGGTCGGCAACCTGTCGTTGCCCGATGTCTCGGCCACCACGGTGTACTTCGGCAACGCGCCCGGTGAACGCGAAACCGCCGACGCCGTGGGCCAGCTATTGAAAGCGCCCGTTCAACCGCGGACTCCTGCGGTCGCTGACCAACCGCCCGGCGTCATCGTGGTGGTCGCGAGCTGAACGGCGCGAGCCTGGCCTAGAACGGCGGTGGGTCGTCGTCGGTGTCCGGTGCGTCTGGGCATCATCGTGGTCCGGTCGCCGCAGTAGTCGAGCGGCCATCCCCAGGAACGTCTTCACCAAGTGGTGGGACCGAATCCCGAGGCGAGCGCTTATCCTTCCCCAATGGCATCGAGCGTGTCGGGGAAGATTGCATTCGTTACCGGCGGCGCGTCCGGCATCGGCGCCGCGTTGGCGGCCAAGTTGGTCGACGGGGGTGCCGAGGTCTGGATCGCCGATCGTCAGATCGGCGCGGCGCAGGAGCTGGCGCAACGCCTCAACAGTGGTGGCGCAAAGGCGCACGCGATCGAGCTCGATGTGCGCAGCTTTCCGTCGTTTGAGGGCGCCGTCGCCGAGGCGGTGCAGCAATCCGGGCGGATCGACTACCTGTTCAACAATGCCGGCATTGGGGTCAGCGGTGAGATCGACTCCTACACGCTCGATGACTGGAACGACGTCTTCGACGTGAACCTGCGCGGTGTGGCACACGGCATCCAGGCGGTATATCCGATCATGATCCGCCAGCACTCCGGACACATCGTGAATACAGCTTCGATGGCCGGTCTTGTCACCAGTCCGGGCCTGGGGAGCTACACCGCCACTAAACACGCCGTCGTCGGGATCTCGAAGGCGTTGCGGGTGGAGGCCGAGCGCCACGGCGTGCAGGTGTCGGTGTTTTGTCCGGGCGTGATCCGGACCCCGATCATCACCGGCGGCCAGTACGGACGGATCAAGATAACCGGCGTCAGCGATGAGGAACTCCTCAAATCTTTTGAGCGGTTCCGGCCGATGGCACCCGAAAAGTTCGCCGAGCGCGCCCTTCGTGCCGTGTTGCGTGGGGACGCAATCATTGTGGTGCCGGCATGGTGGAAGGCATGGTGGTACCTGGAGCGGCTCTCGCCAGCGTTGTCGATGCGATTTGCAAAGGTAGCGCTCAAGCGCCTCCGCGAAATGGAGTCCACCGCCTCCTGATCCGTTGCGTGTCTTTGTGGTCAGGCGCACCGGTTCACACGTTGCGTGGGGCTGTTCGGGTGGGTAATCCTGCCGCCGGGCATGCAGCAATACGTTTCGACTAGCCGCGTTTCGGCAAGCTCGAAGGTAATTGATTGGTGGTAGCACCGATTACGCGAAGGACATTTCAGCGCTTCCGCGACCGAGGCCAGTCTGGCACCCGGCTTTTACGTTGCAACGGTCGCTATTCCGCACGGTGTGAGGGCGCAAACCGCGTTGTGGCTCAACGTATTTCTGCTCATCTGCGGCCGTAGGCGGCCGGGGCGAGGCGGCCCATCCCGCGCAGGATCCACGGTGTCCGCCTGGCCATCACCTCCACGGCGCGGTCCGAGCGGCGCATCACCGTCCGAGGCCCGGGGGTAGGGATTGATGCCAGCTCTGCCTCGAGCGATCCCGCCCGCGCGCCGTGGCGATCCACCGCCAAGAGTTGCCAGGTGCCGGGCACGCCACGCAGCTCGACGCTGCCGCGATCCTCGAAGCCGGTGCCCGAGCCGACGACCAGGTCGCGCACGGTGCGGGAGACAAGGATGTCGCCCGCGGCGGCCTGGCCGCAGATCCGCGCGGCGATGTGTACGGCGAGGCCCCCGATGTCGGCGTCCAGCAGTTCGCACTCCCCGGTGTGGATGCCGGCGCGGATCTCGATACCCAGTGTCTCAGCCTCGGCGCGCAAGGCCTCGGCGCAGCGGATGGCCTGCGTCGGCCCATCGAACGTGGCGAGGTGGCCGTCGCCGGTGCTCTTCACCACGGTGCCGCCGAACCGGTCCGTGAGTTCGGCGGTGATCTCCCCGAAGCGGTGCAGCACCGCGCGCCACCGCTCATCGCCCGTCGCTGCGGCACGTTGCGTCGAGGCGACGATATCGGTGAACAACACGCTGCGCAGGGCGCGATGTGCCTGAGACGGTGCGGCATGGCTGCCGGTGAGGAACTCCTCGATCTGAGTCAGGATCGCGTCGGGGTCGGTAAACCAGGGCGCGTGGTCGACACCCTCGACCTCGAGGTACCGCGCGCCGGGAATATGGTCGGCGAGATACCTGCCGTCCTGAACCGGCATGGTGTCCTCGCGGGCATGGATGACCAGGGTGGGCGTGGTGAGCGTCGGCAGGATCGGCCGCACGTCGGTCCGGAAGTTCGCTTCCAGTGTCGCTCGGAACATCCCCGGACTGGCGCTCATCCGCTCGAACATGGCGAGCTGGCGTGTTGAGCGGACCGACGGGAACATCATCTTGGCCATTACACCGCTGCCCCACGCCGAGTTGGTGGCGACGGCGCGGGCGAATTCCTGGAAGCGGATGAGCTGCTTTATCGACGGCGTGTACTTCTCACCGAACTCCGTTAAAAAGCGCGCCCGCAGCTTGGCCGGGTCGTACTCCAAGCCGCGCGCCAAGTCGTCCCAGCTGTCGGCCAGCAGGGCCGAGTACGCGCCGTAGAGGATCAGCGCCCGCGTCCGCTCGGGCCGTTTTGCCGCAAACACAATGGACTGTGGGCCGCCCTCGCTCATACCGAAGAGAACGGGCTTTCCGAAACCAACGGCGTCCATGACGGCCTCGATCTCGGCCGCTCGATCATCCAGCGTGCGAACTTTCGGGACCGGGTCCGACAGCCCAACCCCAGCCTTGTCGAACAAGAGGACCCGACAGAAGGTGGCGAGCTGATCGAAGAAGGCCTTGAATTCGGGCATGGCCCAGAACAACTCGACGTGGGTGACTATCGGCCCGACGAAAACGAGTTCGACGGGGCCGTCGCCGAAAACCTGATACGCCAGGCTGAGATCGCCGCACTTGGCGTATGACGTTTCCGCCATGGCATGAGCGTACTGCGGCCGGGCGCTAGCGGTACCGTATCGACTGCATCGCGCCCGGGCGTACGACGACGCCACCATTTCCGCGCTTCCTCCCGAGAAATACCGACACAAGACAATCCGTGTGGAGCCAAAGGACTAAGAATCACGCCCGTCGTGTGTTTTCAGATTGGGGGATAGGCTCTTCCCATGGTTAAGCGCATGGGTCGCAAAGTCGCCGCCGTCACCGTATCGGTCCCGCTCGTCGCTTCGGTTGCGCTGTCGAGCGCATGCAAGCCGAATCAGCCCCCGGCGACCGCCCCCGGGACCACGCCGTCGATCTGGACCGGGTCGCCGTCGCCATCGGAGACGCAACAGAAGGGCGGGCCGGCGGCTCCGGAGAGCCTGACGACCCACCTGATCGCGCCGGACGGCGCCAAGGTGGCGACGGCCAAGTTCGAATTCGCCGATGGTTACGTGACGATCACCGTTGAGACGACGGGGCAGGGCGTGCTGACGTCCGGATTCCATGGCGTACATATTCATTCGGTGGGCAAGTGCGAGGCCAACTCCGTCCCACCGACCGGCGGTGCGCCGGGCGACTTCTTGTCTGCCGGCGGGCATTACCAGGCGCCGGGGCATACCGGCGACCCCCAGAGCGGCGACCTGACCTCGCTGGAGGTCCGCAAAGACGGCGGAGCGTTGTTGGTGACGACGACCGATGCGTTCACCAAGGACGATCTGACGGCTGGCCAGGGGACCGCGATCGTCATTCACGCCGGGGCCGACAACTTCGGCAATATCCCGGCGGAACGCTACACCCAGGCCAATGGGACACCAGGCCCCGACCAGACCACGATGTCCACCGGTGACGCCGGCAAGCGGGTGGCGTGCGGTGTCATTGGTGCCGGCTAGCAGGCCGACCAGCCGGGCAAGTGCCCATATCGACTTCGACGGCTCACCCCGGCCGACGATCGGGGTGGAGTGGGAGTTCGCGCTCGTCGACGCGCAGACGCGCGACCTGAGCAACGAGGCCACCACTGTCATCGCCGAGATCGGCGAAAACCCCCGTGTGCACAAGGAATTGCTGCGCAACACCGTGGAGATCGTCAGCGGTGTCTGCGACTGCACCGCGCAGGCGATGGAGGATCTGCGCGAGACCCTGACACCCGCGCGCCAGATTGTCCGAGACCGAGGCATGGAGCTGTTCTGCGCCGGCACGCACCCGTTCGCGCGGTGGTCCGCCCAGAAGCTGACCGACGCGCCGCGTTACGCCGAACTCATCAAACGGACCCAATGGTGGGGCCGGCAGATGCTGATCTGGGGCGTGCACGTCCATGTCGGGATCTCTTCCGCGCACAAGGTGATGCCGATCATGACGGCACTGCTCAACTACTACCCGCACCTGCTGGCGTTGTCGGCGTCGTCGCCATGGTGGGGAGGGGAGGACACCGGGTACGCCAGCAATCGGGCGATGATGTTTCAGCAGTTGCCCACCGCCGGGTTGCCTTTTCACTTTCAGTCCTGGGCGCAGTTCGAAGGTTTCGTCTACGACCAGAAGAAGACCGGCATCATCGATCATATGGACGAAATCCGTTGGGACATCAGGCCTTCTCCGCATCTCGGCACTCTCGAGGTGCGAATCTGCGATGGTGTGTCCAACCTGCGTGAGCTGGGCGCGCTGGTGGCGTTGACGCATTGCCTGATCGTCGACCTCGACCGTCGGCTCGATGCCGGTGAGCCGCTGCCGACTATGCCGCCCTGGCACGTGCAGGAAAACAAATGGCGCGCCGCCCGTTACGGGCTGGATGCGGTGATCATCCTCGACGCCGAAAGCAATGAACGGCTGGTCACCGATGACCTGCCCGACCTGTTGGACCGCTTGGAACCGGTCGCGAAGTCACTGCACTGCGTCGACGAGTTGGCCTCGGTGGCCGATATCTGGCGGCGGGGCGCGTCGTATCAGCGGCAGCGGCGGGTCGCCGAGGAGCACGACGGTGATCTGCGCGCGGTTGTCGATGCGCTGATCGGTGAGCTGGATATCTAATGGAGACAGCCGTTCGGATGGCGATGTTCCCACTGCAGTCGGCGCTGCTGCCCGACGAGGATCTGCCGATGCAAATCTTCGAGCCTCGCTATACCACGCTGGTACGAGACTGCATGCGCGACGACGATCCTCGTTTCGGTGTCGTACTGATCTCGCACGGCCGCGAAGTCGGCGGCGGCGACGTGCGTTGTGACGTCGGGACGATCGCCAGGATCACCGAATGTGTGGACCTCGCCGGCACGGGCCGGTTCGTGCTGCGTTGCCGGACGGGCGAACGGATCCGGGTGTGCGACTGGTTGCCTGACGATCCCTACCCGCGGGCGATGGTCCAGGCCTGGCCGGACGAGCCGGGCGAACCGGTGACCGCCGGCCAGCTGGAAGAGCTCGAAGACCGGGTGATGGCGTTGTTCGAGCGGATCGCGGTGGCCCGCAATTTTTCGTTGCCTGATCGCGATGTGGTGCTAGGTACCGCCCCTGATAGCGCCGATCCCGGTGTGCGGCTGTATGCGCTGGCGGCCCGCACCCCGATCGGCGCGGCCGACCGCTACGCCGTGTTGGCCGCGCCGTCGGCCGCCGAACGACTTGCCGCGCTGAGCGAGTCGGTGGATTCCCTTGCCGCGGTGATCGAATTCCAGCTCTCCGAGTAATCCCAGCCGCGCCTGGTGGCAGCGTCGATGGAGAACGGCGCATAGCGGTCGGTGAACAGGGGGCAGTCACAATCGGATTCAGCGGCGCGCACCATGGCCACACCGAGCGCCGTCGTGCCGACGCTCTCGGCGATGTCCCAGCTGTCATCGTCAGTCCGGGCCATAAAACCGGGCTAATGAAGTTGGAAACCGCGCTCAGCGCAAGGTGGCGTGGTGTACTTCGACGCGTGGGCAGCGATGTGCTGGTTGACGTCGACACGGGTGTGGCGGTGCTAACACTCAATCGACCTGAGCATCTCAATGCCTATACCGCTGACATGGGCGCGCTGTTGAGCCGGGCATACCGGGACTGCGACGAGGACGACGAGGTTCGGGCCATCGTGGTCACCGGCGCGGACCGGGCGTTCTGCGCCGGAGCGGATTTCTCGGGCCGCGCGTCGCCGTTCGACGCCCCGACGGACGCCACCGTGTTCTCCGCATCGCCGATCGACCCCGCCGCCTTCGAATTGCGCAAGCCGGTGATCGCCGCAGTCAACGGCCACGCGATTGGCATCGGCCTGACCATCGCGCTACAGGCAGATGTCCGCATCGTTGCCGATGACGCGAAATACGGTGTGGTGCAGGTCCGCCGGGGGGTGATACCCGACTGCATGTCGCACTGGACACTTGCACACCTGACAAACCTGGGTGTGGCTGCCGAGGTACTACTCACCGGGCGCACCTTCGGTGGGGCCGAGGCCGTCGCGCTCGGTATTGCCAACGAAGCGCTACCCGCCGCGCAGGTACTCGACCATGCCCTGGCGATGGCCCGTGACATCGTGACCAACGTGGCGCCGATGTCGGCGGCGTTGTGCAAACGACTGCTGTGGGACAGCGCGATCAACGGCTACACCCCGCGACAGGTCGCGTCGCTGGAAACGCAATTGCACCATCGGGTGATGGGCACCGACGACGCCCGTGAAGGAGTCGCCGCTTTCCTCGATCGGCGGTCGCCGCGGTTCAACTCGCGGCTTTCGGCCGACTGGACGCCCCTGCCAGAGCCTGAGCCGGAGCCGTGAGCATGCACATCGACGTGCTCGCCGACGGGCTCGGCTTCACCGAGGGGCCGGTGTGGCTTCCCGATGGACGTGTGGCGCTGACGTCCATCAGCCATGGCTGCGTCTACATTGTCGACCCGTCCGGTGGTCCACTGGAACGAATCGACACCGGCGGTGGGCCCAACGGCCTGGCCCGCGGCGCCGACGGCACTCTGTACGTGGCACAAAACGGCGGTGCTTGGGGCGCAAGCGGTTCCGCCGAGCCTGGCGTTCAAGTGATCACCGGCACACACGTCGACTACCTGGTCGAAGGACTCGGCGCCCCGAATGATCTGACGTTCGGTCCGGACGGACGGCTGTGGATCACCGACACCCGCGGAGAGTTTGACATCAGCACATCCGATGCGGGGCTACCCGGCCATGTGTATGCGACCGATGTCGGCTCGGGTGACACCCAACTGGTCGTCGACGACGGCCCGGTGTTCATCAACGGACTGGGTTTCGATCGCGACGGTTCGAGATTACTTGTGACAGCGACACTGTCGTCGCAATTGCTGTCCTATGACGCTGGCGCATTCGATTCGCCGGAGCTCGTGCACACTTTCGCCGACGGCTGGCCCGACGGGATGGCGGTGAGCGCCCGCGGCGACTACTGGGTCGCGCTGACCGCCGCCGACCGGATCGGCGTCGTCAACGCCGCGGGCCGGCGCATTGGTGAGGTCGGGTTGCCGACTGGATCGCTGGCCACCAACGTCTGCATCGGCGGCGAAGGCTCCGACGAACTATTCGTCACCGCTGCGCAAAGCCAGGCACTGCTGCGAATTCGGTTTGACAGCGGCGACGCCGAGGCAGTCCGCCTCATGCCGTGAGTAACTCTGCCAGCGCGACGCCGAGGTCGTGCAGATTGGTCTCCAAGGAATAGGTCCGATCGACGGTCCAGTTGACGATGCCGCCGGACAGCGCGCCAACGATGATGTCGGCCAACGTCTCCGCGCCGTGTCGCGTGCTGACCTCGCCGCGGGCGACGCCCTCTTTGACGAGTTCGACGAAGGTGTCGTGCAGGTTGGATCCACGCTGGATGCCGTAGCCAGTGGCGGCCAGCATTTCCCCGATCAGCTCGCGGTAGGTGTCACCTGATTTGACCAGCGCCGCGGCGATGTCGTCGAACACGCCGACAAGACGCACCGGTATCGCCTCGTCGCCGCGGTCGAAGAAGACATCGTGCAGGTTGACCAGGCGCCGCTCCGCCAAGGCGCGGATCATGTCCTGACGGGTGGCGAAGTGGTTGAAGAACGTTCGATTGGCCACATCGGCGCGCTCGCAGATCTCCTCGATGGTGGTGGCCGCAACGCCGTGGGCGAGAAACAGATCGAAGGCAGCGGTGAGGATCTTCTCCCGCACCTCAAGTTTTCGCCGTTCGTGCCTATTCACGATGCCGCACACATTTTCTCGGACAGCGTCCACAGCTCCGCAGCGCGCCCGGCGTCGCGTGCGTAGGGTGCGACGGTTTGGCTGATGCCGCAGTCCTCGAGGTAGAGCCCACCCCGGTCGGTCAGTTCCGGGCTCACCGCGGCCCACACCTGGGTGGCCGCGCCGTGCTCGGGCGTGGTGAAATCCAGGTAGCCGTTGGTTGATTCCCCGCGTGCGGCGCTATTGGCGACGGCATATTTGCGTAGTTGGGAGAAGTCGGTTCGCGACATGTACCGCGCCAGCGAGGTGGCCACCGTGCCGGGGTGAACGGCGTAGGCGCGAATTCCCAACTCGCACAGCCGTCGGTCGGCCTCGACAGCGTGCAAGATGTTTGCTGTCTTGGATGCGCCGTATGCGACGAACTTGTCGTAGTCGCGATGCTCCCAGTTGGGATCGTCGAAGTCGACGTCACCCAGGACGTGGCCGCCGGAGGAGAGGACGACGACGCGGGCGCCCGCAGCGGCGGCGAGCTGCGTAGTAAGCAGTCTGGTCAGCTCGAAGTGCGCGAAATGATTGGTCCCGATTTGTATTTCGAAGCCATCCTTTGTCCGGCTGAAAGGCGTGAACATGACGCCAGCATTGTTCATCAAGATATGAATCACCGGGCTCGCCTCGCGGATCGTTGTGGCAGCGGCGCGCACACTGGCCAGCGAGGTGAGATCGAGATGCACCGTCGAGGTCCGCGCGTCGGGCACCTCGGCCTGGATCCAGCGGGCCGCCTCGGCCAGGGCATCGGTATTGCGTGCGGCCAGAATCACCTGCGCGCCCGCGGCAGCCAGCGCCCGGGCCGCCTCGCGGCCCAGCCCCGACGAGGCTCCGGTGATCACACATACCTTGCCGGATAGGTCGATACCCTCAACGATCTGCAGGGCGCTCCGCGATTCGGTCATGCCGGCGTGAGCCGCCACAGCGGGATGACAACATTTGCGTCGCATTCCTCGTCGACCACCCACTTGCACATCCGCCGGATCGGCTCGATGGCGTCCTGGGGCGCGGCGATTGCAACGTTGCACGCGTACCCGAGGCTGGTCAGTCGTTGGGCACCGAACAGTGGCAACGTGTCTCGCAGCCGCCGCTTGAGGGATTCGGGGTAGATGCCGATGGTCTGGGTGTAGGCGTTCACCGCGGCGGTCACCTTGTCGATGCTGTCCACCGGCACGATATTGGCGACCCGCCCGGAC
>NZ_DASPSP010000183.1:0-14400 GCF_035623875.1 Mycobacterium sp. | reverse complement strand
AGCGGTTGCTGAAGGTATGCAGCGAGTTTGCTGTCAGCTTCCAGCAAGCAACGCACCCATCCCGCGTTCGCGGCGGGCGGGCATGACGGGTCGCGCCGACATCATCGGCGTTCCAGCAGCTGCAGCAGGTAGGTCCCGTAGCCGGACTCGAGCAGGACCTGGGCGCGCCGTGCCAGCTGGTCGTCGTCGATAAAGCCCATCCGCCAGGCCACTTCCTCGGGGACGCTGACCTTCAGGCCCTGCCGACGTTCCAGCGTGCGGATGTAGTCGCTGGCGTCCAGCAGTGAGTCGAACGTCCCGGTGTCCAGCCAGGCCGAGCCGCGAGCGAGCACCTCCACGCTCAGCCGGCCCTGGTTGAGGTAGGTCCGGTTGATGTCGGTGATTTCGTATTCGCCGCGCGCCGAAGGTCGCAGGCCCCGGGCAATCTCGATCACGTCGTTGTCGTAGAAGTACAGGCCAGGCACCGCGTAGTGCGATTTCGGTGTGGCCGGTTTCTCTTCGATCGACAACGCGATGCCATCCGCGCTGAATTCGACGACACCATACGCTGAGGGGTTGGCCACCCAGTAGGCGAAAATTGCCCCGCCACTGATTGATTGGAGGCGCTGGAGATTTGTGCCGAGGCCCGGTCCGTGGAAGATGTTGTCGCCCAACGCCAAAGCTACCGAGCCGCTGCCGATGTGGTCGGCGCCGATGATGAAAGCCTGGGCCAGACCGTCGGGACGGTCTTGCACCCCATAGCTGATGTTGATGCCGAATTCCGTGCCGTCGCCCAGCACTCGCCGGAATGCCGGCGCGTCGTGGGCGGTAGTGATCACCTGAATGTCGCGGATGCCGGCCATCATCAGCGTGCACAGTGGATAGTAGATCATCGGTTTGTCGTACACCGGCAGCAGCTGCTTGCTGACACCCATGGTGATTGGATACAGCCGGGTGCCAGAGCCGCCGGCCAGGATGATCCCCCGCATGTCCTACTCCTCAGTCGACGAGGTCGGCGTTGGTTAACTCGGTCGCGATTAACGCAGACGCCAGATCGTGGTGGCGAAACACCGAGGTCACGTGGTCGTGGACGACACGAAACGCTGACGCGACAGGCGTGTTGGCACCGGGATCGTCTGCATTTCCGATCTTCTGTTCGACAACCACGACGCCGTCATGAACGTATATTCTGCCCACTTCGGCCTTTCGCGGGCGGGCAGCTGCCCAATCGCGCAACGCGGCGTGGCCCTGCGCGGCGCCGTGTGCGTCGCCGACTTCGATGTCATCGCTGGACAGGGCCACCAGGGTGTCGATGTCGGACGCATTCAAAGCGTCATGCCAAGCCAGTACGGTGGCGATCTCCGATGTGGTCATGGTGTGAAAGGTACCGTGCGCGCCGCGGCTAGAACGGCGTGTGGTCGAGCCAGTTCTGCCATATCGCGGCGTCGCCGAACACCGCGACATCGGTGTCGGCGACCGGAACTCGCCGCACGACCGCCAGCAGCAGGTCGACGGCACCGCCGCGCAGCGCCACCGCACTCTTGTCGTGGCCGTGTGACCAAGTAATGCGGTCGCCGTCGGCGCGGATCGTCCATTCACCGGCAGCCCCCAGACCGGGATCGGTGGCGTGCAGATGGACCGTTTGGCCGTTTTCCAGCGGGAGCGGTGCGCCGTCGCGTCCGGCCTGGGCCGCGACCCGCTCAAGCCATTCGCCGATGCCGTCGGCTGCCAGCTCGGGGGTGAGCGTGTAGTCGAGCGCGAGCGCCAGGGCGGCGTCGGCCCGGTGCACCGTCGCCTCGTGCAGCCGGCGCCGCACCCACCAGTAGGCCGGCCGCGAGCCCAGAAACGTCCATACCGGGGTTTCCTCCCCGGTTTGTTCGACGGCGTCGATCAGCCGCTGCGCTCCGCCGTGCAGCCACGAGATTGCCTCGTCGGGATCGGGCGGTGGCTTGCCTCCGTCGACTGTGCGCGGGTCGAGATAGTGGTCGACCCGGTCGGCGACGATCTGCGCCGCCCAACGATCACCGCGGCCGACATGACGGAACAACTGGGACAGGCTCCAGCCGGGACAGGTCGGCACCGGCGTGGACGGGTCGCCGCTGCGGATCACCTCGCCGAAGGCGCGATTTTGCTCCAGCAGTGCTGCGGCATAGTCCATGCGGTCAGGCTACGCGCCGCCCCAAGCAGTGCAGGCGCCAACCGGCTTGCTGCCACCGTTGCACGTCAAGGCAGTTGCGGCCGTCGACGACCACGCGTGCCCGCACCCGGTCGGCAAGCAGGTCGGGGTCGAGGTCGACGAACTCTTTCCACTCGGTCAATACCAACACCGCGTCGGCGCGGTCGCAGGCTTCCTCGACCGAGACCGCGTAATTCAGCGTAGGAAACAGCCGCTGGGCATTCTCCAGCGCTTTGGGGTCGTAGACGTTGACCGCCGCACCGTTGAGCTGTAGCTGGCCGGCGACATTGAGCGCCGGTGAGTCGCGCACGTCGTCGGATTCGGGCTTGAACGCGGCGCCGAGGACAGCGACGTTGGCTCCCAGCAGCGAGCCGCCGCACGCGGCGGTGGCAAGTTCGACCATGCGAGTGCGCCGGCGCATGTTGATGTTGTCGACTTCACGCAGGAACGTCAGTGCCTGGTCGGCGCCCAGCTCACCGGCGCGAGCCATGAACGCGCGGATGTCCTTGGGCAGGCAGCCGCCGCCGAAACCCAAGCCGGCGTTGAGGTACCGGCGCCCGATCCGCGAGTCATGTCCGAGCGCATCGGCCAACACGGCGACGTCGGCGCCGGCGGCTTCGCATACCTCGGAGATCGCGTTGATGAACGAGATCTTGGTCGCCAGAAAGGCGTTCGCCGAGACCTTCACCAATTCCGCGGTCTGCAGGTCGGTCACCAGGAACGGCACCCCGGCGTCCAGCATCGGTGCGTAGAGCTCACGGATCGCCGCCTCAGAGCGCGTCGAACCGTCTTGTACACCAAGCACAATGCGGTCGGGCCGCAGAGTGTCCTGCACCGCGAAGCCTTCCCGGAGGAATTCCGGGTTCCATGCGACTTCCACGTCGATATCGGGCCGCGCGGCCGCGCGGGCCCGTTGCACGAGCTCGGCCGCGGTCCCAACCGGCACCGTGGACTTGCCGACGATCACCGACGCGCGCGTCAGTCGTGGTGCCAACCGGTCGATTACGGCGTTGACGTGGCTTAAGTCGGCGCCGTACTCGCCCTTCTTCTGGGGAGTGCCAACCCCGAGAAAATGCACATCGGCGAAATCGGCGGCCAGGTCATAGTCGGTGGTGAAACGGAGCCGACCCGCTGCGATGTTGTCCCTCAACATCTTTCGCAGCCCGGACTCGTAGAACGGAACATCACCGGCAGCTAGCTTCGCGACCTTACCGGGATCGATGTCGACGCCGACGACTTCGTGCCCGAGTTCAGCCATCCCCGCAGCGTGAGTGGCCCCCAGATAGCCCGTACCAAAGACGGTGCACCTCATACACCCGTGTGTAGGTCGCCGCAATGAGCTAATTGCATCGCTCTTCTGAGCGGCGGGCAAACGTCAGGTGACAGTTTGCTGTTGGTGACCTAGAAACCCAGGCCAGGGATACCAAATCCGCCGCGGCCGAAGCCGCCGTGGCCCCCGAAGCCGCCATGGCCGCCCCCGGGATACCCGCCGCCCCCGGGATATCCGCCACCGCCGGGGTATCCGCCGTGGCCGGGGTTCCACGGCCCGGACGGGGGTCCCTGCTGGGGAGGACTCAGGATCGGCGGCAGCGGTATTGGAATCGGAACGGGGACGGGAGCTACGGGAGGCGGAGCAACCGGCGCCGGAGCGGGGGCTGCGGGCGCTGGGGCCGGAGCCGGAGCAGCCGGTTCTGGAGCCGGGGCGGCAGGAGCCGGGGCCGGCACCGGTGCAGCAGGCTCTGGCGCCGGGGCTGGCGCAGCCGGCTCGGGGGCCGGAGCAGCAGGAGCCGGCGCCGGGGCAGCTGGAACAGGCGCCGGCGCCGGAACAGCAGCCGGCGCTGGAACAGCAGCAGGAGCGGGCGCTGGCTTCGCCGGGGCGACCGCATTGTGGCCCGGTTCGGGCCGGACGGCCGCCGTCGGCCGCATACTGATCGCCAGCGCGACCACCAGCGCCGCAGCTCCTACCACGAAGATCGCCGCGACCGCGCTGACCACCAGGACCAGCGGCCTGCGACCGCCGTCCCGCGGAATAGCCGTAGTGATGCCGATATAGGTGCCGGTTGAGAAATCTTCCTCGTCTGCGACTGCGGTGTAGGCATCAGCGTCCAAGTCCGGAACTGCGCTGTAGGCCAGAGCTTGCTCGCCGGACTTGCCGTCGACGGCAACGTCGAAGTACCCGGGAGCGATTGCGTAGGGGTCTATCGCACCGGTGCCGGGATCTTGTGCGTAGGCCAGCGCAGCGGTCGAAGAGGAAAACAACGGTGCATTGGCCGAGGCCAGTGCCGCGCCCCGGGCCAGCGCTGTCTGCGGCTCGTCGGGAGCATTCACCGTCAGCGCGGTTGCCGCCTCCAACTGCGCTTTGATCGGGGCGATGTCAACACCGGAGCCGACGACGAACAGGCCATCAGGACGGGTCTCCAGCGCCTCGACTCCGGAAGCCATCGCCGAGAGCTCGGCGATCGGATCACTGCCGGGGGGCAGCGGCTGGCGATGCACGTCGGTGATCGACCCGTCAGCGGTGTTGACCACGGCCAGCGTTGCGGTGTCGGGCTCGACAAACAACAGTCCGGTCTGCGCATAGCCGACCGAGTTGCCGACGACTTGCGCCAGCGCTGCGGCGGCCAAGAACGCCGACACCAGCATGACGTTCTCGACCTTGCGCGCCGCCAGCGCGTCGCGCAGCGCAGCGGCCTCGATCGGATCCGTCCAGGTCACGCCCGTCGACCGCAATTGGTAGCCACTTTCGGCGGCACCTTCTTGGGTGCCCAGGATCGCTGAGACCACCTGGTCGGCCGCGTTCACAGTTGGTGCGTCGGCCGTGTTGACGGCGAAGCCCTCTTCATCGACCGTGACGCCGTCGGCGTTTTCGCCCTCAACGAGAACCATGCGGACCGCAGTGGGTGCCATCGACACCCCAAGTACGGTGTCCACTACTCCTCCAAAGCTGTTCGCTTGCAGACCGGGTCTACCGGAAACCGATCACCACGCCGAGCCAGTGCGCTGCGGATTGCCGAGATTCCTCAAGTGCTGGCAGGAGCAACACGGATCACTCCCCCGGTCCTTGCCACTTCGACAGTACATTTGGCTGGACCCGGCGGCCACGGGTTGACTACTCGCTGACTGTTACCCACGGCCGTGACCGAAGCCTCCGTGCCCACCCCCGAAACCGTGGCCCCATCCACCACCACCATGACCCCAGCCGCCACCACCATGGTCGCCACCCCACGGGCTTTCCGGCGGACCCAGCAGCGGGGGTCCCAAGATTCGCGGAATGATCGGCGGGATGATCGGCGGCGGCGCCACCGGAGCTGGCGCTGGGACCAGAATTGGCACTGGCGCGGGCATCGGAGCCCTGACCGGTGCCGGAACGTGGACCGGCGCGGGAGCGGCCACCGGAGCCGGCGCTGGGATAGGCGCAGGTGCGGGCGGCGCCGGTACTAGCGCCTTCGGCGCCGGGGCCGGAACATGCCGGGGGGCCACCACATTTTGGCTAAGACTGGGCCGCGAACTGACCGATGGTCGGATACTGAATGCCAGCGAAACCACCAGTGCCACAACGCCGACGGTAAAAATGACCACGACGCTCATTGCCGCCAAGAACGGCGTGCGACTCGGCTGCCCGAGCGCTCCCATCCCAAAGTCGGGGTACATGCCGGTCTTGGAGTCTTCTTCTTCGTCGACATCGGCGTAGGCGTCGGGACCCTCTTGGGTGTAGATCGCGGCTGAGTCGTCCGCAACGGCGCTATAGGCCAGCGCGTCCGCACCCGGCTCGCCACCTGCGGCTAACTCAGCGACGGCCAGGTACCCCGGCGCGAGCGCATGCTGGCTCACCGAACCAGTGCCCGGATCCAGCGCATAGGCCAACGCGTCGGTCGACGAGGCGAACAGCGGCGCGTTCGCCGACGCCAGCGCCGCTCCTCTAGCCAGCGCCATGTCGGGCCGCTCGGGCACGCTCAGCGGAAGCGACGTCGCCGCCTCCAACGCCGGCTTGATCAACGGGACGTCGACCCCGGAGCCCACCACCAGCAGGCCCTCTGGGTGATCGTCGAGCGCCTCAGCAGCAGAAACCAGCCCGACCAGCTTGGCAACCGCCTGATCGTCGTCGTCGGGCAGCAGCTCACGGCGGACATCAGCGATCGACCCGTCGGTGGAATCCACCACTGCCAACGTCGCGGAATCGGGCTCGATGTACAGCAGCGCGGTCCGGGCATACCCGGTTGCGCTCCCCACCGACTGAGCCAACGCCGCCGCGGCCAAGAACGCCGAGACCAGCATGACATTCTCAACCTTGCGAGCCGTCAACACGTCACGCAATTCGGCGGCTTCCTGCTGGTCAGTCCATGTCACACCGGTCGACAACAGCTTGTAGCCGGCCTCGCTGGCACCTTCCCGAGTACCCAAAATAGCCGCAGCCACTTGATCAGGTGCGCTGAAAGTTGCCGGGTCTTCGCCGTTGGCGAGGCCGAAGTTTTCCTCATCGACGGTTACGCCGTCGGCGTTTTCCCCCTCAACCAGCACCATGCGGACCGTCGTGGGTGCCATCGACACACCAAGTACGGTGTCCACAACTCCTCCATGTCGTTTGCTAGCTATCCGCGGACGATAGCAGGCAGCCGCGGCAAACGGGCTCCCCACCATGAGATTCATCGCCGCACGCGGGTGCGGCGTTACCGCCAGCGAAGTTAGCTGGGCTATATGAACTTCTGGTCAGGAAATGGCTGCCCCCGCTGACCCTTCGCCTAGCGACACTACCCCCGCATTCGCGCGGCGGCCGAACTTAGCGGTGCCCGCCGCCTCCGCCGTGCCCGCCGCCGCCGAAGCCACCGCCACCAAAGCCGCCGAAGCCGCCGAAGCCGTGGCCGCCGCCCAAGCCGCCGAAGCCACCAGGGCCTCCGCCGAAGCCGCCGGGGCCTCCACCACCCTCGTGACTGCCGCCGAACCCGCCAAAGCCGCGGTCGGCGCTGTCATCGGACGGACCCTGCATAGAAGGCGCCCCGATTCCCGGGCCTTGCGGGAAAGCCGGTGGAGCTTGGGGACCGGGCATGGTCGGTGCCTCCGGACCCAGTATCCCTGGGACCCCCGGTGCCTGCGGACCCGGCATGAATGGAACTCCCGGCGCGACTGGGCCCGGCATGTGCCCAGGCGCTTCGGGGGCGTCCGGGGCTGGCATCTGCCCCGAAGCGTCGGGTGCCGGCATTTGTATTGGAGCCTGTGGACTCACATGTATCGGAGCTTGGGGGCTCACGTGTATCGGAGCCTGCGGGGTTACCACCGGCACCGGCACGTGCACTGGTGCCGGCTGCGTCGGAACGCTGACTGGAGGCGGCGACCCAGGGAAATGCCCCTGAGGTGGCGACCAAGGCAGGTGCCCCGGCGACGGCGACCAAGGCAGATGCCCCGGCGGCGGCGACCCCGGCACGTTTAGAGGAAGGGGATTGACCGGCGCCAGCGGGCCGACGTGAATCGGCAACGGCAGCGGGACCAGCACGGGCGCGTGGGGCGCCGCGACGGGCGCCGGCGGCGCGACCGGAGCCGGCGGAAGAACCGGCGGCGCGACCGGAGCCGGCGGAAGAACCGGTGCCGCGGGCACAGGAGCCGCGGGCGGAGGAGCCGCGGGCGCTGGAGCCGGAATCGGTGCGTTCGCCGGGCGCGGTGCCGCCACTGGCGCCTGCAGATGATTGACCTGTGGGGCCGGGGCACTCGCCGGGACCGGCGCAGGCGCGGGGGCCGGCTGGGCCGGGACAAGGAGGTTTTGCAATGGCCTGGGCAGCAACGCAACACCACTAGGCCGGATACCGAGTGCTAGCGAGACCTCCAGCGCCAGCACCGCGGCAACAAAGACCACCGCCAGCACGGTGCCGGCGAGCAGAAGCGGCCGCCGCTCGCGATGCTCGTCATCAGCCAAATCCAGGACGGTGGTATCGACTTGAGCTTCCTCGTCCGGCACGGCGCTATAGGCGAGGTCCTCCTCACCCAGTTCGGTGCCCGGCGGAACATCAGGCACCGCAAGGTATCCCGGAGACACCGCGTAGGGATCGACCTCGCCGGTAGCGGGATCCTGCGCGTACGCCAGGGCAGCGGTGGACGACGCGAACAGCGGCGCGCTGGCCGACGCCAGCGCCGCACCCCACGCCAACGCCGTCTCCGGTTCCTCCGGTGCGCTCACGGGAAGCGACGTCACCGCCTCCAACTGCGGTTTGAGCGTCGCGATGTCGACACCGGAGCCGACGATGAACAGGTGCTGCGGGTGCGGGTCTAGCCTGTCCACGCCGGCCACCATCTCGGCCAATTCGGCAACAGTGTCGACGCTGGAAATCAGCTCTTTGTGGACGTCGGTGATGGAACCGTCGGCGGAGTCGACGACGGCCAGCGTCGCGGTGTCAGCTTCCACGAAAAGCAGGGCGGTGTGCGCGTTGCCAGTAGCATTGCCCACCATCTGCGCGAGCGCAGCCGCAGCCATGAAGGCCGAGACCAGCATGACGTTTTCGATCTTGCGGGTGGCCAAGGCCTCGCGCAGGGCGGCAGCTTCCACCGGGTCGGTCCAGGTCACTCCGGTCGACGCCAGCGCGTAGCCAGCCGCTGTGGCGCCCTCCCGAGTGCCCAAGATCGTCGAGATCACCTGGTCGGCCGCGTTTACCGTTGCTGCGTCGTCATCCGAGACAATGTCGAAATTCTCTTCGCCGACCGTGACGCCGTCGGCGTTTTCGCCTTCAACGAGCACCATACGGACGGCTGTGGGTGCCACCGACATACCGAGTACGACGTCCATCGCTTCCTCCAAAGGCCCCGCAATCCCACGGCCTGAGCAGACGGGAGCACCACACCGGCCGCCCATCTGTAGGAATGATCGGCGCAAAGGCTGTGTGGCGTTACAGCCGAACTTAAGTGGACCTTATGAAATTCTGGTACGAGCGCGACGGCGTCGGTCCGCGCTGACCCTGATACTTCGACCCAGCCCGCGCGCTGCCGTAGGGATGGTCGGCGGGACTGGTCAACCGCAGAATGCACAGCTGACCGATCTTCATCCCCGGCCAGAGCGTGATTGGCAGGTTGGCGACGTTGGAGAGCTCCAGCGTGATGTGGCCGCTGAAGCCAGGATCGATGAAGCCTGCGGTCGAGTGGGTGAGCAACCCGAGCCGTCCGAGCGACGATTTGCCCTCCAGCCGGCCGGCCAGGTCGTCTGGCAGCGTGCACAGTTCCAGCGTCGAGCCGAGGACGAACTCGCCAGGATGCAGCACAAACGGTTCTCCGTTGACCGGTTCCACCAGGCTGGTCAACTCGTCTTGTTGCTGGGCGGGGTCGATGTGGGTATATCGGGTGTTGTTGAACACCCGGAACAGGCTGTCGAGGCGAACATCGACGCTGGACGGCTGGACCAGGGAATCGTCGAACGGGTCAATCCCCAACCGGCCGGCGGCGATTTCGGCCCTGAGGTCACGATCGGATAGCAGCACGCGACGAGCGTATCCGTTCGACTGAGGCTCGCGATGTTGATGAACGAGGTGACGCGGGGTGCTAGCCTTCCCAGGCAACCGCGCCGATGTAGTTCAATGGCAGAACATCAGCTTCCCAAGCTGAATACGCGGGTTCGATTCCCGTCATCGGCTCCACGAGCCGCAGGTGTCACCTTTGACCTCAAGACCTTACACGCACCATCCAGGGCAGGTTAGATCTCAGCCATGGGCGAACGTGTCACGTTCTCAAGCTCCACGGGCCCGAACCTCGCAGGGATCATCGAGGTACCGGAAAGAGCGGTGCGCGGCTGGGGCGTGTTTGCGCACGGCTTCACGCTCGGTAAGGACTCCCGGAGGCCGAATCATCGGGGCCTGGGCCGACGCATACCTCGGCGATCCGTGATCGAGGCACTTAGCAAGCGGGACAACCAGTGACTGTTCTGGTCGCCGGCATCGATTCGTCCACACAAGCGTGCAAGGTCGCGGTGTGTGATGCCAACACAGGTGCGGTGATCCGCGAGGGCCGCGCCGGCCACCCGGAGGGCACCGAAATCGCCCCGGCAGCATGGGAATCCGCCGCAATGGACGCAATCGCATCCTCGGGTGGGTTCGATGACGTCGACGCGATTGCGGTCGGAGCCCAGCAACACGGCATGGTATGCCTCGACGCGACCGGCCAGGTGGTGCGGCCCGCGCTGCTGTGGAACGACGTGCGTTCGGCCGATGCCGCACTCGCACTCATCGACGAGCTCGGCGGAACACGCGCGTGGGCGCAGGCCGTCGGTGTCGTGCCGCTCGCCGCGATCACGGTGTCGAAGCTACGGTGGCTCGCCGATAACGAGCCGCACCTTGCCGATCGCACGGCGGCCGTCTGCCTACCGCACGACTGGCTGACGTGGCGGTTGCGCGGCGACACCGAGATCGCGACGCTGACCACCGATCGCAGCGACGCTAGTGGCACCGGTTACTACGACGCCGCGAGCGACGGCTACCGTTTCGACCTCCTCGAGCTGGCTGCGCGTGGTCGCCGGCCTAATGTGCCAACCGTGCTCGGCCCCTCGGACCAAAACGTCAGGAGCGGAACGATATTCGGGGCCGGCCTCGGCGACAACGCGGCCGCGGCGCTGGGCCTCGGCACCGAAGAGGGCGATGTGATCGTCTCGGTCGGAACGTCAGGGGTCGTGGCCGCCGTCACCGCCAACCCGGTCCGCGACGATAGCGGTTTCGTAGCCGGATTCGCCGACGGCACCGGGCACTACCTGCCGCTGGTGTGCACGCTCAACGGCGCGCGAGTAATCGACGCGGCCGCCGCAATGCTGCGGGTCGATCACGACGAGCTGTCCCGACTTGCGTTGTCGGCACCGCCGGGCAGCGAAGGCCTGGTGCTGGTGCCGTATTTGGAGGGTGAACGAACTCCCAACCGTCCCAACGCGACTGGCGCATTGCACGGCCTGCGGGTATCGAATGCGACGTCGGCCAACCTGGCCCGCGCCGCGGTGGAAGGGCTGCTGTGCGCGCTAGCCGACGGCCTCGCACAACTCACCAGGCATGGCATCGTTGCGCGCCGGATTCTGCTGGTCGGCGGCGGCGCCCGATCGCGGGCACTTCGCGAGATAGCACCCGCGGTGTTCGGGATGCCGGTGCTGGCGCCCAACCCCGCGGAGTACGTCGCACTGGGCGCGGCACGGCAGGCGGCCTGGGCGTTGTGCGGATCGCTCCGACCACCCGCCTGGAAGCCGCCGCCGACCGACGAGTACACGGCCGACCCGGCGCCGGCCGTGCCGGAACGCTATGCCCAAGTGCGCGACCTGACCGAAGGCGCACGGTATTAACCGCCGATCAGCTCCGCCGCCCGCTCGGCGATCGCATAGACCGTTGCGGCCGTGTTGGCCGACGGGATCGACGGCATGACTGACCCGTCGGCGACCCGCAGGCCGCTAATGCCATGCACCAAAACCGTCGGGGGTACGACGGTTTTGACATGTTGCGCGTCACCGCACCTGGTCAAGATGTCGCGGATCGGCCGGTATTTGGTCCACGGCTTCAGCCTGGTGTCGACAATGCTGAAGTCCGACGGCGGCGCGGCGGTGGCGGATCGCGACATCAGCGATCATTTCATCGTGCAGAGCCCTAACCTTCACCTTTAGCGGCTCAACGTGGCGTCAGCAAGCAATAGCATCTCTGGCGTATAGGAGCATCCGAAATGACGAGCACCCGTGTAGGCAAGCGCACTCCCCGGCCATTACTGTTGGCGACCCGCCTTGTAGTTGTGGTGGTCGCGTTGTTCGGCCCGCTGGAAGCAGCCTCGACCGCTCATGCCGACGCAGCCGATGACAGTCCAAGCCGAGCTGATTAACTTCTTCAACTATGGAGAACTAATCCATTATGACTAGATCGTGCAGAGACTGCGTAACCGGACTGCTACCCGTGCGGCGGCACAACATGTTCCGGGCGTGAACGGCATTAGCTAACAGCACCAATGCGATAACGGCGAACGCTTGCGGGTGTGAAATCCCTGTCGGTGTCGGTTCAACCTGAACAAGTCATACCCCGCGCCGGTCAGGTTACCTTGGGTCGGCCAACAGTGCGCACGCTGCCTTCGGGCACGTCCGCTGGCCCTTGCTGATTGTTCTGTCGTCAGCGCTTAGGGCTCCGATCAGGTAACTACACGCTCAAAACAAAAGCTTTTCCCCAGCTTTCGCTGTTTTTCATATTTCTGCCGCTTTGAACCCGCATACTGGCGGCGTCGTCGACGCCGAGAAGAAAGGAGGCGCATCAAATGCCCTCACCTCGCTGGCTGGCCAGACTGACCATCCCCATTATGGCTGGCGCCGTCCTGGTTATTAGCGCTCCGATTGCGACTGCCGATCCCATCAATGACGCGTACCTCGATCAACTGCGCGGCCTCGGCTTCACTTGGCCGGAGGGCCACGAGGAGGCCATCATCGGGATGGCGCAGCTCATCTGCGACGATCTCGGGTGGGGTTGGACGGGAGACCAGATTGCACAGCACGTCCACGCCAACTTGGACTCGAGAGGCGTTGCACATGGACAGGTCGCATCCATGGTGGACCTCGCACACCGGACCTATTGTCCCAACCAGCGGTGCTGGGCCCCTCACTGCTGAGCGGTCCCGTTGAGCCGCTGGTGAACCTGGCGCTGACGACTTGCCTGGACGCTCTAACACTTAGACGGACGCTTCTTCGCACGTCGCTTCAACCGACGGACAGCCTAAGACGGTGACACACATCGAATCGACTTCCCAAGCTGAATAGGCGGGTTCGATTCCCGTCATCGGCTCCACGCCTCGCTGGGCAGACGGGACGAACGCCGGTTCGGCTACTGGCCCGCTCAGTTGGTGAGTTTCGGCGGGCCGACTTGCGTCGCACATTGTTTACCTCCAGCTGTTGCATCGAAATAAATCCGGCCGCAATTGATTTCATGACAGCAGACAACAAACGTCCAGCCATTACCCGGCTGGTAGGTTAACCGCCTATGGGTGCCTTGGATGGACGCGTGGCCTTGATCACCGGCGGGGGTCGAGGGCAGGGGCGCGCACATGCGTTGGCCTTGGCCGCCGCGGGAGCCGACATTGTGGCCGCCGATGCTCCCGGTGCGATGACGGACCTGACCTACCCGCTAGGAACCGAGGACGACTTACGGGAGACGGCAAAGCTGGTCGAAGCGCTGGGTCGGCGCTGCTCGCCGCTGACCCTGGACGTACGCGATTCGGCTGCGGTCGGCGCCGCGATCAAGCAGACGGTCGCCGACATGGGCAGCCTTGACATCGTGCTGGCTAACGCCGGGATTGTCAGCACCGGACGACTGGAAGAAGTCACCGACGGGGTTTGGCAGCAGCTGGTCGATACCAACCTGACCGGTGTATTTCACACGCTGCGGGCGGCCATACCGGTGATGCGACAGCAGCGGTTCGGCAGGATAGTCGTGACCTCCTCGATGGGAGGCCGGATGGGCATCCCCGAGCTGGCGGCGTACAACGCCACGAAGTGGGGTGTCATCGGCCTCGCAAAGTCGGTTGCCCTGGAGGTCGCCAAAGAGGGCGTCACGGTCAACGTCATCTGCCCGACCACTGTGCAAACGCCGATGGTGCAACCCACTGGAAGTGACGACATCCCAAACGATCTGGTGCGCCGGATGATAAAAGCCAATCCAATACCCCAGCCATGGCTGCAGCCCCAAGACGTCAGTCGCGGAGTGCTGTACCTGGTCACCGACCCCGGGGTCATCACCGGCAGTGTTCTAGAGATCGGCCTGGGCGGCAGCGCCCGCATCCATTGACGCGGGCCTCGCGGTGGCTACAGAACGCGACACGCTCGAGCAGTTCCTGAGCTTGCTTCACCTCTTCATCACCTCGCAGTTGTGCATGTCAGGATGGCTCCGGCCTGAACGGCAGTGAAAAGTCCTGCACAGCAGCAGCATTCGATGCGCTTGAACCCGCAGATCGTCGAGCTAGGGAGCCTCGTGAAGCCGGCGCCTGTCGCCGTTGCTATTCCTTCACGATTACCGGGTCGCCGATGTTGACCGTGTTGAAGTACCACTCAGCGTCCGCGGGACTCAGGCTGATGCAGCCGTGGCTGACATTCTCCAGCCCTAGCGCGTTCACTGCCCACGGAGCTGAGTGCACGAAGAGACCACGGCTGGTGATACGGACGGCGTAATCCACCGGGATCCGGTAACCATCGGGGGCGTCGACGGGGATACCGACGCTGCTCGAATCCATAACCAGCGAGCGTTCCTTGGACAGGACGGTGTAGGTTCCGACCGGCGTCG
>NZ_DASPSP010000181.1:0-30582 GCF_035623875.1 Mycobacterium sp. | reverse complement strand
TACAAAGCATGCAGGCCCAGTTCGGTATGACGGTTCTGCTGACCACCCACTACATGGAAGAGGCCGACGCGTTGTGCGATCGGGTGGCGTTGATGCATCGCGGTGAGTTGCGGGCCGTGGGGACGCCGACCAAGTTGAAGTCGACGTTGTCCCCTGCGGCCACGCTCGAGGACGTGTTCCGTCACTACGCGGCATCCGACTTGTCGCAGCAGACAGAACCTTCCCAGACTGTGCGTGAAATCCGTTCCAGTAGAAAGGTTGTCCGTCGTGCCGGTTGACCAACACCTTATCGAGGTAACCCTGGTCCGTGCCCCCCGCGGCTGGCAACGCATCGGCGCAACGGCGGGCCGCATCGGGGCATTCGCGATCGTCGAACTGCAGAAGCTGCAACACGACCGGACCGAGCTCGTCACCCGGATGGTGCAACCGGGGCTGTGGCTGCTGATCTTCGGCACCACGTTCAGCCGTTTGCATGTGATCAACACCGGATCGGTGTCTTATCTGGCCTTCCTGGCACCGGGCATCATCGCGCAGTCGGCGCTGTTCATTTCCATCTTCTACGGCATACAGATCATCTGGGACCGTGACGCCGGCATCCTCGCCAAACTCATGGTGACACCGGCGCCGGCGTCCGCGCTGATCACCGGTAAATCGTTTGCGGCGGGCGTGCGATCGGTGGCACAGGTCATCGGGGTGTTGGCGCTCGCCTATCTGATGGGCGTCGGGCTGACGGTCAACCCTTTGCGGATCCTGGCCGCGATGGGCACGGTCATGCTGGCTGCAGCGTTCTTCGCATGCCTGTCGATGACGCTGGCCGGCCTGGTCCGCAGCCGCGATCGGCTGATGGGCATCGGTCAAGCCATCACGATGCCGTTGTTCTTCGCGTCCAACGCGCTCTACCCAGTCAACTTGATGCCCGCATGGCTGCATGTGCTCTCCCACGTCAACCCACTCAGTTACGAAGTCGACGCGCTGCGGGCGCTGCTTATCGGCACTCCGTTCAACCCGGCCGACATCGCCGTCTTGGTGGCGGCTGCTGTCCTCGGAATCGGCGCTGCATCAACATTTTTGCGACGCCTTGTCGCCTAGGCCGAGGCCATCCACGTCGTAAACGACGACGGGCCAACGATTCACAATCGTTATCTTTGAGTCCGCGCCGACGCTTAATCGTTAGCCAACCGCGACGTCACACCCCGAGGCGGCAAACGGGAGTGGGCCGCGCGCTGTGTTTGACTGCCTCCGACAGCTATTCGACCGCGTAATGCGGCAGATGAAAGTTGGGATGGGTAGGAGTTATGAAGTTCGTTGAGAAGTTGCGCGGCGCGGCGGCGCGTTTGCCGCGTCGAATGGCGATCGCGACCATCGGGGCAGCCCTGCTGGCCGGTCTGGTCGGTGCTGTCGGCGGCTCGGCGACCGCGGGGGCGTTCTCCAAGCCGGGGCTGCCAGTCGAGTACCTGCAAGTGCCATCCGCGGGGATGGGCCACAATATCAAGGTCCAATTCCAGGGCGGCGGACCGCACGCAGTCTACCTGCTCGACGGGTTGCGCGCTCAGGATGACTTCAACGGCTGGGACATCAACACTCCCGCGTTTGAGGAGTACTACCAATCGGGCCTGTCGGTGATCATGCCGGTCGGCGGACAGTCGAGCTTCTACACCGACTGGTACCAGCCGGCTTGCGGCAAAACCGGCTGCCAAACCTACAAGTGGGAGACCTTTATCACTCGGGAGTTGCCGCAGTACCTGCAGGCCAACCGCGGCATCTCACCGACCGGCAACGCCGCAGTGGGCATGTCGATGTCGGGTGGTTCTGCACTGATTCTGGCCGCGTATTACCCGCAGCAGTTCTCCTACGCGGGATCGCTGTCGGGCTTCCTGAACCCGTCCGAGGGCTGGTGGCCGACGCTGATCGGTCTGGCCATGGGCGACGCGGGCGGTTACAGCGCGACCAACATGTGGGGTCCGACGAGCGATCCGGCGTGGAAGCGCAACGACCCGATGGTCCAGATCCCTCGACTGGTGCAAAATAACACCCGCATTTGGGTCTACTGCGGTAACGGCACTCCGAACGACCTTGGCGGCGACAGCATGCCGGCCAAGTTCCTGGAGAGCTTCACGCTGCGCACCAACGAGACGTTCCGCGAAAACTACACGGCTGCGGGCGGCAACAACGGGGTGTTCAACTTCCCGCCCAACGGGACGCATGACTGGGGTTACTGGAACCAGCAGCTGGTCGCCATGAAGCCCGACATTCAGCGCACGCTGAGCGCCGCTCAAGCCGCCACCTAAACCTATCCTCCGACGCATCGGCAGCAGCGCACCCCCAGCGCTGCTGCCGATGTCTTTTTAAGGCAAGCTAATTCAGCAAGGCGCGGCGGTCCTGATGAAAGTAGGTGTACCCGGTTGTCAACGCACACATGAACGAAGCGGCTATCAGCATCCCAGTTCCATTGACCACCAGGCTGATGCAGCCACCCAAAGCGGCGCCCAACACGAAGCTGGTGAACAGCAAGAAGTAGCCTAGCCAATCCGACGCGTTTCCACCGGCGATATGGCGTTCGATGCCCTGCCCCATCTTGACCAGCGTGCCGGTCACATAGCTCAGCGGCACCGACACCTCGCCGTCCTTGACGAACGACGTGTTTAGGGCACCAATACCGAAGACCACCAACATAATCGGCGCAAAATCGAGGTTGACCTCTTCCCACCCGTCGTCGATGACGCCCATTACAGTGGCGGCTAACAGACTGACGGTGGTGAGCACGGTCGGTCCGTGTGGATGCGCCACCCAGAAATGCCGCCGGCACACTGACGCAACCACCACGCCGGCGACGAAGCACAGCATGAGCAGGCCAGCTGACACCGACAGCAACACGTCGCCCCGGAAGTACCCCAGCACCGCGCGTTGGGCATTCCCGGTCATGAACGTCACAAAGTATCCGGCGGAATGGGTAAATGCCGTCGCTCCCAGCACGCCGGCCAGCGCAGCCAGCACCCACGACAACCGTGCCTCACTGTCGAATATCTCACGCAGCATGCAGCCATGTTTTCATCAGAACCGCAACACTCGCAGCGCGGCGACGGTAACTCAGACGGCACTCATATCAATTGGCTGTCAGTTGTCAACCAACTTGGCGATCGACCGCAGCGGGATGGGCAGCCAGCCGGGCCGGTGCCGAGACTCGTAACCGGTCTCATAGACCGCCTTGTCCAGTTCGTATGCGGTTAATAGCGGCGCAGAATCACGGGGGTCGACGCCGGATGCGGCCGCGTAGCCGTCACAAAACGCGGTGCGGTTGCGCTGCACCCACTCTCGGGCGCGAGCGGCGAGTTGCTTGTCGGTCGACTGGTCGACCAATGGTCCATAGGCGGCATACTCGAAGGAGCGCAATACGCTGGCCACATCACGCAACGGAGAATCCGGCGCGCGACGCTCCGCCAGCGGCTGACCGGGCTCACCTTCGAAGTCGATCAACAACCAGGACTCGGGTGTACGCAGCACCTGCCCCAGGTGCAGATCGCCATGCACCCGTTGCACGGTGATCGTCTGCTCGGCCAGCTTTTGGAAGCGCTGCTCGATCGTCTCCGCGTACTGCTCGAGCTCGGACACCGCCGCGACCGTCGACGACAACCGCGCCAGCATGGTGTCGACCGGGAAGGGGGCCTGCGAAGTGCCGAGGGTTTCGGCCAGCGTGGCGTGCACTGACGCGACCGCTTCGCCGAGCCGGTAGGACTCACCGGCGAAGTCTCCGCCCACCTCGTGGGCGTACAGGTCACCCTCCGCGAACAGATCGCGGACACTGGCGGTGGCCATCGCCCAGCCTTCAGCCGCATTAGCCGCATACTCGGTCGCCATGCCGAGCGGGCAGTTGGCTTCGGTGTCGCGGTGGTTGGTCAACTCGTAGCTGCCGAGCAGTCGGGCCACATGCGGGTTGCGGGCCCGGCCGAGCACCCGATTCAGCTCGATATCAGGGTTGACGCCGGGGCTGACACGGCGGAACACCTTCAGGATGGCATCTCGCTCGAAGATCACACTGGTGTTGCTCTGCTCGGCGTCCGACACCCGCGGCGCCGCCTCCAGCGGCAGGCTGACCTCGGGTTCCCTGGTGAACGCCACATCGGAGCGAACCGCGGACGTGTCGATCAGCGACAGCAGGAACTGGGCCGCCGACGGGTCATACAGCGCGTCATAGGCGGTGTGGTCGTTGTCGGCGCCGATGGTGGCGACAGTGGTGTACTCGGGGACCGGCGCAGTGTCCCAGCCGACGATCACCTGATAGCGCTCTGCCGAGCCGTCGGTGTAAGCGACGTCGACCAGTACCAGGTCAAGTCCATCGCGCAACGCGACGACGTGGCCCGGCTCAGCGATGGCGAGTTCCCGGCCTCGCCCGGCATACCAGCGCTGCTGCGGAAGCCACTCAGACCACGGCAATTTCATTGCCTCTCCTCTGACTCGGCCAGCTCGAACCAGTAGAACCCGTGTCCTGGCAGTGTCAGTAGATAAGGCAGTTGGCCGATGCGGGGGAACTCCACCTGTCCGGTCAGTTCGACCGGCGTGTAGCCGCTCCAGTGCTGGAGGTTCAATTCGATGGGCTGCGGGAAACGCGACAAATTATTGACGCAAAGCACTACATCGTGGTCGGCTTCGCGCACGTAGGCCAACACTGACGGGTTAGATCCACCCATTTCCTCGAACGTACCGATCGCGAACGCGTCATGCCTGCGCCGCACCGCCAGCATGGTGCGCGTCCAATTGAGCAGCGAGGTCGAGGTGTCGCGCTGAGCCTCGACGTTCACGGTGTGGTAACCGTAGACCGGATCCTGGCTGGGTGGCACGTACAACCGACCCGGATTGGCCGTGGAAAAGCCGGCATTGCGGTCCGGAGTCCATTGCATCGGGGTGCGCACCCCGTCGCGATCGCCGAGCCAGATGACGTCACCCATGCCGATCTCGTCGCCGTAGTAGATGACCGGGGAGCCGGGCAGCGAGAGCAGCAACGCGGTGAACAACTCGATCTGGTTGCGGTCCATCTCCAGCAGCGGGGCCAGCCGGCGGCGGATGCCGACATTCGCCTTCATCCGCGGATCCTTGGCGTATTCGGCGTACATGTAGTCGCGCTCGTCGTCGGTGACCATTTCCAGGGTCAGCTCGTCGTGATTACGCAAAAAGATGCCCCACTGCGCCATCTTCGGAATTGGCGGTGTCTGGGCCATGATCTCCGAGATCGGAAAACGCGATTCGCGGCGCACCGCCATGAAGATGCGCGGCATCAGCGGAAAGTGGAATGCCATGTGGCATTCATCGCCACCGGTTTCGGGGTCACCGAAATACTCGACCACATCGCTTGGCCACTGATTGGCTTCGGCAAGCAACACCCGGCCCGGGAATTCGTCGTCGACGACCTTACGTACGCGCTTGAGAAACGCGTGCGACTCGGGCAAGTTCTCGCAGTTGGTGCCCTCACGTTCGAACAGGTAGGGCGCGGCGTCCAGCCGGAACCCGTCGATACCGAGGTCGAGCCAAAACCGCATGACGTCGAGCATCGCCTCCTGAACAGCGGGGTTGTCGTAGTTCAGGTCCGGCTGATGGTCGAAGAACCGGTGCCAGTAGAACTGGCGGCGGACCGGGTCGAAGGTCCAGTTCGAGTCTTCGGTGTCGACGAAGATGATCCGCGCGTCTGCGTACTTGTCGCTGCTGTCGCTCCACACGTAGTAGTCGCCGTAGGGCCCGTCGGGGTCGCGACGCGACTCTTGGAACCACGGGTGTGAATCCGACGTGTGGTTGATCACCAGGTCAGTGATGACCCGGATACCCCGCTGGTGCGCAGCGTCGACCAGCTCGACGAAGTCATCGACGGTGCCGAACTCCGGCAGCACCTTGTAGAAGTCGCGGATGTCGTAGCCGCCGTCACGCAAGGGCGAATCGTAAAACGGCGGCAGCCAAATGCAGTCGACGCCCAGCCATTGCAGGTAGTCGATCCGTTCGGTCAGGCCGCGCAGGTCACCGAATCCGTCAGCGTTGGAGTCGTAGAACGCCCGGACCAACACTTCGTAGAAAACCGCATGCTTGAACCAGGTTGAATCGGTGGGCAGTTCCCTGGCATCGGCGAAGTCGTCGGCACTGGGATGCTCGACTACGCCGGCCTCAACGCGACTTCCCCCTGCGGGGTCATGTTCGACGGTGTCGTCTCTGTCGCTCGTCAAGTCCACGATCTTACACGTACCCGAGGCGTGCTATCGCAAACCATATGCACGCCAGACGAATTGAGAGCAGCCGGTTGAGCTGCGGTATGCAGGTCAGCCCGGCGGGCCATCCGCGAGTGTCACGTTGGCGGTGCGATTCCCCAGCCCCACTGTGACGTTTTCGCCGGGATGGTGCTGATCGAGGATGGCGGTCAATGCGGTGGCCGAGTCGACCGGTTGGCCGTTGATGGAGGTGATCACGTCTCCCGGGGCGAGCCCCGCATCGGCGGCAGGACCGGTCGGAATGACCTGCCTGACCACGGCGCCCTCACCACCAGCGGCGTCGTTGACACCGACACCGAGGAATGCCGTCGGACCGATGTGCACCGTCGGCGACCCGCCACCGCCCCGAATCCGCCCGGCGATGGCCATCGCCTCATTGATCGGGATCGCGAAGCCTTGCCCGCGGCCGAGGTGGAAGTTCTCGGATGCGGCGGTGTTCATGCCGATCACCTGGTTGGCGGCGTTGACGGTCGGCCCACCGGAGTCGCCGGGACGTATCGCCGCGTCGACCTGGATCAACCCACTCAGCGTCTCCGTGCTGCCGGTCAGGGCGTCGGACGCCGACACCGTCTGGTTCAACCCGACGACCCGCCCCTCCACCGCGCTGGGTGTTCCACCGACACCACCGGCATTGCCCAGTGCGACGATCGGTTCGCCGACCCTGACCGTGTCGGAGTTGCCGATATTGGCCGGCTGCAGTCCGCCTCCGGCAAGCTGCAGTACCGCGATGTCATGGCTGCGGTCGAATCCGATTACCGCGGCCGGAAAGGTGTGACCGTTGCCGATGGACCTCACGGTGAGGTCGGTAGCGCCGGCGACCACGTGGTTGTTGGTAAGCACCACACTGGGACTGATCACAATGCCGGTTCCGGCGCCCACCGCACTCTGATATCCGAGCTTGGCGTCGATGTCGACGATCGCCGGGCCCACCTGTCCAACGGCGGCCAGAGTGTCCTGCGGCGGCGGGGGGGTCAACGGCGACGCCTGCGCGGGCGCGGTTCCCAGACCCAGCCCTACCAGTGCTATCAAACTGAGCAACCACGACGACCACCGCGGACTACGGCGGTGCGATTCGCTCATCCCGTTACCTCCTGGGTAAGTTCCAACCGGATTCAAGCTCGGATTGTCGCAGCCTCGGGGGCTCCTACGCGCGATTTTGTTCACTACACCGTAACCGCGGTTTCCCGGTCGGGCATCCTGGTCTCGCCAAACGGCCGCTGATCAGGCGGTTCCCCCGCCCGGCGGCCTAAGTCTTCTACGGCCCTTTGCGGCCTTCTAGGCTCAGCGTTGTGGTCGACTTCGACCCCAAGGCCAGCTTCGCGGGTGCGCCGGTGGCCCGGCTGGGCACCGTCACTCCCGACGGCACGCCGCACCTGGTGCCGGTGGTCTTCGCACTTCGTGACGAGGTCGTCTACACCGCGGTGGACGCCAAGCCCAAGACCACCCAACGGCTGCGCCGGCTGGCCAATATCGAACGGCATCCACAGGTGAGCCTGCTGGTCGACCACTACGCCGATGACTGGATGCAACTGTGGTGGGTCCGGATCGACGGTATCGCTGCGATACATCACGACGGCGATGACCTGCACGCGGGGCGTGACCTTCTGCGCGCGAAATATGCCCAGTACCAATCGGTTCCGCTGAATGGCCCGGTGGTAGCGATCGCGGTCCAGCGGTGGAGCAGCTGGCACGCCTGACCGCCGCCGCGGCGCGGAAATCGCTCGTTACCGCCTGTTCACTCTTGTGCTACGCGGGCGCGAGGGGAAAAGTGACATACATCACGATGGTCGCGGCCCGGCTCGCGGGCGTCAGCGAACCGACGTTGGGCATGAGGAGAGACACGTCATGGCAGACAAGTCGAACACTTCCCCAAGTGGAGGAGCCGCTCCCACCGTGGACGATCCGGCCGCCGTCCGGAACGTAGTGCTGGTAGGGCCGTCCGGCGGCGGGAAGACCACTCTGGTGGAGGCCCTGCTGGTCGCCTCCGGCGTGTTGTCCAGGCCCGGCTGCATCGCCGACGGCACCACGGTCTGCGACCACGACGAGGCCGAGATCCGCCAGCAGCGTTCAGTCGGTCTCGCCCTGGCGTCGCTGTTACACGACGGCGTCAAGATCAATCTCATCGACACTCCCGGCTATGCCGATTTCGTCGGCGAACTGCGGGCCGGGCTGCGGGCCGCAGACTGCGCTCTTTTCGTGATCGCGGCCAACGAAGACGTCGACGAACCGACCAAGTCGCTGTGGCAGGAGTGCAGCCTGGTAGGCATGCCGCGGGCGGTAGTGATCACCAAACTCGACCACGCCAGAGCCAACTACCTGAATGCACTGACGACAGCCCAGAATGCGTTCGGCGACAAGGTTTTGCCGCTGTATCTCCCTGCCGGGGACGGGCTGATCGGCCTGCTGTCGCAGACGCATTACGAGTACCGGGACGGTAAACGGAACGCGCACCCGCCGGATCCGTCGCACACCGATCAGATCGACGAAGCGCGCGGCACGCTGATCGAGGGAATTATCGAGGAGTCCGAAGACGAATCGCTAATGGAGCGTTATCTCGGCGGCGAAAAGATCGACGAGTCGGTGTTGATCGACGATCTGGAGAAGGCAGTCGCCCGTGGATCCTTCTTCCCGGTGATTCCGGTGTGCAGCAGCACCGGCGTCGGCACACTGGAACTACTGGAGATCGCCACCCGCGGATTCCCGTCCCCGGCGGAACACCCGCTGCCCGAGGTCTTTACGTCGCAGGGCGCCGCGTTCACCAAGGTGACCTGCGGCTCCGATTCGCCGCTGTTGGCCGAGGTGGTGAAGACAACGTCGGACCCATACGTCGGCAGGCTGAGCCTGGTCCGAGTCTTCTCCGGCACCATCAGGCCCGACACGACGGTTCATGTGTCGGGCCATTTCGCTTCCTTTTTTGGCGCTTCTGCCGGAATCAACGGAGTCGGCAACAGCCACGTCGACCACGACGAGGACGAGCGCATCGGCGCGCTGTCGTTCCCGCTGGGCAAGCAGCAGCGGCCCGCGTCGGTGGTGTTGCCAGGTGACATGTGCGCGATCGGCCGGCTGAGCCGGGCGGAAACCGGAGACACGCTCTCGGACAAGGCCGAACCGCTGGTGCTCAAACCCTGGACCATGCCGGAATCGCTTCTGCCGGTGGCGATCCAGGCACACGCCAAGACCGACGAGGACAAGCTGTCGGTCGGGTTGGGGCGGTTGGCCGCCGAGGATCCTACGCTGCGGATCGAGCAGAATCCGGAGACGCACCAGGTCGTGTTGTGGTGCATGGGTGAGGCGCACGCCGGCGTAGTACTCGACGCACTCGCGAACCGGTACGGCGTCGCCGTGGACACCGTCGAGCTGCGGGTACCTCTGCGGGAAACCTTTGGCGGCAAGGCAAAAGGCCACGGCCGACATGTCAAGCAGTCCGGCGGGCACGGCCAGTACGCGGTCTGCGACATCGAAGTGGAACCGCTGCCGGAAGGGTCCGGTTTCGAGTTCCAGGACAAGGTGGTCGGAGGTGCAGTGCCGCGCCAGTTCATCCCGAGCGTGGAAAAGGGGGTGCGCGCTCAGATGGAAAGGGGCGTGCACACCGGTTACCCCGTGGTCGACATCCGCGTCACGCTGCTCGACGGCAAGGCGCACAGCGTCGACTCGTCGGATTTCGCCTTCCAGATGGCCGGTTCGCTGGCGCTGAAGGAGGCCGCGGCGGCGACCAAAGTAAGTCTGCTCGAGCCGATCGACGAGATTTCCGTGCTGATACCCGACGATCTGGTCGGCGCGGTGATGGGTGATCTGTCCGGGCGCCGTGGCCGGGTGCTGGGTACCGACACCGCCGGCAACGACCGCACCTTGGTCAGAGCCGAAGTGCCGCAGGTTGAGCTGACCCGTTACGCGATCGACTTACGCTCGCTCTCACATGGGGCGGCCTCGTTCACTCGCTCCTTCGCCCGGTACGAGCCAATGCCGGAATCCGCTGCCGCCCGAATGAAATCCGCTGACTGACGGGGTGGGGTTCTACCTCTGCCTCAGCCAGGCCAGTGTCGCCGGCAAGTCTCGAACGTCGACGCCTATCCCCCGACATTCCGTGATGCCTCGGCCGTCGAGCCCCGACACCGCATCGGAGACCAGCAGGATGCGGAAGTCGCGCTCAGAGGCCTCGTAGATGGACGTCCGAGGGCAGTTGGGGAAGTTGCAACCGGCAAAAACCACTGTGTCGCTACCGGTATCGCGAAGATGCTGCTCGAGGTTGGTCTGGTAGAAGGCGCCCCACCGCGGCTTGTACATCACGTGCTCGCGTGGACCCACCTGTTGGAGATCACCACCGAGCAGCAATTCATGGTCCAGCTCAACAGGATTGGGCAACAGCTCGGATGCGATCTGAGAGCCCGCGCTGCCCGGGACGGCTATCCTCGCGCCCCGTTCGATCGCAAGTTTGCGCACCATCTCGGCATTGGAGCCGTCGGGACGGTAAAGCCGGACCACGTGCACGATCGGCAGTGCGCGATCGCGAAACCCGGTTGCCAACCGGGACATTGCCGGGATCGCCGCCCTGGTGCCCTCGATGGGCAGCGGAGCGTCGTCGGCGTAGAAGTCGCGTTGCACGTCGATCAGGACAAGAGCCGCTGAACCGGGCAGCGGCTGCGTGTACGGATCGCTCACAGCGTTCGGTGTAACACAGCGCTCTGCGCTTGCCAACTCGCAAGTAGCTCGATCAGTTTCAGATCACACTAGCGACTATTTTGCGGCACCGAGCAGGTCGGCTAATGGGTATTTTGCTCAGCTAATCACGACTTGCGCGTTTCACGATCCGTTTGCTGAGCACCGGATAGGGTACATATTAGAGATAGAGAATGTAAGTGCTTCGGGCTTGCACCATCTCGGAGGGTGGATATCGTGCGTAAAGCGATTCGAAATGTGTGGCTAGCGGCAGCAGTTGCCGTGCTGGCCATGGCAGGATCGGGCGCGCCGAGCGTGGCGGCGATCGCGCCCCCGAACCCGACCGCCGATGTCGCATCGATCCAGCCGGCGAACGGCGCGGTGGTCGGTGTGGCTTACCCGGTGATCGTCACGTTCACCGCGCCGGTCAGTGACCGGGCAGCAGTCGAACGGGCGATCAAGATCACCGCGCCGAACCACATGACCGGGCGGTTCGATTGGGTCGACAACAACGTCGTGCAATGGATACCGAACGGCTACTGGCCTGCCCACAGCCACATCGGTGTTGCGGTGCACGCGTTGTCGACTGGCTTCGACACCGGCGACGAGGTGGTGGGCGTTGCCAGCATCTCGCAGCACACGTTCACCGTCAGCCAAAACGGCGAGGTGCTACGCACGATGCCGGCGTCGATGGGCAAACCGACCCGCCCGACGCCGATGGGCAACTACACCGCGCTGTCCAAGGAGCGCACTGTCCGCATGGATTCGCGGACGATCGGGATCCCGCTGAGCTCGCCGGAGGGATACGACATCGTCGCCTCGTACGCGGTCCGCGTCACCTGGAGCGGTGTCTACGTGCATTCGGCGCCCTGGTCGGTGGATTCGCAGGGGTACGCGAACGTCAGCCACGGCTGCATCAACCTCGGTCCGGACAATGCCGCGTGGTACTTCGACACCGTTCACATCGGTGATCCGATCAACGTGGTGGCGTAGCGGGCGCCTCGCCTGACGTCGTGCCGTTGTGGCGACGGTCACACCCGGGCGTGGAAGAGACGGGTGAGCCGTTGAGTTTGCGCCTAGGGAGACGGTTTCGACGGAAGGTGCAGTATGACCGCCGACGCGGGAGGCGAGAACAGCACCAGCCCGGTTCCGGGAGGCGGTCTCGAGAAGCGCACCGCCCAGCTCTGTGCCGACGATGAGCAGATCCGTGCAGCCATGCCGAAGCCCGATGTCGTCGAGGCTGCGCGGCGCCCGGGTCTTCGGTTACCGCAGGTGCTGCAAACCTACGTGGAGGGTTATGCCGACCGTCCGGCGCTCGGGTGGCGCGCACTAACCCTGACAACCGATCCGACGACTGGTCGCACAACCAGCCAGCTGCTGTCGCGATTCGAGACCATCACCTACCGCGACCTGTGGGCCAATGTGCGTGCTGCCGCCACGGCCTGGCGACTCGATCCGGATCATCCGGTGGCGCCTGGGGATTTCGTCGCGACCGTGGGTTTCGCCAGTCCCGACTACCTGACGATCGACCTGGTGTGCGGATACCTTGGCTTGGTCGCAGTGCCATTGCAGCACAACGGTCCGGTTTCGCGGCTGCGGCCCATCGTCGACGAAGTCGAACCGCGGGTGTTGGCGGTCGGCGCGGCGTATCTGGATCTCGCCATCGAGTCCGCGCTGGGCAGTCAGTCGGTGCGTCGCATCGTCGTCTTCGACTATCGGCCGGAGGTCGACGACCAACGCGAGAGCTTTGAGCGGGCACGGGCGCGACTAGAGGGCGCCAGTGTGCCGGCGATCGTCGAGACCTTCGGCGATGTCATCGCCCGCGGCCGATCGCTGCCGCCGGAACCCATGTACACCGACGGCGACGATCAGCGGCTGGCCATGATCCTGTACACGTCGGGAAGCACCGGGCTGCCCAAGGGAGCGATGTACACCGAGGACATGGTGTCACGGGTATGGACCTCTGACGCGATGCCGACGACCGAAGCGCCGGTGGTCAACGTCAACTTCATGCCGCTCAACCATCTCGGCGGACGCATCCCGTTGGCAACGTCGTTCCAGGCCGGCGGCACCAGTTTCTTTGTCCCGGAAAGCGATCTGTCCACGCTGTTCGAAGACTGGAATCTGGTGCGCCCCACCGAGATGGGCCTGGTACCGCGAGTGGTCGAAATGCTGTTCCAACGCTACCAAAGCGGCGTTGAACGTCGGCTGGCCGATGGAATCGAACCGCTGGTCGCCGATGCGGAGGCCAAGTCCGAATTACGCGAGCGGGTGCTCGGCGGCCGGGTGCTCACCAGCTTCGTCGGAACTGCGCCACTGGCCGCCGAGATGAAAGCTTTCATCGAGTCGTGTCTGGGCGTCCATCTACTCGACGGCTACGGGCTCACCGAGGTCGGCATGGTCAGCACGGACGGCGTCATCAAGCGCCCGCCGGTGATCGACTACAAACTCGTCGACGTACCCGAGCTGGGGTACTTCGCGACCGACAAGCCACATCCGCGGGGCGAACTGCTGGTGAAGTCCGCGAGCGCGACGCCCGGGTATTACAAACGCCCCGAGGTCACCGCCGGGGTTTTCGACGACAATGGTTACTACCGGACCGGTGACGTGATGGCCCAGGTCGCGCCGGACCGGATCGCCTATGTCGACCGGCGCAACAACGTGCTGAAGCTCGCGCAGGGCGAATTCGTGGCTGTGGCACACCTGGAGTCGGTGTTCGCCGGCGCTGCGTTGGTCCGTCAGGTCTTCGTCTACGGCAACAGCGAACGTCCGTACCTGCTGGCCGTCGTGGTTCCCACCGCCGATGCGTTCCAGAAATTCCTTGGCGACGATGCCGGACTCAAGGCAGCGCTGACCGATTCGCTGCGCCAGACAGCGAGAACCGCCGAACTACAGTCCTACGAGCTGCCCGTCGACTTCCTGGTCGAGTCCGAACCGTTCAGCACAGATAACGGCCTGCTATCCGGGGTGGGAAAGCTGTTGCGGCCCAAGCTCAAAGAGCACTATGCCGAACGGCTCGAGCAGCTCTACGCCGATCTTGCCGCCAACCGGGTCGATGAACTGCGTGCGCTGCGAGCAGCGGCAGCCGACCAGCCGGTGCTCGACACGTTGATCCGCGCGGCGCAGGCGTTGCTGGGCACCGGCGGCGCGCCGGAACCCCAAGCGCACTTCACCGATCTCGGCGGAGACTCGCTGTCGGCGTTGACCTTTTCCAACCTGCTGCAGGAAATCTTCGGAGTCGAGGTGCCGGTCGCGGTGATCATCAACCCGGCAGGCAACCTGCGCCAGCTCGCCGACTACATCGAGACCGAATGTGGCGCCAGCGCCAAGCGCCCGACGTTCACGACTGTGCACGGAGCCCCTGGAGAGTCTGTCACCCAAATCCGCTCCGCTGAGCTGACTTTGGAGAAATTCATCGACACGCGGACCCTCGCTGAAGCACCGTCGCTTCCGTCGACCACCGGCGAACCACACACCGTTTTGCTCACCGGCGCCAACGGTTACCTCGGCCGGTTCCTATGCCTGGATTGGCTGCAACGGCTGGCCGAGACGGGCGGGAAGCTGATCTGCATAGTCCGGGGCAGTGACCCGCAGAGCGCCGCAAGACGGCTGGAAGCCGTCTTCGACAGTGGGGACTCGCAATTGCCAGCGCGGTTCCGCGAGTTGGCAGCCGACCGGCTCGAAGTCGTCGTCGGCGATATCGGCGAGCCGAATCTCGGTTTGGATCAAGCGACTTGGGAGCGGCTGGCGAAAACGGTGGATTTGATAGTACATCCGGCTGCGCTCGTCAACCACGTCTTACCCTACGACCAGTTGTTCGGCCCCAACGTTCTTGGCACGGCGGAGCTGATCCGGCTGGCCATCACATCCCGGATCAAGCCGGTCACCTACCTGTCAACCGTGGCGGTGGCGTTGTCGGTCGATCCGACTGAATTCGTCGAAGATGGCGATATCCGCGACGTCACCCCGGTGCGACCGATCGACGAGTCGTACGCCAACGGATACGCGAACAGCAAGTGGGCCGGCGAGGTGTTGCTGCGTGAGGCACACGACCTGTGCCGGCTGCCGGTGGCAGTGTTCCGCTCCGACATGATCCTCGCCCACAGCCGCTATGCCGGTCAGCTCAATGTGCCCGACGCGTTCACCCGACTGATATTGAGCTTGCTGGCGACGGGCGTCGCGCCGGGCTCGTTCTATCAGACCGATGCGGCGGGCAACCGACCCCGGGCGCACTACGACGGTCTGCCCGTCGACTTCGTCGCGGAATCGATCACCACGCTCGGCGAGCAGTGTGCCACAACAGCTTCCTGGGGGTTCCGGTCCTTCGACGTGATGAATCCGCACGACGACGGAGTCTCGCTGGACGTATTCGTGGACTGGCTCATCGACGCCGGCCACCACATCCAGCGTATCGCCGACTACAACGAATGGCTCGCGCGCTTCGAAACCGCGCTGCGCGCATTGCCGGAAAAGCAACGCCAACACTCGGTTCTGCCGTTAATGGACGCCTACCGGAAACCACAGCAGCCGCTGCTCGGCGCACCCGCATCCACCGAGATGTTCCGCGACGCCGTTCGAGCAGCGAAAATCGGTGCGAGCGAGGATATTCCGCACTTGTCGGCCTCGCTGATCGACAAATACGTCGCCGATCTGGAGCACCTAGGCCTGCTCGCAAACCCGGGAAGGAGATCAACATGACAGCTACAAAGGCCCGCGCGGTCCGGTTCGATCGATATGGCGGACGCGATGTCCTGTACGTGGCCGATATCGATGTCCCGGCCCCCGGCGCAGGCGAGGTGCTCGTCGAGGTTCGCGCCGCCGGCATCAATCCCGGCGAGGCAGCTATCCGCATCGGCGCACTGCATGAGCAGTTCCCCGCGACGTTTCCCTCTGGCGAGGGCAGCGACCTGGCCGGAATTGTCGTCGAAGTCGGCAACGGGGTAAGCGATTTCGCCATCGGCGACGAGGTGCTCGGGTTCAGTTTTCGGCGTTCCAGCCACGCCACACATACCGTGGTCCCGGTCGGCCAGCTGATCCGCAAACCAGCTCAGCTGAGCTGGGAGGCCGCCGGCTCCCTCTACGTCGTCGGAGTTACGGCATACGCCGCGGTCCGTGCCGTGGCGCCGCAGCCGGGCGAAACGGTCGCGGTCTCGGCCGCGGCCGGCGGAGTGGGTAGCCTGGTCGTCCAGTTGTTGGCGCTCCTCGACGTTCGGGTGCTGGGCATCGGGTCGAAAAACAATGCCGAGTGGCTTCGCGCTCACGGCGTGGTCCCAGTCGAGTACGGCGACGGGTTGGCCGAGCGACTGCGGGAGGCCGGACCGGACGGCATCGATGCGTTCATCGACCTGTTCGGACCGAACTATGTTCAGCTGGCCCTGGATCTCGGTGTGCCGCCCGAGCGCATCGACACCATCATCTCCTTCCAGAAAGCCGGCGAGGTCGGCGCGAAGACCGAGGGGAGCGCCGAGGCGTCGACGCCGGAGGTTCTCAGCGAAATCGCCGATCTGATCGCGTCTGGCGCAGTCGATTTCGATGTCGCTGCCACGTATCCGCTAGACCGGGTCGCCGATGCTTACGAAGAGCTCGAGCAGCGGCACACCCACGGCAAGATCGTCCTGCTGCCGTGAGATTCTCCTCAGCCTAGGCCGGCCTGGACGATCTTGACCACCACCATCGCGCCCGCGACAACCAGGTAGCTGCGCAGCGTCAACAGCCCGGCCCGACGCAGCGGCGATATGGCCGGCCGCTCCAGGGTCGCAAGTGCCGGCGTGTTCCAACGCGCGCGGACCTCTTTGTGGAAGGCTTTGAGTTCGGCACGTGTCAGCTTCGGGAGCTGCTCGAGTTCCTCGACCTGGTCGAAGTCCAGCGCACCGAATGGCACGGTGTCTTCCAGCTTGCGCCGCTCCGTGTGCCAACCGACGGCGAAAATAATGGCGGCGCCCAGCAGGCCGAGCGCAACGCCGACTCCGACGCCGGTCACCAGAGTCGCGGTGGACAGGTTGGGGTAGAACGTCACCGCCGTCAACATCAGCGACAGCACCACCAGTGACCAGACGATCATCCAGGCGATGGCGTTCTGGCGGAAGGTGTTTGCCCACGGGCCCATCACCGGGCGGTCGTTGCACAGCAGCACCAGAAAGACGGTCGCGGAGGGCAGCAGTACGCCGGCTAGCGCCTGCACACCCTGAGTGATCAGACCGAGGACGTGATCGGGACTGAACGCGACCGCAGCCGACACCCCGAGCAGCACGGCGTAGCTGCCGTAGAACAACGGCGCCTCGGTGATCTTCCAATGCAGCGAATGCGGCTTACCCATGGAGTCACCGAGTGCATAGGTGGTGGCCAGCCCCACGCAGTTCGCCCCGATTAGTGATGCGTCCAGCAAAACCAGCGCGAACAGCACGCCGAACGTGTGCCCGACGTGAGCGGATAGGTGGCCAGCGACCGCCCCGGCATTGCTGAACTTTCCGGCGGCGGCGGTGCCGTCCAGCCCGAACGCGGTGACTGCCATCAGCGCGATCGCGCCGCCCATCACCCCGACGATGCCAATGACCAAATCGGCTCGGCCGTAGGGAATCCAGCGCGGCGTGATGCGCTTGTCGACGACGTTGGACTGCTGGAAGAACAGCTGCCAGGGCGCCACGGTGGTGCCGACAATCGCCATGATGACCATGAGCACGATGGAGTCCGGATCGCCAGGCAACGAGGGAATCAGTCCGTGCACGCTGCCGCCGATGGTGGGGTGCACCGACAATGCGACCGGGATGATCGCAGCGTTAGCCGCGATCAAGACGAACATCAGCTGCTCCCAACGCCGGAACGAGCCACCAGCCACCACCGCGAACAGCAGCACAGCAGCGAGCGGTATCGCAACTGCCTTGGGGCAGCCCAAGAATCCGAGCGCTAACGACACCCCGATGAATTCGGTGACGATCGTCAAGGCGTTGAGGATCAATAGATCGCCAACGCTGAACGCGCCCCAGAACTTGCCGAAGCGCTCGAAAATCAGCCGCGCATGACCGACCCGGGTGACCGCGCCCAATCGGAGCACCATTTCCTGGTTGACATACAACACCGGGACGAGCAGCGCCAGTGTCCACAGCAATTTCATGCCGTAGTTCTGTCCGGCCTGCGTGTAAGTCGCGACACCACCGGCGTCGTTGTCGCCGACCATCACGATCAGTCCGGGGCCACTAATGACCATCAGCATCCGAAGCCGTTGCCACCAGCTACGACCGGGGCTGGCATCCCGGTCGATACGACCGAACGCGCCGACGATGTCGCCGACATGCGCCGAATCCAGCACCGCCGACCCGGAGGGTGCGGCCCGCGAAGCGGTGCCGTTGGTGGTCGGCGGGATGCCGCTTGTTGTCTGCGGGGAGATGGAAGTCATCGGCCTCTCGCTCTCTGGAAAGGGATGGAGCAGATGGTGGGGCGGGTCGGGACTGTTGCGGTCGCGACAGCTTCAGGCAGCCGGATACAACGCGCGACACAGCGCACATGTGGGGCGGTATCAGCCGCTCAACGTGCCCGCGTCAACGTGTCAGCAGCGGTGACTTTCGCTACGAGGCGGATGCCCGCCTAGCGAAGCTGTCGTCACCGGCAGCGGAGTTCAGGACAAACAACGGCTTCTTGCTGATCCGGCTGCGGTAATACGACCAGGGTGGACGCTGCTCTTCCGGAAGGCCCACCATCTGGTCGAGCGAGTTGGCGGCATGCAGCGCAGCGGCGACATGACGCTGAACGCGCCCCAAGTCGCTGAAGGCCCTGAACATGTCATCGCAGCCGGCGCCGGGGACAGTGCTTTCCGAGAGCAGCTCCAGTGCTTCGAGAAGTGCCGCACGGACGTCCCCGCAGGCCCGATGGATCTGACGCTCGGGATTAGGTCGTGCCATGACCGCTCCCGCGATTTGCCTGTGAGGCAACAAATTCCATGATCGTCTCCTGTCGGAAGCCCGACCGACTACCACAAGTCATTTCGGCCACCGGAGAATTTCGCGCACACCTCATCGCCCCACGCACCAATTGCGCGCGGGCACAACCGAAGTAGCGTCCGAGAAAGGCTCAGGCGACAGAAGAAATGCCGCGAACGGATCGGGACGAAACGGATTTCGAATACGGATGCGGACTGTCGCTCGGACTCATCTCGCCCATCACCTCCTCACGGCCAGGACACACGGGGGTGTCGCCCAGTGCACGCACAGAAGGGGATTTGACGCCAGCGGCGACGCACCCCTCTCGTCGGAGCTTCGGCACTGCACGGCGTATCCGGAGTTTCATCCGGAAGCCACTTGGGCTCAACCCTTAGCCCGGGAGGAGCTGTCCTGACCCGGGGCGTCTCTCGACGTTCGGGGTCAGTGGCCTATATCCATGCAGACGCCTCACCTACCGAGGTGCTTGCGAATCCATCCTGACACCGGAAGCGGGTGCAGGTCAAACATTCTTGGAAAAAAATTTGCGGTCAGCCGCGCGCCGGTGCAGATTAGCCGGCACAGGCCCGGGGTCCGTCGAGGGTCGCCAGTCGTAGGGAGCCAACAACTTGCGACCGCGGCGGCCTAGGCTCGACGGCATGTCCACCACATTGCAGGATCACCGGGTCGCAGCAGCCCTTGACCGGATGTACACCGCGTCGAGGGAACAGATGTCGCAGTTGCGTGATTTGCCAGGTGTGATGTCGACGGCGATGACTGCGCAGGAACGCGCCGACGCGATGAGCGCGTTCTACATCCCGGTAACGCCGGAGGCCGGCCGACTGCTGTATTCGCTGGTGCGGGCAACTCGTCCCGCGACCATTGTGGAATTCGGTATGTCGTTTGGTATTTCAGCGCTTCACCTGGCGTCAGCGTTGCGCGACAACGGCAGCGGCCGAGTGGTGACCACCGAGCTCAGCGCGGACAAGATAGCCGCTGCTAGGCAGACATTCGTCGAGACCGGGTTGGACGACCTGATCACCATCCTTGAAGGCGATGCGCTTTCCACGCTTGCCCGTCTGGACGGACCGGTCGGTCTCGTGCTGCTCGACGGTTGGAAGGAGCTGTACCTTCCGGTGATCAAGCTGCTCGAACCACGTCTGTCACCGGGAGCCCTCGTCGTCGCCGATAACACCGAGATGGCGGACGCACAGCCCTACCTCGACTACGTCCGTAACGCCGAGAACGGCTACGTTAGTGTCAACTTCGCCGCTCGCGAGAGTGACAGCATGGAAATCAGCTGTCATGTCGGCAAGTAGCGGCAACTATCTCAGCGATTCCTCGAGCCACGGCATTAGCCACTTCACGCCTTCGGGGGTCAGGTGCACACCATCGCTGCGCACCTGAATGCCGTCGACTTTGGCGGTGTACGCACCTTCTGGGCACAGCTTTTTGTTCAGGTCCAGTATCCCGACGCCTGTGCGTTGTTCGATTGTTCTGCCCAGCATCGTGTTCCATTGTTTCACCCGCTCGGGTTGATCCTCTGGCCACGAGCTCCCGTCCGGACGTTCGCCCCGCCGGCTATAAGGCAGGTTGGCCACCGTCAGTGGAGCACCGCTGGAGCTGAGAATGTCTACCGCGCGCCCCAATTCACCGGTCAGGTATGCGTCGAACGCCGGGTCACCGATGTGGGTCCACCTTCCCTCGTTGACCCGATCCACTGTCTCCCAGCGGCCGACGATCAGCAGTATGGCGTCGGGCCGGTCGGCAGCGATCTCTGATCGCCATCTGCTCGGCCACGACTCACATTCGCTCTTCTGATCCAACGTCTGGCCGAGATAGCGGTACGGGCCGCCACGCACCAAGCTGCACCCGATGACGGTGTGGTTGATGAAATGGAACCCCGGCGTGGCCGGGAGGTAATGCATCAAGGTCCAGCCGATCGAGTCGCCGAAGACCGACACGGTGAATGGCCGCCGCGGATCTCGCTGCGCGACGGCGCGCGCAGGTCTGGGTCCCTTCGGTAGGGACGGTGAAACGACCGCGACCGGCGACACGCCAGGTGGCAAGCTGCCGTCCAGCGACCCGGCGCCGGGCCGGGGACCGACCGGAACCACCAGCATCGTCACCGCGGCAGCGGTCGCGGCGGTCGCTCCCGCCAGCGGCAACAGCGGCACCTGCACCGGCCGCCATCTCCTGACGGGCCGCTCGACCACCCACCACGACACAGTGGACACTGCCAGGGTGGCGGCGCACCGGACGCCGAACAAGGAGAGTCCAGACCAGCCGGTGCGCTCACCGTTGAGCACCAGAAAGATCGGCCAATGCCACAGATAGATGCCGTAGGAGATGGTGCCCAGCCACGCCACCGGACCCCAAGCCAGCACGGCGGCGACAGGTCCGCGCTGGTCGACCGCCACCGGGGCGATCACCAGCGCCGCCGCAATGGCCACCGCAATCAGCAGACCTCCGCGGAACTCGCGAGCGCTGCCGGTGGCGTAGTGGGTCGCCATCCCCAACATCGCCAACCCGATCACCGGCAACACCCGAGCGGTCCATTTGGCCCACCGAGATCGGAGCAGCGACCAGCCGCGGTTCAGCGCCGACCAATCGCCCACCAACAGCGCCGACGCCGCGGCGCCCACCAACAGCGCCTGTGCTCGGGTATCGGTGCCGAAGTAGACGCGGTCACGAGTGGCATCGGACGCGAGCAGGATCGCGGCCGCGGCGGACCCCAGTGCACCCAACACGGCCAGCAGAAACACCGTCAAGCGGACCCCGCCCAGCGTGGCCCATCCATCCCGACGACGTGCCCGTGTAGCCAGCACCACCGCCACCACGACCAGCAGCAGCGGCCACACGATGTAGTACTGCTCCTCGACACCGAGCGACCATGCATGCTGCAACGGCGACGGCGGAGCACCCTGAGTGAAATAGTTGGTCTTGTCGGCGACGAACATCCAGTTGGCTACCCAGAAGAAGGCGGCGACGGCGTCATCGCGCAAGCCGGCAACGGCCTCGGGCGCGAAGAATTGGCGGCCGACAGCCACCGCCAACACCATCAGCACCAACGCCGGTAGCAGCCGGCGGGCACGCCGAATCCAGAAGTCGCCCAAATCAATACGGCCGCTTCGGCCCAGCTCGTCAAGCAGCAGCGAAGTGATCAGGAAACCGCTGAGTACGAAAAACACGTCGACACCCAGGAATCCGCCCGTCATGCCGGGGATGCCGCCGTGGTCGGCGAGCACCAGTGCGACGGCCACTGCACGCAGGCCATCCAGCGCGGGAATACCGGGACGGCGCGTTGACCGTCCGTCATTGTCGCTACTTCTGGTGGTGGTGAGACGGCGCACTGGCGGAGCAACCCATCGGGCACGCCGAGCACAGCGGACCGGCGCGGGGTAGATCCCGGCCGGTCCCTTGCTCACTTTTGCAGCGCTCCGACCGTTCGCCTGGCCGGTGCCGTAGTTGCCGCCGATGCGTCGATGCCCCTCCCTGCCGGATCACCCGTCAGTTTAGGTGCGCCTCTAGCGCATCAGCGGAAGACACGACGCTCGCGGCAACCGAAATATGCTGCTACGCCGAGCCATGGGCGGCTTCCGCGTCGGCGCCCAGTGTAGGTTCTCAAACTGCATGGCGGAAGCCGGTCCTATACCTGCGGGTTTGCAGACGGCTTTAGAGGCCGGCGAAATCGATGATGCCGCGAATGTTGCGTCCTTCGCGCAGGTCCGCGAACGCCTCGTTGATCTGGTCCAGCTGGTAGTGCCGGGTGACCAGCTCGTCGAGTTTCACCACGCCGGCCTGATACATCGACAACAGCTTCGGCACGCTGGTGCGCGGATTCATCCCGCCGTAAAGCACTCCCTTGAGTTGCTTGGCCGAGAGCACCATCTCCTGCAGGATCAGCGGAACCAAGGGCTCACTGTAGGGGGTGATGCCGGTGGCAACGCACGTCCCGCCCTTGCGAAGCAGGATCATCGCTAACGCGATCAAGTCCACGTGCAGAACACCAGGAGTCAAGATGACGCGGTCGGCCATCACGCCGGCGGTGATGTCTTTCACCAGTGGTATCGCCTCCTCAGCGGAAGCGACGGCATGCGTGGCGCCGAAGATCTTGGCCGAATCCCGTTTGTACTCAACCGGATCCACCGCGACGATATAGGTTGCGCCGGCCGCGCGCGCTCCTTGCAGGGCGTTCATTCCGACACCGCCGGTTCCGATGACGACGACGGTGTCGCCGGGCTCGGTGCCTGCCGAGACCGTCGCCGAGCCCCAACCGGTGCTGACACCGCACGAGACGAGTGAGGCGGCATGGAACGGGATCGCGTCGTCGATCTTGATGACGGACCTTTCCGTTAGCACCGCATATTCCGCGAACGTGCCGAGTTGACCATAGGCCAAAAGGTTTTCGTCGCCGAGATGCCGGCGGCAGGTTCCGTCGGTGGGCATCTCTCGCACGAACAGGCTCGCGCCGGAATCGCAGATGTAGCTCTGCCCGTTGACACAAAACCGGCAATTACCGCACGCGGGAATGAACGACATCGCCACGTGATCCCCGGGCTGCACCGTCGTCACGGCCGGCCCGATCTCTTCGACGACACCAGCGCCCTCGTGACCACCGAGCAACGGGAACCAGTCCGGTACGGGCATGCCGGTCGCGGCCAGCACCTCGGGGGTCGGCACCACGTCGCCGGTGATCAGGTGGTCATCGGAGTGGCAAACGCCGGCAACGGCCATGCGCACCAGGACTTCACCGTCGCGTGGCGGGTCGAGCTCCACCTCGCGGATCTCCCAGTCCTCGCCGACCCCGCGCAGCACAGCGGCACGACACTTCATTACAACCTCCTTGATGGTGGGCCGGCCCGGCTCAGTTGCCGGCCAGCCGCTTGGCCGCTAGTTCCCGAAGCTCGCCGGCCTTTATCTTGGCATTGCCCGTCAGCGCCACTTCGTCCTCGCCGAAAAACAGCACATGGCGCGGCACCTTGTAGCTCGCCAATCGCTGCCGCAGGAACACCAGAAGCTGCTCGACGTCAAGGATCACGTCATCGTGCGGCACGACGCAGGACACCACGACCTCTCCGAGCGTTTGGTGCGGAACGCCGACGGTCTGTGCCACCTTTACGCCGGAATGGGTGATGAGGGCCTCATCAACCTCGCGTGGCGAGACATTGGCACCGCCGGTCTTGATGATGTCGGTGATCCTGCCTTGCCAGTAGAGTCGGCCGGCGTCGTCGAGATAGCCACCGTCGCCCGTAGCGAAAAACCCCTCGGCGTCGAGAGTCTCGTCAAGTGGAGTGCCGATATAGCGGAGCATGAGCGTGGGTCCCTTGACGCTGATTTCGCCCGCCTCGCCGCGCCGAACGATGTCCCCGGTCAGCGGATCGGTGATCTTGAGCGCCACACCGGGCAGCGCCACTCCGAAGCTGTCCGCATGGACTTCGGGCGGAGTGTTGGCCGGGTAACCGGTTATGATCGTGAATGTTTCGGTGTTGCCGTAGGCATGGCCCGGTTCGTACCACTCGCCCGAAACCGTGGGATGGTGTGCGATCGGGGTCTTGAAATCCGCGAATCTCACACTGCTCAAATCCACCTGCCCCCAGTTGGGTGCGCCTTGCAACTGGGTCCACTGGTGGGGCCAGGCGAACGGAAAGTTCACCCTTTCGGCCTGTATGAGCTCGAGCGCCTCTGCGGCGTCGAACGTCGATTGCAAGACGAGGGATCCGCCGCTGGCCAACGTAGATCCGAGCACCATCGCAAAGTTGCCGGACCAGAAAAAGCCGTTGGCGGTCCAGCCTCGAATGTGGTCGTCAGGGCTGAACCCGTACATCCGCCGGAAGCGCCACAGTTGAATGCACACCCCGCGATGTGCGCTGAGGACGCCCTTCGGCGTGCTGGTGGAGCCGGACGAGAAGAACAACACCGCGGCATCGCTTGGCAGCACCCCGGCGGCAGTTGCCTCGATCAGCTCGCGGGGTTCCCCATGACCGGACGCCAGGAACTCATCCCACGCTTCGATACCAGGTGCAGGCTCGCCCACCAGCGCCAGTCGGCGCAAAAACGGGTAGTTCGCCGATTCCAGCGCCCCTGGCCGCGATGTGCCGATCGCCGGTTCCAGCTCGGCCAGAACGGCGGCGAAGTCCTTCGCGAGCACCCTGCGCTCGAACAACAGCACCGAAACGGCGGAGGCCCGGATGAGGTAGTCCAATTCGGGCAGCGTAGAAAACGTGCTGAGCGTGACGGCCACTCCGCCAGCCAGAGCCGTACCGAACACTGCGGCAATCCATTCCGGCCGGTTCGTCATCAGAACGCCGACACGGGCGTCCTTGCCCAGGCCGCTCTGGCGCAGCGCACGAGCCACCTCGATCGCGCGCTCCCAAAGCTGCGAGTAGGTCCAACGCGTGACGCCGTCGGCGGTGCGCCACACTAGCGCCTCGCGCTCGCCATACATCTGCGTCACTTCGCGCAGGAAACCCGGCAGCGTGAGCGCCCCCAGCCCAGGCTCATCGGATAGCGGTGGACCGAATATTACGGAAGCCCCTTGTGCAACTTGCGAACCCGTCTCGGCAACCATGGCTACAACGGCAGTTCGACCTCGGCCGTGCAGCCCACCAACATTTCTCCGCTCTGGTTGGTCAGGCGCAGCTTTACCTGTACGAGAGGCACACCCCAGGTCGACTCCGCTTGCTTGTCGACGATTTCGGCGTCGAAATAGGTCACGTCACCCTCGAACGCGGGCGTACGGAAGTCGGCCTTGGAGTGGCGCACCATGCCGTCGTGGCCGGCCCAATACGCGAGATAGTCGGTGCACCAAGCCCCCATCGTTGCGCCGTAGCCATAGGCGCGCGCCATGCCAACTTCGCTGGCCCGTTCGGCGTCGATGTGACCGCGCGACGGGCCGACGTAGAGCCCGTCGCGCTTGCGTGGATCGATCTTCGCGTCTTCTTCGTCGAAAGCGAAGTCCTTGCCCCAGCCCGGATCCTGATAGATCCACGGATCCTTGATACCCGGCGGCGCCACCCAGTGGAAGGTGCCCCAGATGTTGAACAGGAAAGCCCGGTATTCGGTGGTGAAGCTGGCGATGCTGTGCGGGCCGATCACCCGACGAGGCAGCGTGTCACCAACCTTCACCTCGTCGAAGCGCGGCGAGACACCCATGCGGTTGGATTCGAGCCACTCACGCCGCAGCCTTTCGACTTCCTCGAGCTCGGTTTGCGTCCACCGTTTGATCTCGCCAAGCTGATTTCCAAACATCCCGCGCTTGGTCGCTTCCTCGTAGAGATAGCGGATCGCGGTGGAACGTTCGCGCGCCACCAGGGTGCCGTGCTGGTTGGTGTGGATGGTGTCGCCGCGTGAGAACATCGTTGGGCCGGCGAATTTTGTCTCGGTCACCTTGTAGTCATGAAACCGACGCTCCTGGAACAACTTGTCTCCGGGCCGTACCGGGGCGCCGTAGAACCACCATTCCTCACCACCGAAGATCAAGTGGCTGTTCGGAATATGGCCCACACACGCGGGCGCCGCGCCGTGTCCGTAGTCCAGGGCCACCGCGATAGACTGCGGTGCAACGATGCCGCCGTACTTCGAGCCGCGAGCGAACTGCTCATCCCAGTGCAGCGGATTGGGGTAATCCATCGCCATCACCCAGCGCCGGATGTCGGATGAACTACACGGATCCCACAGCTGGCCGCCGCCCACCGGCTTGCCCACTCGGTGATCGATGTCGGACAAGTCGAGCTGGGCGGCCGGTGATTGGGTGGTGTTCTCAGTCATCAGTGCTCCCGTCAGCGATTGACGTCGACAACGAGGCGCCCGCGCACTTGGGAGTCCATGAGCTCTCCCGCCGAAGCGATCGCCTCGCCCAGTCCGATCTCCCGGGCTATCGAATCCAGCTTGCCGGCATCCAAATCGCGGGCTAGGCGTTCCCACGCGGTCAGGCGCCGCTGTTTAGGCGCCATCACGCTGTCGATACCAAGCAGCGAAACGCCGCGCAGAATAAACGGCGCAACCGTCGCTGGAAAGTCCATGCCGCCAGCCAGGCCGCATGCGGCAACCGCGCCGCCATACCGCGTCTGCGCGCAGGCGTTGGCCAGCGTAAAGCTGCCGACGGTATCGACGACGCCCGCCCAGCGCTCCTTCTGCAACGGCTTGCCGGCCTCACTGAACTCGGCACGGTCCAACACCGTCACGGCGCCCAGTTGATGCAGGAACGCCTCCTCGGACGACTTTCCGGTCGCCGCAGCCACTTTGAACCCCGCCGCATTCAATAGTGCGATCGCGACCGTCCCGACGCCGCCGGTCGCGCCGGTCACCAAAATCTCGCCCTGATCCGGAGACACCCCGTGCTGCAGCAAGGCGTCCACGCAAAGGCTGGCCGTGTAGCCTGCGGTGCCGATCGCCATCGCTTGACGGGTAGTGAAAGCGGATGGCAGGGGTATCAGCCAATCGCCGTTCAGGCGGGCGCGCTGAGCGAGGCCGCCCCAATGCGTCTCGCCCACGCCCCAACCGTTGAGCACCGCACGGTCGCCCTTGCTCCAATCGGCGTGGCTGCTGTCGGTCACCACGCCGGCGAGATCGATACCCGGAACCATCGGAAATTTCCGCACCACAGGCGATTTGCCCGTAATCGCCAAGCCGTCCTTGTAATTCAGCGTGGAGTACTCGACATCGATGCTGACGAAGCCATCCGAGCCGTCGGGCAGCTGCGTCTCGTCCAAGTCGACGACCCCGACAGTCTGTCCTGCCTCGCCCTTCTCGATCAAAACTGCTGAAAACATTTGCGGCTCATTCCTTTGCGATCGACTGAAGCTACTGCGCGGCCTTTTCGGGTGCGTAGCCCAAAGTGCTCTTAACCTCCAAATACTCGTGGAAGCCGAACTCACTCCACTCTCGACCGTTGCCGCTGTGCTTGTAGCCGCCGAACGCCGCGTTCATGTCGAAGGCGTGGTTGATCGTCACCCACCCGGCCCGGATCTTGCGGGCCACCTCTCGCGCCTTGTCGTAGTCCGCCCCCGAGACATAGCCGGCCAAGCCGTAATCGGTGTCGTTGGCGATCTCCACGGCTTGATCGATGCCGTCATAGCCGAGGACGCACAGCACTGGCCCGAAGATCTCCTCGCGCGCAATCGTCATGTCGTTGGTGACGTTGGCGAAGACAGTCGGCTTGATGTAGTAACCCTTGTCCAGCCCTGCTGGGCGACCCGGGCCGCCGGCCACGACGGTCGCACCCTCGTCGATGCCCTTCTGGATCAGGCCCTGGACCTTGTCGAACTGTGCCCTCGACGCCACCGGCCCGATCGCTGTTTTATCGCTGGGGTTGCCCACCTTCACCTGCTCGGCGGTCTCCCGCGCGATGGTGATCGCCTCGACCATACGCGAATTCGGGACCAGCATGCGCGACGGCGCGTTACAGCTCTGCCCGGAATTCGGCATCATGTTGACCACGCCGGCGCGGACGTTGTCGGCGAAGCCCGCGTCGTCGAGGACAATGTTGGGACTCTTGCCGCCGAGTTCCTGGGTCACCCGCTTCACGGTCGGAGCGGCATTCGTGGCCACCTCGACGCCGGCGCGGGTGGATCCGGTGAACGACACCATGTCGACGTCGGGGTGGCTCGCCAGCGCGACGCCGACGCCGGGGCCGTCGCCGTTGACCAGGTTGTAGACACCGGCCGGCACACCCGCGGCATCAAGGATCTCGGTGAAGATGTAAGCCGAGAACGGCGCCACCTCAGACGGTTTCAGGACCATCGTGCACCCGGTCGCCAACGCCGGGTACACCTTGACCGCGATCTGGTTGAGCGGCCAGTTCCACGGCGTGATCAGCCCGCACACGCCGATCGGCTCCTTGGCGATCAGCGTCGCCCCGTGCTGCTCCTCGAATGGGAAGTTCTTCAGCACGTCGATCGCTGTCACCAGGTGACCGATCCCGAGTTGGACCTGTGGGCCGGCGGCCAGTGACGGCGGCGCACCCATTTCCTCGGTGACGGCGTCGGCGAGATCGTCGGTACGTTTCTGATATTCGGCGAGGATGGCTTCCAGCAGATCGAGGCGCTGTTCGCGACTGGTTTGCGACCAGCCGGCGAAAGCGCGTCGGGCGGCCTTGACCGCCACGTCGACATCGGCGGCCGAGCCGAGCGAGATCTGCCCGGATACCTGCTCGGTCGCCGGGTTTTCGACGTCAAAACTGTTGGGACGTAACGGATCGACCCAGCTGCCGTCGATGTAGAACTTCAGGTTTTCGCGCATGACAACCTTCCTTTTTTACTGGGTGCCTTCGGCGTACCAAGTGCGGAATTCACCATAGTTCGGCATCTCCTCGGAGTTGGCCTTCGGGTCGATGCAGACGTGCACGACGGCGGTCCTGCCGCTGGCATAAGCGCGCTTGACCGCCGCACCGATCTCCTCTCCCTTTTCGACATATTCGCCGTGGCAGCCGAAGCCCTCGGCGATTTTGTCGAAGCGCACGTCCTTGCTCCAGTGCACACCGGGCTGCGGTGACGGCTGGTCGAAGGTGCGCTTGTAGACGCCGACCTCGAGACCCCATTGGTGGTCGACGCCCACGACGCATACCAGCGGCAGCTTTTGACGTGCGGCGGTCTCCAACTCGGCGATGTGAAACATGAACGAGGAGTCGCTGGTCAGCAGCATGACCGGCCGCTTGCCGCCGTCTGCGATCGACGCACCGATGGCATAGGGCAAGCCCGTGCCCAAGTGGCCGAAGTTCTGGTTCCAGATTACGTCGTGTGGCTTGGCCACCGAATAGGTCCACTGAAAGATGACCGTCGCGCCGCCGTCGCGGACCATGATGCCTTCGGCCGGAAAGGCTTTGGTCGCTTCCACCACAAAGCGTGCGGGGTGGATCGGAGTCCGTCCACTCGGTGCGGTCTCGGCCAATTCGGCGAGCGTGTCTGCGTCCTGTTTGATCCAGCGGGCAAGATCGGCCGACGGCGAACGTGGGCTGTCCTTCAGCGCTTCGACCAGCTGTGGCACCACGCCGCGCAGGTCTCCCACCAGCGCCACATCGACCGGCCGGTTCACGCCAATCGCCAGCGGGTCCTGCTCCACGTAGATCCATTTTCGGGTGGCGTTATTTTCCGCCCAGTGCCTCGTTTTGCCGTAGTGAACCGGCTCACCGAGCTCGGTGCCGAGCGCGACGCACACGTCCGATGTGGCCACGGCCTCGACCGCCGCGGACGAAAAACCGTAGGGAAAGGTGCGATCCTCCAGCCCGGAGATGAACGACGTGCCGCCGGATGTCTGGATCACCGGGCAGGCCATCAGCTCGGCCAGTTCCCTGACCGCCGCACCGGTGCGTGACGTATGAACGCCGTGGCCGACCAGCAGGATCGGGTTCTTGGCCTCGCGAACCAGCCTGGCCGCCTCGGCGATTTCCCGTGCGCCGGCCCCATGATTGACAAGGCGATACGCGCTCGGAGACAGGGGATCTGCGACGTCCAACTCTTCCAGAATCACATGCGACGGATATTCGATGTAGGCCGGGCCGGGCGTTGTCGACATCGCTCGCCGAATCGCCTCTCGAACGATTTCGTCGGTCTGGTCGGCATATTCGATGGAGGCGCTATACTTCACCGTCGGCGTGAAAAGCCCTTCCTGGCGGACGAACTGGATGCGCCCACGCCGGACCCGACGTTCGGTGATGCGCGCCCGCTGGCCGCCGAGGAAGATGACCGGTGAGTGTTCCACCTTGGCACACATCATCGCCCCGGCGATGTTCGCCACACCCGGACCCAGTGTGCCGATGCACAAGCCGGGCT
>NZ_DASPSP010000312.1:0-2629 GCF_035623875.1 Mycobacterium sp. | reverse complement strand
GATCAGCGTCTACTCTCGGCGATCGTGCGGTGCCTTTTTGGTCTTCTCGTAGTAGCCAGTACCCGCAGCGGGGTCTGATCCAGACCGACCCCCCGCTGTGGGTCGGAAGCTACTACCCGTCGGTCACCACTGCAGACCAGAGAAGACCGGCACATGACAATCACCGACCTGAGATTTCCGAGTGGCGCCGAGACGGCGCCCGCTCCACCCGAATCGCCATCGGTCCGCTTCGACGGCATTTCGCTACCGCGAGGAATCCGGGAGGACGCCGACACCATGTCGTGGAGCACTTTCACCGCCACCTACGCTCCCAGCGCCGGACCAGTGCGCTTGGGCCACTGGGAATGCACTGACACCGAGCGTCCCGCCACCCGGTTGGGCCAACAGGCCCGAACATTCCGGGCCACGCTGGGGTTCGGCGATCGCAGCGAGACCGCGACCGCCACGGCGACAGGCCCGGTGGCCGCGCTGACCGCGATGCTCTACGACCACGGCATCGCCGTGGAGATGCTGCGGTTCCATCAGCTGCGGTCAGAGGACACGACCGCGACCTTCATCCAGGGCTCTGACGGCTGCCGCGCCGAGTGGGCGATGGGCTGGTCGGAGGACCCGACGCAGTCGGCGCTGGGCGCAGTCATCGCCTGCGCCAACCGGCTGTATGCGGATCTCACGTGAGCAGACACAAAAGCCCTGACACGCCGAGGCGTGAGGGTTTTGCGTCTGCTCGCGCTAGAGCGGACGGAGCACCATCGGCATGCCGTCCATCGGGATCGGCATACCGCCGTAGTCCCATTTCGCCTGGTACCCCGCGCGGGGCAACTCAAGCCGGTACCGGCGCAGCAGCCGGTGCAGGATCGTCTTGATCTCCAGCTGGCCGAACGTCATCCCGATGCACTTGTGCGCGCCGCCGCCAAACGGCGTGAACGCGTAGCGATGCCGTTTGTGCTCACTGCGCGGCTCGGTGAACCGGTCGGGGTCGAATTTCAGCGGATCCGTCCAGATCTCCGGCAGGCGATGGTTCATCCCTGGGTACGCGATGACGTTCGTGCCCGCAGGCAGGTAGTAGCCCAGCAACTCGGTGTCGCGCACAGTCCGGCGCATCGCCCACTGCACCGGTGTCACCAGCCGGATCGCCTCGTTCATCACCAAATCAAGTGACTCCAGCTTCTCCAGTGACTCGATGTCCAGCGGACCGTCGCCGAGCCGATCGGATTCGTCGCGGCAGCGTTCCTGCCACTCGGGGTTGGCGGCCAGGTGGTGGGCCATCGTCGTCGTGGTCGATGTCGAGGTGTCATGCGCGGCCATCATGAGGAAGATCATGTGGTTGACGATGTCCTCGTCGGAGAAGCTGTTGCCGTCCTCGTCCTCGGTGTGGCACAGGACAGTCAGTAGGTCGCTGCCTTCCTTGCCGCGGCGCTCCATGACGCGCTCACGGAAGTAGTTCTCGAGCAGCTCACGCGCCTGAAGACCGCGCCACCAGGTAAACGGCGGCACGCTGCTGCGGATGATCGCGTTTCCGGCGCGGGTGGTGATAGTGAAGGCCTTGTTCACCTTGGTCACCAGCTCATGGTCGGTGCCGGGTTCGTGACCCATGAACACCATCGACGCGACGTCGAGGGTGAGCTCCTTCATTGCCGGGTAAAGCAGAAAACGTGAGTCGTTGACCACCCAGTCGTTAGCCACTACCTGCGAGACGACCTTGTCCATCTGCTCGACATAGCCGACCAGTCGGGAGCGGACGAACGCCTCCTGCATGATCCGCCGATGGAACATGTGCTCGTCGAAGTCGAGCAACATCAGGCCGCGGTGGAAGAACGGCCCGATCACCGGCACCCAGCCCTGCTGGGAGTAGTCCTTGTTGCGGTTGGAGTAGACGATCTGGGCTGCGTCGGGACCCAGCGCCGCGACGGCGGGCAGGACCGGTGAGTCACCGAATATGACGGGACCTTTGGTTCGGTACAGGAATAGCAGGTAGTCCGGCCCGCCCCGCAGCATCTCGATGATGTGGCCGAGGACCGGCAGGCCACGATCGCCCATGACCGGCTTGAGCCCGCTGCCCGGCGGCGGATCCGCGAGCTTCCTCGGTGTCCAGTCGGTGTTCAGTAGCCGCTGTTCGACGGCAGCCATGCCGGGAAAGTTGTTGAATGACGGGGTCAGTCGGCGCTTGGCCTGATCGAGCAGGTAGTTCGGGGTGCTGATGGTCGCCTTCGACACTTCTGACGTTCCTCCCTCGACGGCTGCGGTGAGCGTAGACCGGCATCAACCGGCGTTGTGGCAGACGTCACCAGTTGCTATCCTGAGATGAAACTTGACGGCTGTCAAGTTTCCTTTTGGGCGTGGCGTGGTGCAAGGTCGAAGGGTGCGCATCGAGCAGGAGGCCGGCAGGGCGGCTGATCCAGGCGCGGTAGTGCCGGTGCCGAGACGACGGGGTGATCGGCAGCGGCAGGCCATTGTGCAGGCGGTGCGTGAACTGCTCGAGGAAAGGCCCTTCGCCCAGTTGTCGGTGAGCACGATCAGTGACCGCGCGGGGGTGGCCCGTTCGGGCTTCTACTTCTACTTCGACTCGAAATACGCGGTGCTGGCTCAGATCCTCGCCGACGCGACACACGAACTCGAAGAGTTGACGGAG
>NZ_DASPSP010000307.1:0-42487 GCF_035623875.1 Mycobacterium sp. | reverse complement strand
TGGAGCCGCCTGGGGGAATCGAACCCCCGACCTATTCATTACGAGTGAATCGCTCTGGCCGACTGAGCTAAGGCGGCGGCGCCCGGTGCGGCCGGGCGGCATGAGTCTACGGCAGGGCACGCGAGTGGCCCAACCTCGCCCAGCGACGATCCGCGCAGCTGAGGAGAGCCGGGCAACCCAGCTAGTCGCGCAGCGCCTGCCCGATTGTGGCGACCATGGCGTCGACGGCGAATTTGGGTTTGACGTTGACCGCCAGCGCTTCGCGGCACTCCAGCACAGCTTCGATGCAGCGCAGCAACCGCTCGGGTGGGACGTGCGCGGCCATCGCCGCGACGGGCTCCGCCATGTCGGGGTGGTTGCGCCGCACTCCTGCGGCGTTGGCGGCCACCAGCAGCGCGTCCCGGAAGTAGGTCGCCAGGTCGATCAGCGCGCGGTCCAGGGCATCCCGAGACGCCCGGGTCTGACGCGACTTCTGCCGTCGCTCAAGGTCTTTGATCGCGCCGGTGGCGCCGCGCAAAGCGCCGGCAGTGCCCTTACCGGTGCCTCCCGCACCCAGCGCGGTGCGCAGCTCCTCGGTTTCGGCCTCGTCGCGGCCGGCGGTCAGCACTGCGGCCTCGGCCTCGGCGGACGCCACCAACGCCTCGGCGGCACCGTAGGCCTTCGATCGGGTGGCCGCGTCCCGGGCCAGCCCGAGCGCCTGCAGCCGGCGCTCGCGCGCCTCCGGATCGGTGGCCAACCGCCGCGCCCGACCGACGTGGCCTCCGCTGACCGAAGCCGCCCAGTTCGCGGTCTCGACCGTGAGACCGTCGCCGTCGATCAACACCTGGGCGATCGCCGCCGGCGAGGGAGTCACCAGCGCGATATGCCGGCAGCGGGACCGCAACGTAATCGCGATGTCCTCCGGATCCACCGACGGCGCGCACAGTAGAAACACCGTAGATGGCGGCGGCTCCTCGACAACTTTGAGCAAGGCGTTCGCCGCGCCTTCGGTCAGCCGGTCCGCGTCCTCGATCAGCACGACCTGCCAGCGCCCCGTGCTGGGGCGGCGGGACGCGATCTGGACGATCGCACGCATCTCGTCGACGCCGATGGACAGCCCCTCCGGGATGACCCGACGGACGTCCGCGTGCGTGCCCGCCATCGTCGTCGTGCAGGCACGGCATTCTCCGCAGCCGGGCACGCCCGCCGATGTGCACTGCAATGCGGCCGCAAAGCACAGCGCCGCGACCGAGCGCCCCGAGCCCGGTGGACCGGTGATCAGCCAGGCATGCGTCATCGCGGCGGTGTGAGCCGAATCACCGCGGGCCGCCTTGGCCGCGGCCACCAGGTCGGCTTCGACCGACTCCTGGCCGACCAGCCGTGCGAATACCCGCGACATCACCGGCAACAGTACTGCTCGGCGCTGACCTCCCCACAACGTAGGCGGCTGTACACGGAACGTTCTGGCTACTTTTTCGTCCCAGACGCCCGATACGGTGGGTTGGTGAGCACGGCAGCGGCACTCCCTGGGCGGATCAGCGCATTCGTTCAATGGTTTGTCCGCACACCGTGGCCGGTGTTCACGCTGAGCCAGCTGCAGGCCGACATCATCGGCGCACTGCTGGTGCTGGGCTTCCTGCGCTATGGGCTGCCACCCGAAGACCGCATCGAACTGCAAGAACTGCCGCCCCTCAACCTGGCGATCTTCGCTGGTTCGGCCGTCCTGCTGTTCCTCCTCGGAACCGCGATCAGTGCGCGTTTACTGCTGCCGGTGTTCCGGTGGCAGCGCCGCGACGGACTGCTCACCGACACCGACCCGGCCGCCACCGAGCTGGCCCGCAGCCGCGCACTGCGGACGCCGTTCTACCGCACCGTGATCAACTTGGCGTCCTGGTGCATCGGCGGCACGGTGTTCATCATCGCGAGCTGGCCGGTGGCCAAGCACGCCGCGCCGGTGGTGGCCGTCGCTACCGCCCTGGGTGCCACCGCCACCGCCATCATCGGCTACCTACAGTCCGAGCGGGTGCTGCGACCGGTGGCCGTTGCCGCCCTGCGGGGCGGGCTGCCGGAGAACATCAAAGCATCGGGTGTCATCGGGCGCCAGATGCTGGCCTGGGCGCTGTCCACCGGGGTGCCGCTGCTGGCGATCGTGCTGGCCGTGGTGGGGGACAAGGCTTCGTACCTTCATGGGCCGCCGGAGAAGCTGTTGAACCCGATACTTTTGCTGGCGCTGCTGGCGTTGGGCATCGGGCTGGCCAGCACGCTGATGGTGGCCATGTCGATTGATGGCCCACTGCGTCAGCTGCGCTGGGCGCTCGGCGAGGTACAGCGCGGTAACTACAACGCGCACATGCAGATTTACGACGCCAGCGAGTTGGGGCTGTTGCAGGCCGGCTTCAACGACATGGTGCGCGACCTGTCCGAACGGCAACGGCTGCGCGACCTGTTCGGCCGTTACGTGGGTGAGGACGTTGCCCGCCGCGCGCTCGAGCGCGGCACCGAGTTGGGCGGGCAGGAGCGGGATGTCGCGGTGCTGTTCGTCGATCTGGTCGGCTCGACGCAGCTCGCGGCGACACGACCACCCGCAGAGGTGGTCAACCTGCTCAATGAGTTCTTCCGGGTGGTGGTCGACACCGTCGGCCAGCACGGCGGTTTCGTCAACAAATTCCAGGGCGATGCCGCGCTGGCCATCTTCGGCGCACCGATCGAGCACCCGGACGCGTCCGGCGGCGCGCTGGCAGCGGCCCGCGAGCTGCACGACGAGCTGCTAACGGTGATCGGCTCCGCGGAGTTCGGCATCGGGGTGTCCTCCGGGCGCGCCATCGCCGGTCACATCGGCGCGCAGGCCCGCTTCGAGTACACGGTGATCGGTGACCCGGTCAACGAGGCTGCGCGGCTGACCGAGCTGGCCAAGCTCGAAGACGGCCACGTGCTGGCCTCGGCGGTCGCGGTCAGCGGCGCCCTTGATGCCGAAGCCTTGTGCTGGGACGTCGCCGAGATCGTCGCGCTGCGCGGACGCAATGCCCCCACCCAGCTGGCTCGGCCGCTCAACCTTGCCGCGCCGGAAGAGGTATCCAGCGAAATCGGCTAGCCGGCCGGCGGTGGCGGGCTGGTCGGCGCTGCAGTGAGGTCGCCCGGCGTTGGCGGGGCGATATCCACGAACGTCTTCCCGGGCTGGGTCGCGGCGGCGCCGGCAGGGTCACCACCGAGGTTCAACAGGCCGCTGAGGCCCGGCACGTTTGACGGTTGTTCGCTGTTCGGGGCTCCGGCATCGGACTCGGTGATGTTCTGCACCACCACCGGCGTCTCCAATCCGTACATGACCTGCAACAAATCTTCGACGGACGAGCTGTTCACATCCGGGTTCTCGTCTGTGTTCCCGGAGAGCTGCAGCGCGGGCACCTGGATGTCGCGCAGCGGCGGCGCCGACGGGGCGGCGATGATGACGCTGAGGCCACCGAGTGCAACACCAGCGGTGATGCAGTATCGGATAGCGGACCGCATAACTCTCCCTTATGGTCAGCCGTGACGGTTTCACAGCAGACGTCAGGACTAGTGTACCTGAGAACAGGCTGAGAATCACCAGCCTTTAAGCAACAAGATGAAAAAGAAACCTGAGGAGCTCTGAGCTCGGGCTTTCCGCCGTCACAGGGCGCGATCAGGTCCGCTTGGCAGCTTTCTTCGCCGGCTTCTTGCGCGCGGTCTTTTTGGCCGTCCGCTTCACGGGACCTCGGGCCCGCCGGTCAGCCAGCAGTTCCGCGGCCCGCTGGTCGGTGATCGACAAGACGTCGTCGCCCTTGCGCAGACTGGCGTTGGTCTCGCCGTCGGTGATATACGGGCCGAAGCGGCCGTCCTTGATCACCATCGGTTTGCCCGACGCCGGGTCATTGCCCAGCTCGCGCAGCGGCGGGGCCGCTGCTCCCTGCCGGCCACGACGCTTGGGCTCCGCGTAGAGCTTCAGTGCCTCCTCGAGAGTGATTTCGAATATCTGGTCTTCGGTGGCCAGCGAGCGAGAGTCGTTGCCGCGCTTCAGGTATGGGCCATAGCGCCCGTTTTGCGCGGTAATCTCGTCGCCAGAGTCGGGATCTACACCGACGACCCGTGGCAACGACAGCAGTTTCAGCGCGTCCTCCAGCGTGACGGTCTGCAAATCCATACTGCGCAACAGCGAACCCGTACGCGGCTTGAGCCCGGTGGGTTTCTTGCCTTTCTTGGCTCCGGTGGCGTCTGGCTCCTCCGGTGGCTCCGGCAGGACCTCGGTGACATACGGCCCGTACCGACCGTCTTTGGCGACGATCTCGTGCCCCGTCTGCGGATCCACCCCGAGCGTCCGACCCTCCTGGGGTGTCGCGAAAAGCTGTTCGGCCACTTCCAACGTCAGCTCATCGGGGGTGAGCGTGTCGTTGAGGTTGGCCCGCTGCGGTTTCAGCTCGCCATTATCGCCGAGCATCATCCGTTCCAGGTAGGGCCCGTTCTTGCCCACTCGGACATAGATGGTGCGTCCTTCGGCATCGTCAAAGAGTTTGATGGAGTTGACTTCTCGGGCGTCGATCCCCTCGAGATTGATCCCGACCAGCTTTTTCAGCCCCCCGGAGCGCGCCACCGAGTCGGCCACGCCGTGGTCGCCGCCGAAATAGAAGTTGTTCAGCCAGTTGGTGCGATGCTCGTTGCCCGAGGCTATCTCGTCGAGCTCGTCTTCCATCGCGGCGGTGAATCCGTAGTCGACCAGCCGGCCGAAATGCTGCTCCAGCAACCCGGTGACGGCGAATGCCACCCACGACGGCACGAGCGCGCTGCCCTTCTTGTACACGTAGCCGCGGTCCTGGATGGTTTTGATGATCGACGAATAGGTCGACGGGCGTCCGATGCCGAGCTCTTCGAGTGCCTTGACCAGCGATGCCTCGGTGTAGCGCGCCGGCGGGTTGGTGACGTGCCCGTCGGGGGTGAGCTCGGTGGCGTCCAACCGCTGCCCCTCGGCGAGGTGCGGCAGCCGCCGCTCCGCGTCGTCGGCTTCGCCGCCGGCCAGTTCGTCCACGGTCTCCACGTAGGCCTTGAGGAAACCCGCGAAGGTGATCGTGCGCCCGCTGGCAGAGAACACCACCTGCTGGCTTCCGGATTGACCGGCGATCCGCAGGCTCAGCGTCGTGCCGCGGGCGTCGGCCATCTGCGAGGCCACGGTGCGTTGCCAGATCAGCTCGTAGAGCCGGAAGTCGTCGCCGCCGAGTTCACGACGCACTGCGTCCGGAGTGGCGAACGTGTCACCGGCCGGCCGGATCGCTTCGTGCGCTTCCTGGGCGTTTTTCACCTTGCGGGTGTACTGGCGCGGCGAGGGATAGACATATTCCTCGCCGTAAAGCTGGCGGGCCTGGGTGCGGGCGGCGTTGATCGCCGACTCCGACAGCGTGGTCGAGTCGGTCCGCATATAAGTGATGTAGCCGTTTTCGTAGAGGCGCTGCGCGATGCTCATAGTGCGCTCGGAAGAGAACCGCAGCTTGCGGCCGGCCTCCTGCTGCAGCGTCGAGGTCATGAACGGCGCGTAAGGACGCCGGGTGTAGGGCTTTTCCTCCACCGAGGCCACGTTCAGCTGCGCGCCGCGCAGACCCGCGGCCAGGTCATTGGCGTGCGACTCGTCGAGCACTATGACTTCTTTCGAGACCTCGCTGCCTTTGCGCAGCTGGCCCAGCGAGTCGAAGTCCCGTCCAGTCGCCACCCGCAAGCCGTCGACGTTGGTGAGTCGCGCAGTGAAGGTGGGCGGCTGGGCTTCCGGGTCGGACACGGTGGCGTCCAGCTCGGCGACCACGTCCCAGTACGCGGCACTGCGGAACGCCATGCGATCGCGCTCGCGCTGCACGATGATGCGGGTGGCCACCGACTGGACCCGGCCCGCTGACAGCTTGGGCGCCACCTTCTTCCACAGCACCGGGCTGACCTCGTAGCCGTACAGCCGGTCCAGGATGCGGCGGGTTTCCTGCGCGTCGACCAGGTCAATGTCCAGGTCACGGGGATGTTCGGCGGCCGCGCGGATCGCCGGTTCGGTGATCTCGTGGAAGACCATCCGCTTGACCGGGATGTTGGGCTTCAGCGTTTCCAGCAGATGCCAGGCGATGGCTTCGCCCTCGCGGTCACCGTCGGTGGCCAGATAGAGCTCGTCGACGTCTTTGAGCAGGCCCCTGAGCTCAGTGACCGTGCTCTTCTTGTCCGGGCTGATGATGTAGAGCGGCTCGAAGTCCGCGTCGACGTTCACCCCGAGCCGGGCCCACGGCTGCGACTTGTACTTCGCGGGCACGTCGGCCGCCGCCCGGGGCAGGTCGCGGATGTGTCCGCGGGAGGACTCGACGATGTAGTTCGCACCCAGGTAGCCGGCTAATTTGCGCGCCTTCGTCGGCGACTCGACGATCACGAGTCGCCGGGTGGTTCCATTGCCTCGCCCATTGACAGGGCCAGCCCAGTCGGCGTCAGCCACCTGCGTTTACGCTCACTTTCCACTTCGTCCCGAGCCGTCTTGGCCCCTGGCCAGACCCGCTGACGCAGGTCCAGCGACCAGCCGACTCCTGAAATTCAGGTTCTGCGGTGCCCCTTTGCCCGCGGACACCTGACAATGTGGCACCCGGGATGGGTCGACGCAAACCGACCCCCCGTTGACAGCCCGTCCAATCGCCGCTAAGTGTGCGGCCAGTAGGGCAACGCCGCTACCGTGTCGGGCGGTTCCCCGACACTTTCTACCAGGCGCGATAGCCTGCGCCGGCCGCTGATCCGCAGTGCCGGCCGAGCCCCGCGAGTGCCGATCAGGGTCGGCGCGATCCCGACCCGCATCAGCGCCGACGCCAGCGGCGAATGGGTGTCCGGCGCGTGCGGATCCAGTCCGAGTAGATAACGGTCAGCCTCCGGGGTGCCGGCCGCCAGTATCCAGGCCCGCAGCTCGCGCGGCCCGGGCAACCACAGCGGCGGGACGGTCTTCACCGCGCCGCGCGTCCAGTCATCGGCAATGGGACGCAGCCTGACGTCGACCGCGGTCCGTACCAGCGGAGTGTTCTCGTCGGTACGGGTGATTTCGGCCACCAATCCGGCCTCCCCGATCATCTCGGCCAGCGCCTCGGCCCGCCACAGCTGGTCAACGACCACCGACAGCCTGGCCGCATCGCCGACCGTCACAATCTGGCCCGCGGCCGCCAGCACCCCGGTGAGGTCGCTCACCGCAGGCGGCACCGACTCCGCCGAGAAGAAGGACAGTTGGCTCACGTCACCGACAGTAAGCGTCCCGATGACGATGCGCGCCGCGGCGCTGCGGCGGTTCGCCGCCTTACTCACCCATTCCGGGCTGTGGTCGCCGGCCGCGTGCTGCACGCAGCGGCTGGCGACAACAGCGAGAACCCCCCGACCGAACCCGGTAAATCGGGACGGTGCGGGGGGTTGTCGTTAGAGGCTGCTCAGATGGAGCGGACGCCAGTGGCCTGGGGGCCCTTGGGGCTTTGGCCGACCTCGAATTCCACCCTCTGGTTCTCCTCAAGGGTGCGGAAGCCCGTTCCCTGGATCTCCGTGTAGTGGACAAACACGTCGGCCGAACCGTCCTCGGGGGCGATGAAGCCGAATCCCTTCTCCGCGTTGAACCACTTCACAGTTCCCTGTGGCATTTCTTGATCTTTCCTTTACTACTCGGGTGCGGTGCACCGCCTTTCGGTGCCCCGGGCCCGTTCCGACCGCTATACCTTGCCGAGTCGCCGGAACTTCACCCGACCTACGCCCTCGCAGGAACCGCGGCCGCAACGTCGATCCTGCGAAAGTTTTACACGAACACAGAAGCTGCGACCGCAAACAGTCAACCATGTTCATCGCTTCTGCGACAGCCTCAGGTGATCAATTCAGCGACCACGAGGTAAACAATTCAGGTGTGACGCCGAAATCCCTGGCCGCAGGGTCCCCGCCGGTTGAGGTATTCCGTATTTACCTCACGTCAAAAGGGGGGGATACGTGGTGACATTCGGCAGCGAACTGCTCGCCGCCGCCGTCGCCGGCAGCGAACCCGGAGAACATCCACTACGTCATGTCGCCGAGCTACCGCCAAGGGACGGCCGTCGGCGCCCGTGGCCGGCATGGGCCGAGCCGGACGTCGTGCGCACGTTCACCGATCGCGGCATCAGCTCACCGTGGGCACATCAGGTAGACGCGGCGGACCTAGCCCATGCCGGCCGTCACGTCGTTATCAGCACCGGCACGGCGTCGGGGAAATCGCTGGCCTACCAGCTTCCGATCCTCAACGCGCTGGCGACCGATCCGCGGGCCCGGGCGCTGTACCTGTCGCCGACGAAAGCGCTTGGCCACGACCAGTTGCGGGCCGCGCATGCGCTGACCGCGGCGGTACCCCGGCTGGGTGACGTCGCGCCCACGGCCTACGACGGCGACAGTCCGGCCGAATTGCGCCGCTTCGCCCGGGAGCGCTCCCGCTGGCTGTTCTCCAACCCCGATATGGTCCACCTCGCGCTACTGCGCAACCATGCCCGGTGGGCGCTATTTCTGCGCGGCCTTCGCTATCTGGTTGTCGACGAATGCCATTACTACCGCGGTGTTTTCGGCTCAAACGTGGCGATGGTTCTGCGTCGGTTGCTGCGGTTGTGCGCGCGCTACTCGGCCCACCCGGCTGCCACGCCGACGGTGATCTTCGCCAGCGCGACGACCGCGGCGCCCGGGGCAACTGCCGGCGAGCTCATCGGCCAACCGGTCGAAGAGATCACCGAGGACACCTCGCCGCAGGGCGCCCGCACGGTGGCGTTGTGGGAGCCGGCCCTGCGCACAGACCTCGTCGGCGAAAACGGCGCTCCAGTGCGACGGTCCGCCGGCAGCGAGGCAGCACGAGTGATGGCCGACCTGATCGCCGAGGGGGCGCGCACCCTGACGTTTGTCCGGTCGCGTCGGGGTGCCGAATTGACCGCGGTGGCAAGCCGTGCGCGACTTGAGGACATCGCCCCTGACCTGACCGAGACGGTGGCGTCTTATCGGGCAGGTTATCTGCCCGAGGACCGCCGCGCGCTGGAACGCGCGCTGGTCGACGGGCAGTTGCGAGGTCTCGCCACCACCAACGCCTTGGAGCTGGGTATCGATATCGCCGGGCTCGACGCGGTGGTGTTGGCCGGCTTTCCCGGGACGGTGACGTCGTTTTGGCAGCAGGCCGGCCGATCTGGGCGACGTGGTCAGGGCGCGCTGGTCGTGCTGGTCGCCCGTGACGATCCGCTGGACACCTATTTGGTGCATCACCCCGCCGCACTGCTGGCTAAGCCGATCGAGCGGGTGGTGATCGATCCGGCCAACCCGTACATTCTCGGCCCGCAATTGTTATGTGCTGCAACGGAATTGCCCCTAGAAGATGCGGAAGTGCGGACATTGGGCGCCGAGGAGGTCACCGCGGGGCTGGTCGACGATGGGCTGCTACGACGCCGTTCCGGCAGGTACTACCCGGCGCCGGGGGTGGATCCGCATCCGGCGGTGGACATTCGGGGGTCGACGGGCGGCCAGATCGTCATCGTGGAAGGCGAGACCGGCCGGTTGCTTGGCACCGCCGGCGTCGGTCAGGCCGCCGCTTCGGTGCACCCCGGGGCGGTGTACCTGCACCAGGGTGAGAGTTACGTCGTCGATTCGCTGGACTTCGAAGAGGGTTTGGCCTTCGTGCACAGCGAGGACCCTGGATACGCGACGTTCGCGAGGGAACTCACCGACATCGCGGTCACAGGAGCCGGTGAACGCCGGGTTTTCGGATCGGTCACGCTGGGCCTGGTACCCGTCAGCGTCACCAGCCAAGTCGTCGGCTATTTGCGCCGTCGACTGACCGGAGAGGTCATCGACTTCATCGAGCTGGAAATGCCGGCGCACACCCTGGCCACTACTGCGGTGATGTGCACCATCACGCCAGAGGCCCTGGGCTGCAACGGGATCGAGGCGCAGCAGATCCCCGGATCGTTACACGCCGCCGAGCACGCGGCAATCGGACTGCTACCGCTGGTGGCCAGCTGCGACCGCGGTGACATCGGCGGCTTGTCCACCGCGGTGGGCCCCGAGCCCGATGGGCTGCCCAGTGTCTTCGTCTACGACGGTTATCCGGGCGGGGCGGGCTTCGCCGAGCAGGGTTTTCGCCGGGCGAGCACCTGGCTGGGTGCGACTGCGGCTGCGATCGAGGCCTGCGAATGCCCGTCTGGATGCCCGTCGTGCGTGCAGTCACCGAAATGCGGCAGCGGTAACGAACCACTGGATAAGGCCGGGGCTGTGCGCGTATTGCGTTTGGTGCTCACAGCGCTGGATCACGAGGGCGAGACATACCGGTGACGACCGACCCCTCGACGGTCGACGTCCACGTGTCTGTGCCGTGGCAGCCGCCATGAAAACGCATTTCCTCGCTGCTGAGGAAACGCGCACATGCCGAAATGACCAAGCAGTGCAGCGAACGGTCGGACAGAACGCAATCCGTTCGCAAGCCCAGTGGGCAGCAAACTACCCGGCCGCGATGACCTGTGCAAGTCACAGCCTGATGTATCAACGTCACCCTTAGGTTGACTGTGGTCAATGTCCGCCGAGTTCGACACCGAGGCAACGAGCTATCCGTTGCCTGACCGGTAAAATGCCGAGGTATGGCCCGCGAGTGGCTCCTGGTAGAAACGCTGGGCGACGAACCAGCCGTAGTAGCGTTCGGCCGTCAATTGAAGAATCTCGTTCCCGTTGCCAGGTTTCTGCGGCGCAATCCGCATCTCGCTGCCATCCAGACCGCAATCGCAGAGTCGTTGCAGAGCAACCAGAGCCTGGTCAGCATCACACCCAAAAGTCGCCGAGTGATCCGCACCGAGCCGGTCTTGATGTCCGACGGCCGCATGCATGGCGTGCACATCTGGAGCGGGCCGGCCGAGGCTGAACCGCCGGAGCGGCCGATCCCCGGCCCGCTGAAATGGGACATGACGCTCGGGGTGGCCACCGATACGCCGGAGTCACTGGTCAACACCGGCAGGAACCTCGAGGTCGAGGACCCGCAGGCGCGCGCGTTCGCGGACCGCTGGTCGTCGGGTGATCTCAAGCCCAACGAAGGCAAGGCGCTCGCGGCCGCGGTGAAGTCGCAACCTGGGCACACCTTGTGCGACACCTGGGACAGCACCGATTGGCAGGGCAATCCCATCCGGGTGAGCTTCGTCGCTCGCAATGGACTCGAGCAGGGGCCGGACGGCCGCGACCACTTGATCGCACGGGGGATGAATTGGCGTGCCGAACCATCCAACCCGGCGCAGCCGACCGACCGGCTCGCGCAGCGGATCCTGCACGGATTGGCGCAGCCGGGTGTGCACCGGGCGTTGTTCGATCCCAGCAACTGGACCGTGTTGAAATGGCTCGACGAGCCGTGCCCTTTCTATGACTGGCGACGTGTCGCGGCGGATGCCCCGCGGATGCATCCCAGCGACGAGGCGAGGATGGCAGCGATGACCGCGGAATTCGCCGACGGGGCCACCAGCGGGGTGCTGCGCATGCCAGGTCACGACGGCGGCTGGGTTCCGGTGCACGTGACCGTCAATCGGTTGGAAGTCGAGCAGGAGACGTTCGCCGGATTGGTCTGCTTGCGCTTGCCCACGGCGACCGAACTTGCCGACGCGGGCCTGTCCGATTCCGACCCACGGGGCGACTAGACCTTGTCGGCCGGGCCAGCGCGGGCGCCGGCCCGCGCGCTGCCCCATCCCCCGATAGCAAGGCGCACCTCAGTCGTGACGACGACATCCAGATCGTCCACAATGCAGCTGGCGGTGCTTACCCGCATCTCGCGGGCCACCGCGGTCGCCAGCGCGCACGCTGTCTCGGGTCCCGCTACCAGCCGCGCCGCGGCCGCCAGCGCGGCCAGATCGGCCGCCGCCTGGGCCCGGTGGCGCGCGACCACCGCAGCGCCCAGATACACGCCGCCGACGGTGATGGACAGCAGTGCGGCGACCATCGCAGCGGCGACCACGGTCGCTGCTCCCCGGTCATTGCGACGGCTCGATCGCCGAGACGCCGGTGGCCGTAATGCCCAGTGTGGGTAGCAGATTCGACCGGGCAGTGACCGTCGCGACGACGAACTCGCCGTCGCGGCGCAGCTGCACCAGGGCGCCACCAGGCGCGATACCGCGGGCGGTGGTGACCGCCGAACGCTCGTCACCACGTGCGGCCAGCCGGGCCGCCTCGCGGGCAGCGTCGATGCAACGGACCTGCATCGACACCGCTGTGATCCCGGCCAGGCACAGCACCAGCACCGCGACCAGCGTGGCGACGCCCAGCGCCGCCTCGACAGTGCTCGCGCCGACATCGTCGACTAAGCCTTGGTATTGAGCGCGCGGGCGATAACGTTGGTCAATGCCGAGACGATGGAGTCGCCGGTGACGACCGTGTAGAGAATCGCAGCGAACGCAGCCGCCGCGATCGTCCCGATCGCGTATTCGACCGTCGACATCCCGGCCTCGTCTACCGCCAACAGGATCGCACGCGCTCGTAGCACACGAAACATGTTGTTTAATCTCACTTTCCCTCCTCCGTACCTGCCGTCACAGCAAGCCTGACTGCAGTAGGTCACCGGCCAGTCCGGCCACCACCGGAACGATGCCCAGGCAAACGAATGCGGGTAGGAAGCACAGTCCGAGTGGACCGGCGATCAGCACTCCGGCTCGCTCGGCAGTCGCCGCGGCCGCGTGCGCGGCGTCCTGGCGGCACTGCGTGGCAAGCGCGGCCATCGCTTCGGCGAGCGCCACGCCCGAAGCCGACGACCGGCGCACCAGCCGCAGCAACGCATCGGTCTGCGGATCGAGCGAGCCGGGCGGCAGATCCGGCGGTGCCGACCATGCGACGCCCGGGTCGGCTCCCAGCGCCAGCAGGTCGGCGGCGCGACGCAGCACTCGGGCCAGCAGCGGCGGCGCCGACGGCGCAGTCGCCGCCGCCGCGGTCGACACCGCCATGCCCGCCGCCAGGCAGACCGCCAGTACATCGAGGCTCGACGCGACGGCCAGCGGATCCGGGCCACGCACCGGTCGCCTCGGTGCGGCAGGCGCGCGGCCCGCCACCGCGGCCCGCGCTCGCACCCTCGACGGCCGGACACCACTCAACAGAGCGGCGGCCAGCAGCAGCGCAGAGGTGCTCATGATGCCGCCCGATCGGTGATGCGGTCCGACCAGAGCAGCCCGCTGCAGATCAGCATCAGCCCTACCACCAGCAGCCACCCGCCGACGTGCCCGGCCAGCAGGAACGCCATCGGGTCCGCCCCGATGAGTTGGCCGAGCACTACCGACAGCACCGGCAAGCCAGCCAGGATCGCCGCGGTGGCACGGGCGCCAGCCATTGCCGACATCACCTGTCCTGAGAATCGTTGCCGCTCAACGATATCGCGTTGAGCCGCGCGCATCAGGGTGGACATCGCGAGGCCGTGTTCGGATGCCAGCTGCCAGCACACCGCGAGCCGATCCCATTGCGCCGGCAGCGCTGAGCTCTCTGCGACGCTTCGCAATCCTGCGGTGACGTCAGCACCCAACCGGGCCCGCGCCGCCACCGCGCGACATGAAGCGGCGACCGGCCCGGTGGTTTCGTCCGCCGCGACGGCGAAGGCCCGTGCCGGGTGGGCACCGACCCGCAGTTCACCCACCAACACATCGATTGCGGTTTCCAGTTCCCGGCTCTCACTGATCCCCAGCCGGCGACGGCGGCGGCGGCGGTAGCGCAGGCTCGCTGTTCCGGCGAATACCGCGGCAGCCAGAACCGTTGTCAGCGGCAGCAATACAGCACCGGCGGCTCCGGCGCCGACGGCCAACCATGCGGCGGCCCCCGCCGGCAACCGGCTGCGGCCGCGGTCGGGGCGAGCAAGTCGTCGACGCGGCGATGATGGCGATACGAGCAAGGATGCCGACAACGCCAGCGCCGCCACCGATGTGGTCATCTAGGCACCCGGCTCTGCAACAGCCGACGCAAGCCGGCGACCTCGTCGGTGAGTCCGCGGTCGGCGTGCCACACGGTGACCGCGCCGACCCTTCCGTCGGTTTGACGTAGGACGGCGATTTCGCTGAGTCGTCGCCGCCCGGCGCGATCGCGGGCAACGTGCAGTAGCACCTGAACCGCCGCGGCCAGTTGACTATGCAGCGCACCGCGATCCAGGCCGCCCAGAGAGCCCAACGCCTCCAAGCGAGCCGGGACCTCGCCTGGATTGTTGGCATGCACTGTGCCCGCACCACCGTCGTGCCCGGTGTTCAGGGCCGCGAGCAGATCGACCACTTCGGCGCCCCGGACCTCGCCGACGACAATGCGGTCCGGCCGCATCCGCAGCGCCTGCCGGACGAGTTGGCGCACCGTGACTTCGCCGACGCCTTCGACGTTGGCACATCGAGCGACCAACCTGACCAGATGCGGATGCGGCGGCGCCAACTCGGCAGCGTCCTCGACGCACACGATCCGCTCGTCCGGCGCCACTGCGTTCAGCATCGCCGACAGCAGCGTCGTCTTGCCCGCGCCGGTGCCGCCGGACACCAGAAACGCCAACCTGGCAGCGATGATGTCAGCGAGCAGTGCGGCGGCCGTCGGCGCGATGGCGCCGGCCGCGATCAGCGCGGACAAATCTTGAGTGGCCGGCCTCAGCACCCGCAACGACAGGCAGGTGCCGCCGACGGCGATCGGCATAAGCACGGCATGCAGCCGGACCGCGAAGCCTCCGGCACCCACGCCGGTCAGCTGACCGTCCACCCACGGTTGCGCGTCGTCGAGACGACGACCGGCCGCCAGCGCCAGCCGTTGTGCCAAGCGCCGCACAGCAGCTTCGTCGGCGAACTGAACATCAGTGCGCCGCAGGCCGTTTCCGTCGTCGACCCACACCGCATCCGGTGCGCTGACCAGCACGTCAGTGGTACCGTCCGCGCACAACAATGGCTCGAGGATCCCGGCGCCGGTCAGCTCGGTCTGCAGCACCCGAAGGTTGCTCAGCAGCTCAGTGTCGCCGAGCACCCCGCCGGATTCGGCCCGGATCGCGTCGGCGACGACCATGGGGCGCAACGGGGCGGGTTCCGTCGCCAGTCGCTCACGCACCCGGTCGATCAGCGAACCGCTCATGCCGCCCTACCCTCCGCATGGGCTGTCGGGTGTGCAGGCAGTACAGCCAGAACCCGGCGGGCCGCCACCGCCAGCGCGCAGCGCCGCCCGAACCGCAAACCGCCGTGTTCGAGTTGCTCGGCCAGCCGCGGGTGCGGCTTCATCGACGCCAGCAGCGGTAGGCCGGCGATCTCAGCCACCTCCTCCGCGCGCAGGCCGCCCGGCGACGGTCCACGCACGACCAGCCCGACATTGGGATTGATGCCGGTAAGTATCGCGGCGATGGTCGCCGTGGCCGCACACCCCCGCACATCGCACGGGCTGACCACGACAACGAGATCGGCTGTATCCAAAGCAGTTTGAGCAGCGTCGGTCAACCTACGCGGAAGGTCGCACACCACGGTCGCCCCGCCGCGGCGGCCGGCATCGACAACGGCGTCCACGGCCAAGGCGTCCAATTCGTATCCGCGCCGAGTGCCCGAGAGCATGCAGATCCCGCGGTGTCGGGGCAGCGCCTCACGCACCGCCGGCCAGTTCACCCGTCCGCCCTGCAACGCCAGGTCGGGCCAGCGCACGCCGGGAGCGGTTTCGCCGCCGACCAGCAGGTCGATGCCACCACCCCAGGGATCCAGATCGACCAGCAACGGATCGGTGGCGACCCGTGCCAGTGCGGCGGCGAACAGTGACGCACCCGCACCGCCACGCCCGCCGATAACCGCGACTACAGCGCCCAAGGCGCCGCCGTCACGTACGGATTCGCCGGCATCGGCGAGTTCGCGGACCAGATCCTGCTCTTGCGCGGGCAGTGTGAGCACAAGCCGGGCGCCCACCTCGATGGCGGCGGCCCACGTCGCCGACGCCGGTTCGCTGCCCGTCGCCACGATCACGTGTGCGCGGCGCGGCAGTCGAGCGCGTGCGCATTCTTCCGCCGCGGCCTCGTCGAGCACTACCGCCGCGGCCGCCGACCACGTTTTCCTGCTGATCGCTGATCTGCTGCCATGGACGACCCGCACGCCGACGGCGGCCGCGACCCGGTCGACCTCATCGCGCAGTGCGGGTTCGGCCAAGGCGGCCAGGATTCCGCGCGCGCCGCGAGTGCCGGTGGGGGTGGTCATTGGCCTACCGTGCCCGGGGACAACCGTGCGCCGCCAGTCCCGAACGAGGATCTGTGGACAGCGCTTGATCTGTGCACAACTCGGCCGATTGCGCTAGCACCGAAGCTGGAAGATCAGGTCGCCATTTGCTGGTCGATATAGCCGATGAGCGAGCGCCGCCGGAGTGAATTCACCCCACAAAAGGGACGACCCCCGCCAGGGGGGGAGGAGGCGAGGGTCGTCGTGTATCAGCCCCGGGGGGTCGGGCTGATGCACCCTCGGCTAAGCCGAGTAATGCTTACTATACACACGACAGCATTGCGCAGCGCAAGTGCTGTTTTGAGTTGTGCACGTGGCATTAACCTGCGTTCAGCCAGGACAGCCTGGTCGTCGCGAGCAACTGAATGCCTGCTGACCGGGCGTTTTGTGGACCACCTCGCGAATTGCCGCGTCGTCCACCTATGCTGGGGCGGTGACCGTCTCGGACTCGGCCGCTGACCAGCAAACATCACCAACAAGCACCGGTCCCACCCCCCGCACCGCCGCTTTCTTCGATCTTGATAAGACCATCATCGCCAAGTCCAGCACCCTGGCGTTCAGCAAACCTTTCTTCGATCAGGGATTAATTAACCGGCGCACCGTGCTCAAGTCCAGCTACGCCCAGTTTCTGTTCCTGCTATCCGGCGCCGACCACGATCAGATGGACCGGATGCGCATCCACCTGACCAACATGTGCACCGGCTGGGATGTCGAGCAGGTCAAGTCGATCGTCAGCGAAACACTGCACGACATCGTCACGCCGCTGGTATTCGCCGAGGCCGCGGAACTGATCGCCAGCCACAAGCTGTGCGGCCGCGACGTCGTGGTGGTGTCGGCCTCCGGCGAGGAGCTGGTGGCACCGATCGCGCGTGCGCTCGGTGCCACCCATGCGATGGCGACCCGGATGGTCGTCGAGGACGGCAGGTACACCGGGGAGATCGGGTTCTACTGCTACGGCGAAGGCAAGGTACAGGCGATCCGCGAGTTGGCGGCGCGCGAGGGCTACCCGCTCGAGCACTGCTACGCCTACTCCGACTCGATCACCGACATGCCGATGCTCGAAGTCGTCGGCCACCCGAGTGTGGTCAACCCCGACCGCGCCCTGCGCAAAGAAGCGATCGCCCACGGCTGGCCGGTGCTGGCGTTCTCACGGCCGGTATCGCTGCGCGACCGTATCCCGGCGCCGTCGGGAGCCGCGGTCGCCACGACCGCTGCGGTAGGTGTCAGCGCGCTGGCCGCCGGGGCGCTGACCTACTCGCTGCTGCGCCGGTTCTCGCTGTAGCGTCGTCGCCGCTTCAGCAAACTTCTCCGGGTCACCGGCCGATATCAGTTCAGCGTTTTCACCGCATTTGAAGACATTTGACTCTTGATGTGACCAGGGTCACGTAGTACAAAGGAGTCACGGAAGTCCAGTGCAGCCAAGATCGATCCGGAAGAGAAGGCTCGATCTCCCGAACTGGGCAACCCAGCACGGTTCCCGGCACCCACGCGGAGTCACAGCCGCGAAAATGGCAGAAGTGTTGCGGGCCTGCGAAATTGCGAAGAGCGGATGGCATCGACGGTCCTTTGGGTGGGGTTGCAGCCGGAAGCGTCGCAAGATCGCCGAGGCCACCCACGCAGCCCACAGTTGCACGCTTGGTAACCGAGGTCCGTGCTAGCGGGCGGCGAGCCGAAATCCTTCGGATCGTCGCCCGCTTTGTCCGTCTGAAGTGCGTACCGCGACGCGGTGCCGGCAACCTACTCAGCAAGCGAATCGGCAATCGACAACGCCTCCTGCGCGCCGGCCCGCATGGCCCGGCAACACAGCACCAACCACGCGGCGATGCCGTTGGGCGTCCCGGCCGCAAAACCGCGCGCAGCGTCGCGGTAGTCGGCGGCGCGACGCATCCAGCTGACCTCCGGTACACCGAGCCCATGCGGGTCAAGCCCGGTGGCGATGGTGACCAGCCGCGACACCGCCCGCGCCACCACACCGTCAGCGGTGCCGAACGGCGCCAGGGTCAGCAGTTCGCCGTGGGCGACCGCGGCGATCACCGGGGCCGGCGCCTGGCTAACTCCAGTGACGATCTTCGCCAGCAACTCGAGACGAGACCCGACATCGGCGTCGGGACGCGGCCGGCCCAACCGGCTCTCGTCGACCCGGTCGGCGGCGGCGAGCATATGCAACCGCGCCAGCGCCTGCAGCGGCGCCCGCTGCCACACGCCGACCAGAGTTGTCTCGCCGCCTTCCAGCGCTTGCGCGACGCGCAGCGCGCCGGCGAATATCGGGTCGCCGGCCGTCGAGGCGTCCAACTGCTCATCCAGCTTCAGTCCGCCCTCGAGCACCGCCGACGCCCTCGCCGCCCGCAGCGCCGCCTCGGCCGCCGTCACCGGCCAGCGCCGCAGGTTGGCACGATGGCGATGCGCTCTACCGAGCGCCTCGCGGGCCTGGTCGCTGGCGGCGGCGACACCGGGCAGCGCCATCAGCGGAGCCAACGGGTCAGAAGTCACGAGCTGTCACGATAAGGCCTGGTTTGTCGCGGCGACCCGGTGCGCCCGGCTTCGCCGGGCTTGCGATCGCCGCCTGGAATCGCCGCCAGCAGTTGCCGGGTGTAGTCGTGCCGCGGCTGGGTGAACACCTCGTCGGTGGGCGCGTGCTCAACCACCCGGCCCGCTTTCATCACCAGCACCTCATCCGCGATCTGCCGGATGACGGCCAAGTCGTGACTGATGAACAGATAGCTCAACCCCAGCGCGTCCTTGAGCCCGGCAAGCAGTTCGAGTATTTGCGCCTGCACCAGGACATCAAGCGCGGAGACCGCCTCGTCGCAGACCACCACCTCGGGCCGCAACGCCAGCGCTCGCGCGATAGCGACCCGTTGACGCTGCCCGCCGGACAACTCGCGGGGACGCCTGTCCAACACTGACGACGGGAGCGCCACCTGCTCCGCCAACTCTCGCACCGCCGCACGCCGTTCGCGGCGGTTGCCGACGCGATGAATGCGCAGCGGTTCCTCGATGGCCCGGAACACCGAGTACATCGGATCCAAACTGCTGTAGGGGTTTTGGAAGACCGGCTGCACTCGCCGGCGAAAGGCCAGGGACTCTCGCCGGCTCATCACGGCAACGTCGCGCTCGGCGAACCTCACCGTCCCGGAGGTCGGCGCAAGCAGGCCCAGCACCATGCGCGCCAGGGTGGATTTTCCCGATCCGGATTCACCGACAATTGCCAGTGTGGTCGCTTTACGCAGACGGAACGACACGTCATCGACGGCGCGGAATTCCGTTTTCCGCCAGGGTGTTCCGTGGGTTGACCGGTAGGTCTTGGTGAGCTTGGCGACGATGAGGAGATCGTCGGCGTCGGATTTTTCGGCGAGAGCTGCGTTGCCGCGCCGCGGTCGAGGCGTCGTCCCGCCGGCCGGGCTCACCGACGGTGCGGCGGCGACCAGTTGCCGAGTGTAGGAATACTGCGGGTCAGTCAAGATCGATTGCGATGCGCCGGTTTCGACGACGCGGCCGCGGTGCATGACGACCAGTTGCTCGGCGCGCTCGCCTGCCAGCGCGAGATCGTGGGTGATCAGCAGCACCGCGGTGCCGATTTCCGCGGCCAGATGCTGCAGATGGTCGAGCACCTGCCGTTGCACGGTGACGTCCAGTGCGGACGTCGGCTCGTCGGCGATCAGCAGGCGCGGGCGGCCAGCCAAACCAATCGCAATCAGCGCGCGCTGACACATCCCACCGGACAGCTGGTGCGGATACCGTCGGGCCTGAGTCGGCGGGTCCGGCATGCCGGCTTGGTCGAGTAGTCGTAGTGATCGTTGCTTCGTGTCACTGACGTTGTTGGCGCGCAACGCCTCCCGAATCTGGAAGCCGACCTTCCATACGGGATTGAGGTTGGTCGTCGGGTCCTGCGGTACATAGCCGATGCCGGTCCCCCTGATCGAGCGGAGCCGACGTTGATCGGCCGAAGCGATGTCGATACCGTCGAACACAATGCGGCCGGCGGTGATTCGTCCGCCCGGTGCCAGCAGGCCGAGAATCGCGGCGGCGGTTGTCGACTTTCCGGAGCCTGATTCACCGACAATCGCGACGGTCTGCCCGCTGCGCACGGTCAGCTCGACGTTACTGACGGCGGGAGCGTCGTCGCCGAACCTGACCTCCAGGCCGGTGACGCTCAGCAGCGCCTGCTCGGCGGTGTTCATGTGCGCCGCTCCTCTCCCCCGTTGCGCTCTGCATCGTCGTCGGCGCGGGTCATGTGCGCCACGCCCGCGAGGTGGAATCCAGGACGTCGCGCAACACGTCGCCCATCATCAAAAACGCCAGCACCGTAAGCGCAAGGGCCCCAGCCGGATAGAAGAGGATCGGCGAGCCCGCCCGCAGTCGGGTCTGTGCCACGTTGATGTCGCCGCCCCATGACACCACCGATGGCGGCAGCCCTACACCGAGGTAGGACAGCGTCGCCTCGGTCACGATGAACATCCCCAACGAGATGGCGGCGACGGCGATCACGGGGCCAAGAGCATTGGGCACGACATGGCGTATCAGAATCCCGAACCTGCTCAACCCCAGCGCCTGCGCGGCCATAACGTAATCGCTGCCGCGCACCGCGAGCACCGCCCCGCGTGCGATCCTGGCCACTTGCGGCCAACCGAACAGCGCCAGAATCGCGACCACCGTCCCCACAGTGCGGTGATGCATGACCTGCATCAGCACAATAGCGGCCAACAACAACGGGATTCCGAAGAAGACATCGGCGACGCGGGAGACCACCACGTCGATCCAGCCGCCGTAGAAGCCGGCTAACGCTCCCAGCGCCCCGCCGACAATGAAAACCACCAGGGTGGCGCCCACCCCGACAGTGATCGAGGCACGGGCGCCGTAGACGGTGCGGGCGTAGATGTCGTGGCCCTGCAAGTCGGTACCGAACCAATGCGCGGCCGACGGTGCAAGCAGGCTCTGATATGGGTCGGCGTAGCCGGGATCGGCCGAGGTGAACAACGCCGGAAACAATGCCACGACGACGAAGACAAGAATCAGCGCCGCGGCGACGACGAATTTTGGACGTCGCCGCAAACCCCGCCAGGTGTCACGCCAAAACCCTGCGCCGCCAACCGCTTCGGTGTCTCGGTCAGCCATAGCGGATCCTTGGATCCAACGCCGCATACAGCAAATCCACCACCAGATTGGTGACCAGATAGATCACCACCAGCACCGTCACGATGGACACCACCGTGGGCGCCTCCTGACGGGTGACCGCCTGATAGAGCACGCCACCGACACCGTGGATGTTAAAGATCCCCTCAGTGACGATCGCCCCGCCCATCAGCGCCCCGAGGTCGGCACCGAGGAAAGTCACTACCGGGATCAGTGAGTTGCGCAGGATGTGGACCGTGACCACCCTGGGCCGCGACAAGCCCGTGGCCGTCGCGGTGCGCACATAGTCGGCGTGCGCATTGGCGGCCACCGCAGAGCGGGTCAACCGCACCACGTAGGCCAGTGACACCGATCCCAACACCACGCCGGGCAGCAGTAGCCGCGCGAACGTCGGCTGATCTCCGACGGTGACCGCGGCGACGCCGAGCCGCACCCCGAAGACGAACTGCGCCAGGAAACCCAACACGAAGATCGGCACCGCGATGACGATCAGACTGGTGATCAGCACCGAGGCGTCGAAGATCCCGCCTTGCCGCAGCCCGGCAATGACCCCGAAGCCGATCCCAAGCACAGACTCCACTGCCAAGGCAATCAACGCAAGCCGGATTGTCACCGGAAATGCTTGGACCAGAACGACGCTCACCGGCAGCCCAGAGTAGGCGCGGCCAAGATCGCCGTGCACGATCCCAGCTAGATAATGCAGGTACTGCAACACGAACGGGTCGTTCAGGTGGTACTGGGCGCGCAGTTGCGCGGCCACCGCGGGACTCAGCGGACGGTCGCCGCCCAAGGCGGCAATAGGATCGCCGGGCAGCAAAAAGACCATGCCGTAGATCAGCAGGGTGGCGCCGAGAAAAACCGGGACCATGATCGCGACACGGCGAGCGATATACCAGCCCATCTCACGCCTTGACGATGTGCTCGTAGTCGGGCAAACCATTCCATGTCAGCGTGAGGTGAGTGACCGCCGGTGATCTCCCGGCCACGCTGATCGTGTACCACAACGGCACGACGGGCATGTCCCGCAACAGGATTCGCTGTGCAGCGTTGGCAAGGGCAAACGACTGCCGCAAGCCGGGCGCGGCTTCCGCAGCGGCGATCGCGGCGTCGAATTGTGGGTTGGAATAGCCGACGTCATCGGCGCCAGCCCCGGTGACGAACAGCGGCTCCAAGAACTCCAGCATCGACGGGAAGTCACCCTGCCAACCGGCGCGGAAAGCGGTGGCGATGCGCCGCGTGGTGACCTGGGTACGAAACGTAGCGAAGGTCGGCTGCGGCGCACCGACCGCGTCGATACCCAAGATGTTCTTGATGCTGTTGGCCACCGCGTCCACCCACTCCTGGTGCCCGCCGTCGGCGTTGTAGGCGATCGCATATCGGCCCGACCATTTCGCGATGGCATCGGCCTGCGACCACAGCCGCCGCGCCCGATCCGGATCGAAGTTGAGCGCGTCGTTGCCCTCGATGTGCGGGTCGAAACCGGGCAGCGAACTCGCGGTGAAATCACGCGCGGGTGCCCGCGCTCCGGCGTAGATCTGGCGACAGATCTGTGCCCGGTTGATGGCCGCCGAGAGCGCCAGCCGGCGCAACCTGCCTTCCTCGCCGCCGAAGTGAGGTAGCCGCAGCGGGGTGTCGAGGGTCTGGTTCACTGCGGCCGGTGCACCGACGTAACGATCGCCCAGGTCTCTGCGGTAGACCGACAGCAAGCTGGACGGAATGGTGTCCAGCACGTCGAGATTGCTGGACAGCAAGTCGGCATAGGCGGTTTCGAGGTTGGCGTAGAAGACGAAACGTAGACCCTTGTTCTGCGGTATCCGGATGCCGTGGTAGCCGGGATTGGGCACCAAATCCAGCTTGACGTTATGTTGCCAGGCCGCACCGCCGGGCACGTCGGCGAACTTGTAAGGGCCGTTGCCGATCGGGTGCTGACCGAAAGTTGTCATATCCTTTAGCGCGGCAGTCGGCAGTGGATAAAACGGCGAAAACCCAAGCCGCAGTTTGAAATCGATGGTCGGCGCCTTGAGCTGCACGGTGAACTGGTGGTCGTCGACGACGCGCAATCCGGACATTGTGGTTGCCGACGGTTTCGGCGCAGCCACCTCGTCGAAACCGGCGATCGGGTTGAAGAAGCTCTGCTGTAGTTGCGCGTTGGCGGCCAGCGCGCCGTAGTTCCAGGCGTCGACGAAGGAATGCGAGGTCACCGGCGTGCCGTCGCTGAACGTCCACCCGGGTTTGAGGGTGATCCGGTAGTTGACGTCATCGCTGGTCTCGACGGACTGGGCAACCTCCAGGTCCGGCCTGCCCTTGGCGTCATAGGACATCAGGCCTGCGAACAGCCGGTCGATGATGCGGCCTCCGTTGCTGTCATTGGTATTGGTCGGAATCAGCGGATTCTGCGGCTCTCCTGCGTTGACGATCACCACGTCCGTGCGGACATTGCCGACCCCGCAGCCGGCCAGCGATGCGGCGGCGAGCAATGCGAAACCGATCACCGCCGCGGCGGCTCGCATCCGACGCATGTGCCCGACCCTAGAGCCTCGGCCTTCGGTCAGAGTTCAGGGTCTGGCGAGCCCGCGGCTAGCTGTGCAGCCAGCCCGGCAACCCAGTCTGGTATCGCGGGGACGTTGTCGGGTGGCGAGTCGACGATTACCAGTTCGTTGATTCCCACTTCACTTAGCGCAGGGACGTCGGTATGTCGCAGCTGTTGAAGCGCGACGGCCAGTTGCAGGTCGCTCGGATCACGTCCGGCGTCAGCGCACAGTCTTCGAATGAGCGCGACCCGCTCGGCGACGGCGGCAACATCGCGCAGGTTGAAGCCGTACCAGCCGTCTCCCCACTTCACCACCCGTCGCAGAGCCGCGTCGCTATTGCCGCCCAGCACTATCGGGATGCGGCGGTCGCGCACAGGTTTGGGATTGAGACGCACGCGTTCGAAGTGGACGAATTCGCCCGCGAATGAGGCGACGTCGTCGCTCCACAGTGTCCGCATCGCAGCGACGTACTCGGCGGTCCGTCCGTCGCGGCGTTCAAAGGGAACGCCGAGCGTATCGAATTCCTCCCGAGACCAGCCGATGCCGACACCCAAGGTGAACCGGCCGCCGCTGAGCCGGTCGAGTGTGGCGACCTGTTTGGCGACCACTACTGGGTTGTGTTCCGGAAGCAGCAGCACACCAGTCGCCAGACCAATCGTCGTGGTCGCAGCGGCCGCGAAACTCAGACCGATCAGCGGATCAATCCAGTCAGTGGCTGCGGGAACCGCGATCCTGCCGTCGGCGGAATACGGGTACCGGGATGCGGGGTGGTCCACCATCACCACATGCTCGCCGCTCCACAATGTGGCGAATCCATGCTGCTCTGCGGCGGCAGCGACCGCGTCGATCACCGCGCGCTGTGCGCCCGCCCCGATACCCAGCGCATGTAACCCCAGCCGCACCAGCGGATCGTCTCACAGCGCGATGCCGACCTGAACTGTCGAGCGAAGAACACTTGCTGACTACGCTCTCAGGCGTGACCGAAACGCATGCCCAGGCGACGACGTACCCACCGTCAGAACATTTCACCGCTCAAGCCAACGCCGGCGACGAGTTGTACCGCGAGGCCGCGCAAGACCGGTTGGAGTTCTGGGCCAGGCAGGCCAATCGGCTGTCCTGGTCCAAGCCATTCGACCAGGTGCTGGACTGGTCGAATGCCCCGTTCGCCAAGTGGTTCACCGGCGGAACCCTCAACGTCGCCTACAACTGCGTGGACCGCCATGTGGAAGCCGGCAACGGCGATCGAGTCGCGATCCATTGGGAAGGCGAGCGGGTCGGTGAGGGCCGCACCCTGACCTACAGCGACCTGCAGACCGAGGTGCGCAAGGCCGCCAATGCGCTCAGCGGCCTGGGTTTGGTCGCCGGCGACCGCGTCGCCATCTATATGCCGATGATCCCGGAAGCCGTCATCGCGATGTTGGCGTGCGCGCGGCTCGGCCTCATGCACAGCGTGGTGTTCGCGGGCTTCACCGCCACGGCGCTGCGCGCCCGAATCGCCGACGCCCAAGCCAAACTACTGATCACCGCGGACGGACAGTTCCGGCGGGGAAAGCCGGCGCCGCTCAAGGCGGCGGCCGACGAAGCGGTCCGGTCTGATGCAGAAGACGGGGCCAGCGCAAGCCCGGTCGAACACGTCCTGGTGGTCCGCCGCACCGGGATCGACGTCCCGTGGACCCACGGGCGTGACGTGTGGTGGCACGAGGTCGTCAACCCGGCGTCGTCAGAGCACAGCGCCGAGGCTTTTGACGCCGAACACCCATTGTTCCTGCTGTACACCTCGGGCACCACCGGCAAGCCCAAGGGCATCGTGCACACCAGCGGCGGCTACCTCACCCAGGCGTCCTACACCCACCACAACATCTTCGATATCAAGCCGGAGACCGATGTGTTCTGGTGCACCGCCGATATCGGCTGGGTCACCGGGCACACCTACGGTGTCTACGGCCCGTTGTCCAACGGTGTGACGGAGATTCTCTACGAAGGCACGCCGGACACGCCTAGCCAGCACCGGCATTTCCAGATCATCGAAAAATACGGCGCGACAATCTATTACACTGCCCCGACGATGATCCGGACGTTCATGAAGTGGGGCCGCGAGATCCCGGATGCCCACGACCTGTCCAGCCTGCGGCTGCTGGGCACGGTCGGCGAGCCAATCAACCCGGAGGCGTGGCGGTGGTATCGCAACGTCATCGGCACGAACAGCACTCCGGTGGTGGACACCTGGTGGCAGACCGAGACCGGCGCCGCGATGATCTCGCCGCTCCCCGGTGTCGCTGCAACCAAACCGGGATCGGCGATGGCGCCACTGCCCGGTATCTCGGCAAAGATCGTCGACGACGACGGCAATCAACTGGATCCTTGTCCCGACCGCGGAGAGCACGTCACCGGATACCTTGTGGTGGACAAGCCGTGGCCGTCCATGCTGCGCGGCATCTGGGGTGATCCCGATCGCTTCCGCGAGGCGTACTGGTCGAAGTTCGCCGAGCGGGGCTGGTATTTCACCGGCGACAGCGCCCGCTACGACCCCGACGGCGCTATCTGGCTGGAGGGTCGCATCGACGACGTGATGAACGTATCCGGCCATCGCATCTCCACCGCCGAAGTGGAATCGGCGCTGGTCGGACATTCCGGTGTCGCCGAAGCCGCGGTGGTGGGGGCGACCGACGACACCACCGGTCAGGCGATCTGCGCGTTCGTTGTCCTGCAAGCCGATCACGCCGAGACCACGGGCGCGGAGATCATCGACGAGCTAAGCGCCGAAGTGGCCCGGGTCATCTCGCCGATTGCCCGGCCCCGCGAACTGCACGTGGTGCCCGAGTTGCCGAAGACCCGCAGCGGCAAAATCATGCGACGCCTGCTGCGCGACGTCGCCGAGAATCGAGAGCTCGGCGATACTTCGACGCTGCTCGATCCCAGCGTGTTCGACGCGATCCGCGAGGCCCAGTAGACCGCCAGTCTGACCTAGGCGGGCACCGGGACGAAGCCCGCACCGGGACGGTTCTTGGCGTTGAGGTCGGCCAATATCGCGTTGATGGACTGAACCACTGCGGGGGTGTGCAGCGGGATGTACTTGATGATGCAGGCCGGCAGCTTTTCGCTGAAGGCGCCGTGGATCATCCCGACCAGAAGGTTGTTGACAGTAACCGGGCCACCCGAGTCGCCCGGTTGTCCGCACACCTGCATGACGATCGTGCCCGGGTCCTGACCCGGGCCCCACGTGACGCCGCACGAGTTCCCGGTCGTGCGGCCCTGCTTGCAGGCGATCTGACCGAACGCCGGATCCGGCCCGATGCCGTTGATCGCGAAGCCATTGAAGTTAGCCACCGGTGTCACCTTGGCCGGATCGAACTGGATGACCGCGTAGTCCAGGTTGTCATTGCCGGACACCATGGTTCCCAGCGTGCCGCGCTCTTTCGCCGCCTCGGCGGCCACCTGGGCACCCGGGCCACCGCAGTGCGCCGAGGTAAAACCGATCAGCTCACCTTTGCCATCGGTGCCGATGGTGGTCAGCGTGCACAGGGTGTCGCCATCGACCACGATGCCCGCTCCGCCACCGAGCCGAAGCTTGTCGTCAGCTCGTGCGGGCGCGCCGTGCAGGCCCACCAGGCCCACCGATGCCACCGTGACCAACGCCGCCACGACACGAAGCAGCCGACGGCAGGTGGTCTGCAAAGCAATGCTCCCGTCGACAAGCTTGGACGCGTACCCGAAGCGGCGGCGTCAGTCTAGCGTGATCGATGCCCGCCAGCGTCGATCCTTAACCACTGTCGCGGTGTCCGGTTGGCCTCGTCTGGCACCGGACCACATGGCAACATGAACCGCGACGACCGCGAACGCCCGGCGACGATGCCCGCCGGGCAACGGCTCGAGGAGAAGCCGGGCAGCGAAACCGGGAGGACCGTCTGTGAGTAAGCCAGATCGAAAGAACGCCGACAACAGGGATGGGGTTCCTCGCACGCTGACCACGATTCCATTGACCGACCCGCACGCGCTGTCCGTCGAACCGTCGATAGGTGACCTGGTCAAGGACGCCACGGCGCAGATATCGACACTGGTGCGCGCCGAGGTCGAATTGGCCCGCTCCGAAATCACCCGCGATGTCAAGAAAGGTCTCACCGGCAGCGTTTTCTTCATCTCGGCGATGGTCGTGCTGTTCTACTCGACTTTCTTTTTCTTCTTTTTCCTTGCCGAGCTGCTCGATACCTGGCTGTGGCGCTGGGTCGCTTTCTTGATCGTGTTCGGGATCATGGTGGTGGTCACCGTAGTGCTGGCATTGTTCGGGTACTTGAAGGTGCGACGGATCCGCGGACCGCGGCAGACCATCGAATCGGTCAAAGAGACCCGGACCGCTTTCACGCCGGGTCATGACAAGGGCTCCGGGCGCGCGGTCAGTTCGCATGGCGGGACGCCCGCCGACCCCTCGGGTTGGTAGATGACCCCACCAGATCCGTCGGTCACCCGTATCGACGGGCCATGGCGCCATCTGGATGTGCACGCCAACGGCATTCGGTTCCATGTTGTGGAGGCGGCGTTCGCGGATCGAGGTGCTGCCACCGCTCCGACCGCGCAGCCACTGGTGATCATGTTGCACGGTTTCGGCTCGTTCTGGTGGTCGTGGCGTCACCAGCTACGCGGTTTGAGCGGAGCCCGGCTGGTCGCGGTGGATTTGCGCGGCTACGGCGGCAGCGACAAACCGCCCCGCGGCTACGACGGCTGGACGCTCGCCGGGGATACCGCCGGACTGATCCGCGCGCTGGGGCACACATCGGCGACCCTGGTCGGGCATGCTGACGGCGGGCTGGTCTGCTGGGCGACCTCGGTCCTGCATTCACGGCTGGTCCGCGCCATCGCGGTGATCAGCTCGCCGCACCCCGCCGCACTGCGCAGGTCGGCCCTGACCCGTCGTGATCAGGGCCGTGCGCTGTTGCCCTCACTACTGCGCTACCAGGTGCCGATCTGGCCGGAGCGCGCGCTGACCCGGCATAACGGCGCGGAGATCGAGCGTCTGGTCCGTAGCCGTGCCAGCGCTAAATGGGTTGCCTCCGAAGACTTTTCCGAGACCATCGGTCATCTGCGACAGGCGATCCAGATTCCGTCAGCGGCGCACTCTGCGTTGGAGTATCAGCGTTGGGCGGTACGTAGCCAGCTGCGCGAAGAGGGTCGCCGCTTCATGAGGTCGATGAATCGCCCTTTCGGGATCCCGACCCTGCACATTCACGGTGACGCCGACCCGTACGTGCTGGCCGACCCGGTCGAGCGAACGCAGCGCTACGCGCCACATGGTCGCTACGTATCAGTCGCCGGCGCAGGACATTTCAGTCACGAAGAGATGCCAGAGGAAGTCAACGGTCACCTGATGCGCTTCCTCGAGCGAGTGTACAGGTCACCCCTTAGCTGACGCACTGCCCGGTGGCCGTCGGCGTGGTGTCGCCGATGTGCGCCAGCTGAGCGGCTACCTCTTTGGCTGTCAGGACGAAACCGGTGTCGTTGTCGTCGACCGCCGCGCCGAATACCACACCGAGGACCTGTCCATTGAGGTCAATCAACGGTCCGCCCGAATTGCCTTGCTCCACACTCGCTCTGACGGTGTAGACCTCGCGGTTGACCGTCGCGCTCCGGTAGATGTCGGGCCCGCTGAGTTCGATGAGTTCCCGGATTCTGGCCGGAGTTGCCACAAAGCCCCCGCCACCGGGATAGCCCATCACTATTGCCTCAGTGCCCGATTTCACCGGGGTGTTGGCGAAGGCCAGCGGTCCGGGCGGCAGGTTGGGCACGGACAGGATCGCGATGTCGACAGTCGGGTCGTAGGACACCACGGTGGCGTCGTACGGGTTGCCGCTTGCCTCCACCGTGACGGTGTTCGCGCCGGCCACCACGTGCGCGTTGGTCATCACGCGGTCTGGGGAGAGGACAAATCCGCTGCCCTCCAACACTTTCTGACAGCTTGGTGCGATGGCACGGATCTTGACCACGCTGGCTTGGGTGGCCTCCACCACCGGGTTGTTGGCCAGCGTCGCGTCTGGGGCAGCTACCGCCACAACCGGCGTGCGACTGAACGGCTCCAGCACCTGTGGGAGACCCGAGGTGTCCAGCAACGACGACAACCGTTTGGGCACGGACTTGAGCCACTCCGGCGCAAAGTCGTTGACCTGGGCCAATACCCGCGACCCTCGCACCGCAGCGGCCAGGCTGGGCTGACCCGACGACGACGTCAGCGGAGTCGCCAGCAGCCAGGCCGCCACCAGCACCACCACCAGCTGCACCGCCACCCCGATCAGCGAGTCGAAGAATCGCACTGAGTTGCTGTGGATCGCGCTGCGTACCGCGCGGCCCAGCACCACCCCGGCGACCTCGCCGACCACGACCAGGCCCAGGATCAGAAACAGCGCGGCGAATAGTTTGGCCCGCGGCGCGCTGATGTGGGCGACAAGGTGCGGGGCCAGCAGGACGCCCGCGATCGCCCCGAGCAGCACACCGACAAATGACAGCAGGGAACCGAGCGCACCCGAACGCCAACCTGAGATCGCTGCGATGAAAGCCACTGACAGCACCGCGATGTCGAGCCATTGAGAGGAGGTCATCAGGCATCATCCCCGTCGCCCACCAGGGCCATCGCTTCATCCAGCTCGCGGACATCACGGGTGTCCCAGGGCTTAGCCCAACCAGCCACGTCCAGCATTGCCGAAATCACCTGGCCAGTGAATCCCCAGACCAGCATTTCATTCAACAGGAAAGCCGGCCCGGCGAAGCGGCGGTGCAAGGAGCTTCGGTACACCATCAGCCGATTGGCCGGGTTGATGAAAGCCCGCACCGGAACCCGGGCCACGATTGCGGTCTCGGCCTGATCGACGACTGCCACCGGCCCCGGATCCGGTGAATACGCCAGCACCGGGACGACGTGAAAACCCGACGGCGCGATGAATGTTCGCTCCATCGTGGCCAGCGCATGCAGCCGGCTGGTGTCGATGCCGGTCTCTTCGCGTGCCTCTCGCAGTGCGGTGTCCACCGGCCCGGCGTCGTCCGGATCGGATGCGCCACCCGGGAACGCCGCTTGGCCTGCATGGTGACGCAAGGTGGCGGAGCGAACCGTCAGCAGCAGGTCGGCTTCATCAGGAGGGGAGTCAGGAAGAGCGCCGTTGGCCTGGTCCGACGGCGGACCGGAAAACAACACCAGCACCGCGGCGTCGCGTCCGTCTTTGCGCAGTGAGGCCGTCGCCTTGGCGGCAGTCACCATGGCCAGCACATCGGCGGGAAGACGACGACGGTAAGCGTCGGGCACCTGACCAACGTTGTCCACCAGTGGACGCAGCCAGGACGGGCCGAGCTCAGGTGTCAACGGAATCGCCCCTCGCGAGTGGGTGAGGTCTCCACCGCGCGATCGCCGAGTGCCCCCTGCGCTCACCGGCGTCTCCTTCGTCCAAATTGCCCGACTCGTCCCCCGCGCCCCTCCGCGGCCGCATCATCGCCGTGCGTCATCGCGTCTGATCTCCGAGCGCAGTTGCGATGTCGTCGGCACTAGCGAAAGCGCGCGGCAGCGTCTGCGCAACGCTACCGTCCGAGCCCAGCACTACTGTCGCGGGCATCACATTTGGCACCCCCAGCGCCGCCGCGACTCGACGGCTACCGTCCTGCAGAGTCGGCAGTCGGACACCCAGCTCGGCCAACCGCAGCAAGGCGGCCGTCTCATTCTCGTCCTGATGCACCGTCACCACCATCACGTTCGGCCCAACCCGTCGTTGATACTCGGCCATCGCAGGAAGTTCGGCCGCGCAGGGTGCACACCAATACGCCCATAAGTTGAGAACCACGCGCTGCCCGGCCAATGCCGGGCCGACGTCAACGACCGAGCCGTCGGCCGCGCATTCCGCCGTCACACCGCGCAACGCCGGCGGACCGGGCTCGGCACGTGGATGCGGACATGGCGCGAGGCGGGCACGCTGCCGCGGTCCGGCCAGGACGGCCGGGGTGTCGGCGTCGCGATGCTCGCGGCCAGCGCCGGTCGACGGGGCGGTCGACGAGTGGGAGTCATGACGCAGCTCAACCAGCAACGCCACCAGCAACGCAGCGACCACCGCCAGGACCGCGACGGTCCAGCGGGTGGTTCGTTGGGTGAATGTCGTCAATGGCCTGCTACAACCCGGCCAACGCCAGGAGATGCTCGGTTTCCGGACCCTGCACCAGGGCGGCGGCGATCAGCGGCTCGGTGGGCCCCGTCCCGAATGAGGGACAGTCCTTGGCCAACACGCAAACCCCGCATGCCGGTTTGCGGGCGTGGCACACCCGGCGACCGTGGAAGATCACCCGGTGGCTCAGCACGGTCCATTGGTTGCGTTCGATGAGTTCGCCTACCGCATGCTCGACCTTGACCGGATCCTCCTCGGCCGTCCAGCGCCAGCGCCGAACCAGCCGCCCGAAATGGGTGTCGACGGTGATCCCCGGAACACCGAATGCGTTGCCCAGGATGACGTTGGCGGTCTTGCGTCCCACCCCGGGCAGCGTCACGAGTTCGTCCATGGTGGCCGGCACCTCGCCGTCGAACCGCTCGACCAATGCTTGGCCCAGGCCGATCAGTGACGCCGCTTTGTTCCGGTAGAAGCCGGTGGGGCGAATCAGGGCTTCAAGTTCTTCGCGGTCTGCCTGTGCGTAGTCAACCGCCGTGCGGTAGCGGGCGAACAGCGCCGGGGTGGTGAGATTCACCTGCTTGTCCGTGCTTTGCGCCGATAAGATCGTCGCCACCGTCAGCTCCAACGGTGTGGTGAAATTCAACTCGCAGTACACATGTGGAAACGCTTGTCCGAGTTTACGATTCATGCGGCGAGCTCGTCGCACCAAACCCAATCGGGTTTCTGAAGACCAGCGGCGGGCGACGCCGGCGTCGGCAGCACCGGACACTTGGGCGGCTGCACCAGAAGGTTTGCCCACTATCACCCTCGACAGAGTACTAATTCGTGATCCCGCTGAGACCTTAGCCGTGTTTACTTACGGCTTGTGTCTTGGTTGCTCGTGGCATTCATCCCGGGGTTGCTGATGCTGGCGACTTTCGGGCTCGAGCGGCTGGAAGCGGGCCTGGAAAAGGACACCGTTACGGCGAGCGATGTCGCGGAATTTCTCGAGCAGGCCGAGCCTATCGACGTGCGCACATTGGCGCGGGAGGGAATGCCTGAGGCTTTAGAGAGCCTGCACCGCCGTATGGGCCGCGTAAGCGACGAATCGCCCCATCGACCCGGTGACGCCGAGCCGGTGACAGATCCGTTGCTGATGGCCGCCTTTATTTCCGCCGCTCAACATCCCGGCTCACCAACACGGCGGAATAACCATTCACAGGCGAATCGGCAATTTGGCCCGCCTCAGCATGCCAATCGTGTGTAGCGTTGGCACGTCGAGTTGATGGCTGACCTCTAGACTGCGATCGGCCGGGCAATCGACCCGGGCCACGCGGCCTGTGCTTACCGGAATCATTTGAATAGCTAAGGGGCAACGTGGACGAGATCCTGGCGAGGGCCGGAATCTTCCAGGGGGTTGAGCCTAGCGCCGTCGCCGCGCTGACCAAACAACTACAGCCCGTCGACTTCCCCCGCGGACATACGGTTTTCGCGGAGGGCGAGCCGGGCGATCGGCTCTACATCATCATTTCCGGAAAGGTCAAGATCGGCCGTCGTTCACCGGACGGTCGGGAGAATCTACTGACCATCATGGGTCCGTCCGACATGTTCGGTGAGCTGTCGATCTTCGATCCCGGACCCCGGACCTCCAGCGCCACCACAATCACCGAGGTGCGCGCGGTGTCGATGGATCGCGATGCGTTGCGGGCGTGGATCGCGGATCGACCCGAAATCGCCGAGCAGCTCCTGCGGGTGCTCGCCCGCCGGCTGCGACGCACGAACAACAACCTCGCCGACCTCATCTTCACCGACGTACCGGGCCGCGTCGCCAAGCAGCTGCTTCAGCTGGCCCAGCGTTTCGGCACCCAGGAGGGTGGCGCGATGCGGGTCACCCATGACCTGACGCAGGAGGAGATCGCCCAGCTCGTCGGCGCGTCCCGTGAGACGGTGAACAAGGCGCTGGCCGACTTCGCCCACCGGGGCTGGATTCGCCTGGAGGGCAAGAGCGTGCTGATCTCGGACTCGGAGAGGCTAGCCAGGCGCGCGCGCTAATTGCCGGCTCAGCGACGTAGATAGTCCAGCTGCGCCTGCACCGACCATTCCGCGACGTCCCACAGCTCCTCGTCGACGTCGACGTAGACGTGCTCGACGACTTGGCGCACGGTGGCGTCATCGCCGAGAGCACGTAGTGCCAAGCGCACTTGTTCCAGCCGCTGCTCCCGGTGCGCCAGGTATCCCGACGCCACAGCTTCCAGATTGGCCAGGTCCGGCCCGTGGCCGGGTAGCACTGTTCGCTGGCCCAGCCCGCGCAGCCGGTGCAGCGACTCGAGGTAGGCGGCCAGGCTGCCGTCTTCGGTGTCGATGACGGTCGTTCCGCGACCCAACACTGTGTCCGCTGTCAGCACGGCGTCGTCGAGAACGAACGACAGCGAATCGGCGGTGTGGCCCGGCGTGGCCAATACCGTGATCCGCAGGCCCGCAGCGTCGATCACTTCACCGTCGGTCAGCTCAGCGCTGAGGCCGCGTAAGAATCCGCTGCCCGCCGAGCGCACCGGTGCGCCGGTCAGGTCGACCAGCTTGTCGATCGCATCGGTGTGGTCGCCGTGCCGATGGCTGATCAGCACCAGGGCGATGCGGCCCAGGCCTGCGATTTCCGCGATGTGCTCGTCGTTGTCGGGGCCGGGATCGACCACCACCACCTCGTCGCTGCCTGGTCCGCGTAGCACCCAGGTGTTGGTGCCGTCCAGCGTCATCAAGCCGGGATTGTTGGCCAGCAGCACCGATGCGGTATCGGTGACCGGACGCAGCCGGCCGTACGCGGGGTGTGTCAGCGATTCAGCGGCGTCGGTCACGGTCGTTAGCCGACCTCCACCACGAGTTCGACCTCCACCGGTGAGTCCAATGGCAATTCGGATACGCCGACGGCCGAACGGGCGTGGCTGCCGTGATCGCCGAACACCGCGGCAAGCAGATTCGATGCGCCGTTGACCACGCCCGGCTGGCCGTTGAATCCAGGTGCGGACGCGACGAATCCGACCACCTTGACCACTTTGGTTACCGCGTCGATGCCCACCAGCGAATCGACGGCAGCCAGCGCGTTGAGCGCGCAGATCCGAGCCAGTTCGTTGCCCTGCTCGGGGGTGACGTCGGCTCCGATCTTGCCGGTCGCAGCCAGTTCGCCGGCCTGTATCGGCAACTGTCCCGACGTGTAGACCAGGTTGCCGCTGCGCACCGCCGGAACGTAGGAGGCCAACGGCTTCGCCAGTTCAGGGAGCTCGATCCCCAGCTCCACGAGTCGGGCAGACACACTCATTTCGGGCGTTTCAGATATGCGACGTGCTGCTCGCCGGTCGGTCCGGGCAGCACGGCAACCAGCTCCCAGCCGTCGGCACCCCACTGGTCGAGGATCTGTTTGGTGGCGTGCGTCAACAGGGGGACCGTGGCGTACTCCCACGCGGTCGGTTGGCTCATAACCCGAGCTTATCGGCAGCAGCGTCGACGTCTCTGGCGCCCGGCGACGATGCGCGCAGCGGAGCAGCGCGAGGAGGGGCCGGGCAGTGTAGTTAGCATGCACTGGTGGCGACCACACCGAGCGGCGGCAGCACCGTGCGCTGGCCATCGCGATTGTCGAAGGCCCGTCTGCACTTCGTTACCGGCAAAGGCGGTACCGGCAAGTCGACGGTGGCCGCCGCGCTCGCGCTGACTCTCGCGTCTGGTGGGCGGAAGGTCTTGATCGTCGAAGTCGAAGGGCGCCAAGGCATTGCGCAACTCTTCGACGTGCCGCCGTTGCCCTACAAAGAGCTCAAGATCGCGACTGCCGAACATGGCGGCCAGGTCAACGCGCTGGCGATCGACATCGAAGCCGCGTTCCTGGAATACCTCGACATGTTCTACAACCTCGGCCTCGCAGGCCGGGCGATGGGACGCATCGGGGCGATCGAGTTCGCAACGACGATCGCGCCAGGCCTGCGCGACGTTTTGCTCACCGGCAAGATCAAGGAATCAGTGATCCGCGTCGGCAAGGACAAGCTGCCGGTTTACGACGCGGTCATCGTCGACGCGCCGCCGACCGGACGCATCGCGCGCTTTTTGGACGTCACCAGGGCGGTGTCCGATCTCGCCAAGGGCGGCCCGGTGTACTCGCAGGCCGAAGGTGTGGTGAAGATCCTGCACTCGGATCAAACGGCCATCCACCTGGTGACCCTCTTGGAGGCGCTGCCGATGCAAGAGACGATGGAGGCAATCGACGAGTTGCAGGGACTGGGCCTGCCCATCGGCAGCGTGATCGTCAACCGCAATATCGCCGCCTACCTGGAGCCCGACGATCTCGCCAAAGCCGCTGAGGGCGATGTAGATGCCGACGCGGTGCGTTCCGGCCTGGCCGCCGCCGGTATCAAGCTGCACGATGCCGACTTCGCGGGTTTGCTGACCGAGACCATCCAGCACGCCACCCGGATGACCGCGCGAGCTGCAACTGCAGAGCAGCTCGACGAGCTGAACGTGCCGCGCCTCGAGCTACCGACCATCGCCGACGGCGTCGACCTGGGCAGCCTTTACGAACTTTCTGAATCCCTTGCGCAGCAGGGGGTTCGATGAGTGCCACACCGCCGACCCTAGATATCGCCTCGATTCTGACTGATACCTCGAATCGTGTGGTGGTGTGCTGCGGTGCGGGCGGGGTCGGAAAGACCACCGCCGCCGCCGCGATGGCGCTGCGCGCAGCCGAATACGGCCGCACGGTGGTGGTTTTGACGATTGACCCGGCTAAGCGGCTGGCACAAGCATTGGGAATCAGCGACCTGGGCAATTCCCCGCAACGCGTACCGCTGGCTCCGGAGGTGCCCGGCCAGCTGTTCGCGATGATGCTCGATATGCGCCGCACGTTCGACGAGATGGTGATCCAGTATTCGGGACCCGATCGGGCGCAGGCGATTTTGGACAACCAGTTCTATCAAACTGTCGCGACGTCGCTGGCCGGCACCCAGGAATACATGGCGATGGAGAAGCTCGGCCAGCTGCTGAGCGAGGATCGCTGGGATCTGGTGGTGGTGGATACCCCGCCGTCGCGCAATGCGCTGGACTTCCTCGATGCGCCAAAACGGTTGGGCAGCTTCATGGATAGCCGGTTATGGCGGCTGCTGTTGGGACCCGGGCGTGGGATCGGGCGGCTCGTCACCGGCGCAGTTGGCCTGGCGATGAAGGCACTGTCAACGGTCCTCGGTTCGCAGATGCTCTCCGAAGCTGCGGGTTTCGTGCAATCGCTAGATGCCACATTCGGCGGCTTCCGGGAGAAGGCGGACCGGACCTATGCGTTGTTGAAGCGCCGCGGTACCCAGTTCGTGGTGGTGTCGGCGGCCGAGCCGGATGCGCTGAGGGAGGCGTCGTTCTTCGTCGACCGGCTTTCCGAGGAACGCATGCCGCTGGCCGGCCTCATCCTGAACCGAACCCATCCGATGTTGTGTTCGTTGCCGGTTGAGCGCGCCATTGACGGAGCCAAGACCCTCGAAGGTGAGCCGGAAGCCACCGATGCACCGGGCACGAAGGCCTTGGCATGGGCCGTTCTACAGATCCACGCTGACCGCGCGGCGACTTCCAAGCGCGAGATCCGGCTGTTGTCCCGGTTTACCGGCGCCAATCCCCATGTCGCGATTGTCGGGGTGCCATCGCTGCCGTTCGACGTCTCCGATCTGGAGGCGTTGCGTGCGATCGCAGACCAGATGACTTCGGTCGGCGACGATGCGGGTCGGGCAACGGTCGGCTGAGGAGCCGACCAATCAGGTTTCGGTCGGCGATGGGCTAGTCGCCCGGCTACTTAGCCAACGCTGCGATGCTTGCGCTGCGCAGCGAAGAACTCTGCCCAGGACACCACCTCGGGATGTTGTTTGAGTAGCGCCCGTCGCTGGCGTTCGGTCATGCCGCCCCACACACCGAACTCGACACGGTTGTCCAGCGCGTCAGCGCCGCACTCCAGCATCACCGGGCAGTGCCTGCAGATCACCGCAGCCTTGCGTTGCGCGGCCCCCCGGACGAACAGCTCGTCGGGGTCAGCTGCCCGACACAGCGCCTTGGAGACCCAGGCGATCCTCGACTCGGCATCAGCTTGATAAAGGATGTTGCCTGTGGGTGCTGCGCTCGTCTTGCGCACCGCGGGCCGTGTACCTGACATCAGCGATTCCCCTTCGCTCCTGCCACCCGTGCGGCGGCTCCGTGTGGGGGATCCAGACCGCTGATGCGATCTGCGCCACACTCTGCACCTCGGTGTTACCTGTATCTCACTGTGTGCATAAGCTACGTGGTCAGGTACCAATTACGCAACAGTCTCATACCCCCTTTTTGGGACGACCGTGCAGTCCGATCATGAAAGTGCCCCTGAAATGGGCCGAAGCGAGGGCTGAAATGCCCCTGAGCTGCGGCTGAGAGGAACCTGAGCGGCGACCAGGGAGAACATACCGCCTAAATACCTCTCCGGGCAACTTGCGCCGCAGCGCCGCTAGTCTAGTAGCCATGCCGGAGCGCCCCCCGACTGCGACCATTGTCGCCAAGCTCGTCGGGTGTTGTCTGTTGGCCAGCGTCGTCGTCGCGGCCCTGCTGTTCCCCGCGGTCGGCGGCGTCGGGCTGGTCTCCAACCGGGCCTCCGAAGTCGTCGGCAACGCCTCGGCGCAATTGCTCGAGGGCGAGGTCCCGGCGGTGACCACGATGGTCGACGCAAAGGGCAACACGATTGCCTGGCTGTACTCGCAGCGCCGGTTCGAGGTACCCACCGACAAGATTGCCAACACCATGAAGCTGGCAATCGTCTCGATCGAAGACAAGCGGTTTGCCGAGCACAACGGCGTCGACTGGAAAGGCACCCTGACCGGTCTGGCCGGCTACGCCTCGGGCGACGTCGACACCCGCGGTGGCTCGACGATCGAGCAGCAGTACGTGAAAAACTATCAATTGCTGGTAATCGCGCAGACCGACGCAGAAAAACGCGCCGCCATCGAAACCACGCCGGCGCGCAAACTGCGCGAGATCCGGATGGCGCTAACCCTCGACAAGACCTTCACCAAGCCGGAGATCCTGACCCGCTACCTGAATCTGGTGTCCTTCGGTAACAACGCCTTCGGCGTGCAGGACGCGGCGCAAACGTACTTCGGTGTCGACGCGTCCGAGCTGAGCTGGCAGCAGGCAGCCCTGCTGGCCGGGCTGGTCCAGTCGACCAGCGCACTGAATCCCTACACCAACCCGGACGGAGCGCTGGCGCGGCGAAACCTCGTCCTGGACACCATGATCGAAAACCTGCCCAACGAGGCCGATGCGCTGCGCGCCGCCAAAGCTGAGCCGTTGGGCATCCTGCCGCAGCCCAAGGAGCTACCGCGCGGCTGTATCGCAGCGGGCGATCGCGCTTTCTTCTGCGACTACGTGCAGGCCTACTTGGCCCGCGCCGGCATTAGCAAGGAACAGGTCGCCCGGGGCGGTTACTTGATCCGCACCACGCTGGACCCCGACGTGCAGGAGCCGGTCAAGCACGCAATCGACACCTACGCCAGCCCCACCCTTCAGGGCATTGCCAGCGTGATGAGCGTGATCAGGCCGGGTAAGAACGCGCACAAAGTGGTGGCGATGGCCAGCAACCGCACGTACGGCTTGGACAGCGAGGCCGGCGAGACCATGCGACCGCAGCCGTTCTCCATGGTCGGTGACGGCGCGGGATCGATTTTCAAGATCTTCACCACCGCCGCGGCGATGCAAATGGGGATGGGCATCAACGCCACACTCGATGTGCCGGGCAGGTTTCAGACCAAAGGCATGGGGAACGGCGGCGCTAAGGGCTGCCCAAAGGAGACATGGTGCGTCATCAACGCCGGCAACTACCGCGGTTCGATGAATGTGACCGATGCGCTGGCTACCTCGCCCAACACCGCATTCGCCAGACTGATCCAGCTGGTAGGAGTACCGCGCGCGGTCGATATGGCGATCAAGCTCGGAATGCGGTCCTACGCCGATCCCGGCAGCGCCCGCGATTACGACCCCGATAGCAACGAGAGCCTGGCCGACTTCATCAAGCGGCAGAACATCGGTTCGTTCACACTGGGCCCGTTCCAGCTGAACGCGCTGGAACTGTCGAATGTCGCGGCAACACTGGCCTCTGGCGGGACGTGGTGCCCACCGAACCCCATCGACAAGCTTATCGATCGCAACGGCAACCAAGTCGCCGTCACCACTGAGGCATGCGACCAGGCGGTACCCGAAGGGCTGGCCAACACACTCGCCAATGCGATGAGCAAGGACGCGCAGGGGGGCGGCACCGCATCGGGGTCTGCCGGTGCGGCGGGGTGGAATCTGCCGGTGTCCGGCAAGACCGGCACCACCGAGGCACACCGGTCATCCGGCTTTGTCGGCTTCACCAACCAATACGCCGCGGCCAACTACATCTACGACGATTCGACTTCGCCGTCAGACCTGTGCTCGTCACCCCTTCGCCGCTGTGGCGACGGGAACCTGTACGGCGGTAACGAGCCGGCCCGCACCTGGTTCACCGCGATGAAACCGATCGCCACTAAATTCGGCGATATACACCTGCCGCCGACTGACCCGGAGTACGTCGAAGGTGGCCCCGGGTCTCGGGTGCCGAGCGTGGCAGGTCTCGACGTCGACGCCGCCCGCCAGCGCCTCAAGGATGCTGGTTTCCAGGTCGCAGAGCAGCCCGCCTCGGTCAACAGCAGCGCGAAGTACGGCGAGGTGGTCGGGAGCTCACCCAATGGCCAGACGATCCCGGGTGCGGTCGTCACGATTCAAACCAGTAACGGCATCCCGCCGGCGCCGCCCCCGCCGCCAGCAGGTGGCCCAGGTGTCCCAGGTGTTCCGGTGCCGGTGGGCTCACAAGTCATCCAGATCCCGGGTCTGCCGCCGATCACGATCCCGATTCTGGCGCCGCCCCCGCCCGGTGGGCCGCCGCCATAGGCGGTCTGGTGGCGTGTGGCCGGATGTCGGGCCGCATACGGCAGTAGGGTGGCCTGCATGCCGTCCGCTATTTCCGTTCTGAAAACTACCGGCGCCATTGCGCTCGGATCGGCCGTCGCCGGGATCGGCTACGCCTCGATCATCGAACGCAATGCGTTTGTGGTGCGAGAGCTGACAATGCCCGTGCTGACGCCGGGTTCGTCGCCGCTGCGGGTGTTGCACATCAGCGACATTCACATGCGGCCCGGTCAGCGCCGCAAGCAGGCGTGGCTACGCGAACTCGTCGGCCTAGAGCCTGACCTGGTCGTCGACACCGGCGACAATCTGGCGCACCCCAAGGCGGTGCCCGCGGTCATCCAGAGCTTGAGCGAGCTGCTTTCGCTGCCAGGCATTTTCGTTTTCGGCAGCAACGACTACTTCGGACCACGTCCAAAGAACCCGCTGAACTACGCGACGAACCCGGGTCATCGCGTGCACGGTCAGCCGCTGCCCTGGCAGGATCTGCGGGCGGCGTTCACCGAGCGCGGCTGGCTGGATCTGACCCACAACCGTCGCGAATTCGAGGCGGCCGGACTGCACATCGCGGCCGCAGGCGTGGACGACCCGCACATTGCGCGGGATCGCTACGAGGCGATCGCGGGGCCGGCCAGTCCGGCTGCCAACCTGCGGCTGGGGCTGACCCATTCGCCGGAACCCAGGGTGCTGGACCGCTTCGCCGCCGACGGCTATCAGCTGGTGATGGCCGGCCACACCCACGGCGGACAGCTGTGCTTGCCGTTTTATGGGGCCGTGGTGACCAACTCGGGTCTGGACCGGTCCCGCGCTAAGGGCCCGTCGCGGTGGGGTGCCACCATGCGATTGCACGTCTCCGCCGGGATTGGCACGTCGCCGTTTGCGCCGGTGCGGTTCTGCTGCCGGCCCGAAGCCACTCTGCTGACTTTAATTGCGTCACCGATCGGCGGCCGCGATTCGCACAGCGATCTGGGCCGGTCGCAGCCGACATATTCAGCGCGTTGAGCCCACCGGCCCGGGTCCCAGTTCGGTGGAGACACTGCTCGCCGACAGGAGCAACCGCTACACCGACACCTACTTCTGCGACGAGTGGGTCAAGACCCAAGAACTCGACACATCCGCACCCGCCCCGGCTCTGACCGAGTTCGACTGCTCGGGCCACTGGGATTCATCCCAGGCCACATCAACGTCGCTGCCCGGAGCGGTAACCAGCAGCCAAAGCACTCCCAAGGCCAGGAATCCACCGAACACCACGGCGCCTAAGACCGTCATGATTCCCTCGCTTCCATTGCACCGACCGTGCGGTAGTTAGTGTATTTAAGGTCGCCGACATCCCGCTTATTCCACGCCGAACTGTGGTGTAAGTCCGCAGACCGGGTCGGATGTGACCCGCAAAGCACCGATGCCCGCCACGGCAGTGGGCACTCAATCCACTTTGGCGAATCGCTGGGTCGGTGCGATACGCTGTCGTGGCTTCAGGCGGGGTGTGGCGCAGCTTGGTAGCGCGCTTCGTTCGGGACGAAGAGGCCGTGGGTTCAAATCCCGCCACCCCGACCCAAGTTCTAGAAGTTGAGACGCCTATTCAGCGCAGCTA
>NZ_DASPSP010000280.1:0-16857 GCF_035623875.1 Mycobacterium sp. | reverse complement strand
CTCCATATAGCTGACCACCGAACGCGAAACCGACCTCAGCCGCTCAACGAAGCTGCGCGCCTGCGCCACCGGTATCACCGTGTCGTTGCTGCCGTGAATCACCAAGAATGGCGGGGCTTCTGGATGTACGCGGGCGATCGGCGAAGCGCTACGGAACACCTCAGGGTGGCGGTCGATCCGGCGCCTGACGACCACCCGTTCCAGGAAATCGACGAAACGGTCGCGCTCGACGGTGGAGCGGTCCTCCCAGTCATAGCGGCCGTAAATTCCCACCACGGCGTCCACCGAGGTGTCCGAGCCGGCCGGCAGCTCGGTCTGCATTTCGGGGTCGTTGCCGGTCAGCCCGGCCAGCGCGGACAAGTGTCCACCAGCCGAACAACCCGCTACCGCAACGAAATTGCGGTCACCGCCGAATTTGTCGACGTTGGCGCGCGCCCACGCGATGGCGGTTTTGACGTCGGTGATGTGCGACGGCCAACGGTGGTGCGGCGCAACCCGATACTGAACCGACAGGCACACCCAGCCCAACTCGGCCAAATGCGACATCAGCGCATAGCCCTGCAGCGCCCGCCCGCCGTGCACCCAGGCGCCGCCGGGCACGAAGATCAGCACCGGCGCCGGCCGGACCGGCAGATCCTTGCGACGCCACACGTCCAGCAGTTGCACCGGGTGCCTGCCGTACCGCACGGACGTGCGATGCAGGTGGCGACGGTGTTGCAGCGCCCGCCACAGTGGCGGGGTGCGCTCCGGCGCCGGCCATTCGATCTCCAGGTCTTTGCCCGACACGATGCCGCGCAGCGCGGCGTCGGAGACGGCCCGGGTCTTGTCACGTTCAGCCCTGCGGATTTCGCCGATACCCGGCGTCAGCCAAGACTTCGCCGATGTGGACACGAAGTCCGGCAGATGCTTGTAGCCCCACACGCCCATCGCGGTCACGCCACCCAACGGCTCCAGGTGCCTGCCCACCACGGGCAGCGAAGCCGTCGCAACGCTTAGTGCCAGCATGTAGTCGCGAGGGCGGGCTCGTAGCAACCACCTCGCCCGGGACACCATGGTCCGTCCGGCGAAGCGGCTCGCCGGTCGTAGCGTCATTCGGGGAGCGTACCCCGCGGGTCCCCCGTCGAACTGGAAACGCGACTGCTTCGCCGGCCGGCAAGCGCCAAACGCAACAAATAGACGATGACACTCGTCGTGAACATGGCGGCGGTAAGCAGCAGCCACCTGCCGAGAAACGGTTGTTGCGTCTGCCCGGTCGCGGCCAGGTAAGTCGGCGCGCCCTGTCTGATGATGCCCGGCAGAAATACCAGCAGGGTCAGCCCCGAGCCGAGAGCCGGCATCCGGAGATAGTTGCGTACCGCTACCGGCAGATGCCGGACCTGTCGTCGTCCGGCCCGGGCCCACAGGATCCGGTCGGCAAGCGCGTAGATCGGGAACAACAGTAGATCGTGGGCGATTACGGCCGCGGCGAACCAGACCGCGATCGACTGCCACCAGTTGTGTGGATTCCACAGGGTCATCGGTTTGACGGTGGCCACGACGTAGCCGAGGAGCGCGAACCCGGCGGCCATGGTCAACAGATGCAAAGGGTGGTCTCCGTAGACCCTGAAGACACCGTGAAAAACGTTGCGCCACCGCGCCGACATCTCAACCTGCCTCGAAGTCGATTGTGGCCACCCATTTGGTGTTGTGTACGCCCGGCAGCGCCGGAACGATGATCCGCGCCGGATAGCCGTGGTCGAGCGTCAGGTCGGCGCCGTTGACGCGTAACGCCAAAAGCGCGTCGGGATGGGCGATCTGATTTGCCTGCAGCCGTGCCTGGCCGAAGGCGCCACCGCGCTCCAGCGACATTACCCGCGCCGATCGCGGCGCCGCGACCCCGGCGAGCCGGGCCAGATCGGCCAGCCGCACCCCGCTCCAGATCTGGGTGGTCGACCAGCCCTCCACACACGCAATCGGCAACCGCGCGGTGTGCTGCGGCATGCCCGCCAACGCGGCGCGGTCCAGTACCACCTCCGCCGTGCCGCCGCGCAGCCTGAGCCGCCACTGCGCGCCGATAATGTGTGGATCGATACCGGCGGCAGCCGCCGTCCTGTTGACTTGGAAGTCGCCGGCACGGCTGCTGCCGCGCGGCAGCAGGAGCGCCGCGGGACGAAGGATTCCGCTGATGGTTTGGCCGGCGGTCAGTATGGCCATCAGCACTGTGCCCGCGCCGACCAACCCCAGGGCACCGCGTCTGCTGATCGTCGGGTCCACCGGATCCACCGACACCAGCCCGTCAGGGTCGGGCGGCTCTGGACGGGTATCTGATGTGCTGGTGCGCAACACTTTCCGAAGTGGCAGCGACCGCAATCCGCTGACCATGCGAGGAATCTTGACCACGATGTGCATAACGAAGCCGGCGATGAACACCCAGGCCCCGAAGTAGTGAGCGGTGTAGAAGCTGAAACCGAAAACGTAGTCGTATTGGATGTTGAGGACGCCGGTGACGATTTCGAAGAGGATTCCGCCGACCAGCATGATCAACGACAACCGCTCCAGCAGTTGGGCGATCGAGGAGACTGGCGGCCACGCGAACAACCGCGGTATCACCGACCACAGCTTGGCCAACACCACCGGGATCAGCACCAGACCAAGTCCGACGTGCACGCCCTGGGTCAGCCGGTACAGCCACGACGGCTCAGTGGGCCAGTCGAAGCCAGGCAGTCTTAGCCAGCCGACGTGACCGGGGATGGCCTGGCCGAGCTGCGGCGCGTAAGCGAGGTAGGAGAGCAGGCCGGTGAGGATGACGGCCGGCAGCGTCACCAACAATACCGACCCCAACACGGACGTCAGCCAGGGCCCCCGCAGCGGGCTGCGCCACCTGAACCGCCTGTCGGGGTTCACAATCGCTCACAATACGGCCATGTCGGCGACAACCCGCTCGCCGATCAGATGGCCACAAGCCAATTCGATCGTCGGCGCGCTGCGCAGCGCTACCACCGCATCATCGAATTCGTTATCGGCGCCACGAGCGCCCAACCACCGGTGCACAGGAAGTATTCGGAGCCCTCCGTCGGGAAGACGGATCCGCGCCCGCACACCACGGTAAAACCAACGCGAGGATCCTCTCGGTTTTCCCGGTCGGCATACTGGACCGATGCCGAGCACCGATTTCCACCCCGATCTGCAGAAAGTCGCCCGCCTTGCGCCACGCGCACTGGTTGGCCCACGGAGCCTGCGCCTCGTCCGGGCGCTGAGCGGCCTGCGACGCAGCAAGACCCCGGACGGCATCGAGGTGCTCACCCTGGGCTCTGGTGTCGGTATGCGGCTGCACCGGCCGATCGGCGTCAGCCAACCCGCAGCCGCGCTGCTGTGGATCCATGGCGGCGGATATGTGATGGGCAGCGCGCAGCAAGACGACGCGCTATGCCATCGCTTCACCCGTGAGCTGGGCATCACCGTTGCATCGGTGGACTACCGGCTGGCGCCCGAGCATCCCTACCCCGCACCCCTGGAAGACTGCTATTCGGCGCTCACCTGGCTGGCCGGCCTGCCCGCAGTCGACCCGGCGCGGGTGGCAATCGGCGGGGCCAGCGCCGGCGGCGGGCTGGCGGCAGCGCTGGCACTGCTGGCCCGCGACCGCGGCGAGATCACCCCGGTGCTGCAGCTGCTGGCCTACCCGATGCTCGACGACCGCAGCGGGGCCGAGCCGAAGAACCCGAACTACCGACTGTGGGGCCCGAAAAGCAACCGCTTCGGCTGGGCGGCATACGTCGGCAATGCCGACCCGCAAGTCGCCGTTCCGGCGCGCCGCGACGACCTGAGCGGGCTGGCGCCGGCATGGATCGGCGTCGGCACCAACGACCTGTTCCATGACGAGGACCTCGCCTACGCCGAGCGCCTCACCGCGGCCGGGGTACCGTGCCACGTCGAGGTGGTTCCCGGAGCTTTCCATGGTTTCGATCTCGTGGTCCCGAAAGCTGCTGTGTCACAGTCGTTTTTCGCTAGCGAGTGCGCGAGCCTGCGCACCGCCCTCGCTTCGAAGACCTGATCGGCCGCTATGCGCACCAGCGCACCGTTCTCAGTAAGCGAAGAGCAGACCGCGCTGCGCGGCGCGGTCGCCGACTTGATGGCGCGACACTCCGGCGAAGCGCAGGTGCGGATGCTGATGGCGACCGATACGGGTCTTGACCCCAAGGTGTGGCACGAACTGGCGGCCATGGGTCTGACCGGACTGCTGATCGGCGAGGGTTATGGCGGCGCCGGTGCGGGCCCAGTGGAAATCGGTATCGCGATGGAAGAGATGGGCCGGGTGCTGCTGGTCAGCCCGTTCCTGTCGACAGCGGTGTTGGTGCCCAGCCTGCTAGCCGAGGCCGGCGACGCAGCCGAATGTGCCGCGGTGCTGCCGCGGATCGCGGCAGGGGAGCTGATCGCCACGGTCGCCTTCGCCGAGGACGACTCGGCTCGGTTGCCAGCGACCATCGCCACGTCTGCGGGTGCCATCGGTGACGCCTGGCACGTCACCGGTTACAAGCATTTCGTGCTCGATGGGCAGTCGGCGGACCTGTTGTACGTGCTGGCCGAAACCGACGCAGGCCCAGCCGTGTTCGCGGTCGACGCCGGTGCTGCCGGCCTGGACCTGACAACGCTGACCACGGTGGACCCGACCCGTAAACTGTGCCGCCTGCAATTCGTCGATACCCCGGCACGTCTGATCGGACGGCTGGGCGCCGGTATCGAGGTGTTCACTGCCGCACTGGACCGCTCGGCTGTGGCATTGCTCAGCGAGCAGGCCGGCGGTGCGCGGCGCGCAGTCGAGATGGCAACGGAGTACGCCAAGACCCGCTACCAGTTCGGCCGAGCGATCGGCAGCTTCCAGGCGGTCAAGCACATGTGCGCCGACATGCTGCTGGAGGCCGAATCGGCGGTGTCGGCGGCACGCTTCGTCGCCGGTTCGTTCGCCGAGCAGACAGCTGCACGCGTCGCGGATCTTGCTCTGGCGCAGGCGTATTGCTCGGACGCTTTCGTCTTCGTCGCGGCGACTAACATCCAGGTACACGGCGGCATCGGATTCACCTGGGAGCATCCGGCGCACCTCTATTTGCGGCGGGCCCGCAGCGACGCCCAGTTGCTGGGCAGCCCGTCGTGGCACCGGGAGCGCTACCTGCGGCAGATTGGGGCCTGAGCCGTGAAGCGCGTGGGCGACGATGCAGAGCGAAGCGATGAGGAGAAGCGGCGCTTGACCGACGACGAACTGCGCAACGAAGTCCGGAATTGGTTGGCGGCCAATTGGACTGCCGACGTCGATCGCGCCAGCTGGGCCCAACGTGTCGTCGACGCGGGATGGGCGGTCCCCAGCTGGGAACCAGAGTGGCATGGCCGCGGTCTTTCGGATGCCCAATCCCGGCTCGTCGCTGCGGAATTCACCGCCGCCGGTGCGCCCGGCTGCGGTCACGACCGCGCGAACCTGTTTGCCTGCACCCTGCACGACGTGGGCACTGACGAGCAGAAGCGACGGTTGATTCCGCCGTCGATACGCGGCGAGAGTAGGTGGTGCCTGCTCTACAGCGAGCCGGGCGCGGGATCTGACCTGGCCGGCCTGCGTACCCGGGCGGAGCGCGACGGCGACGAGTGGGTGATCAACGGGCAGAAAGTGTGGACGTCGTTCGCCAAAACCGCCGACTACGGGATGCTGGTGGCGCGAACCGATTGGGATGTGCCTAAACACCAGGGCATCAGCTTCTTCATGTTTCCGATGCGTCAGCCTGGCGTCGAGATCCGGCCGATCCATCAGATCACCGGCGAGTCGGAGTTCAACGAGGTCTTCATCGAAGATGCCCGGGTGCCCGCTGAGAATTTGGTCGGCGAGTTGAACGCCGGGTGGTCCGTCCTCCAGATCGCGCTCGGGTACGAGCGCCGGTTCATGGGCGATCTGGCCCGCACCGCCAAGGACACCAAGCGGCCCCGACCCGAGAAGGCGAACCTTTTGGTCGAATTGGCGCGGCAAGCCGGCCGACTCGACGACCCCTACATTCGTCAGCAGATCGCGCGGGTTGAGGCGCTGGCCACGGTCAACCGCTGGAACACCCAACGGTCGAAGGCCGCAGTCGATAGAACCGAGGCGGCGATGCTGATGGCGCTGGGAAAGATCGCGATGTCGCGGATCCTGCACGAGACGGCCCGCGTCGAAACCGAAATCGTGGGCGCTGAAGCAATGTTGGCCGGACCGGAGAACCCCGTCGGTGACGCGGTGACGTTCCGGACGATGAACGCCTACTTCACCTCGATCGGCGGTGGGACCGACCAGATTCAACGCAACATCGTCGGCGAGCGTGTGCTGGGCCTGCCGAAAGAGCCTGAGCCGTATCGCAACACACCGTTCCGCGAGCTGCCGCACTGATTCGGCGTGCGGCGACGCGCCCGGGGCGATGCTTGAACTTCGTCAGCGTTGCGCCCATCCTGACACCGTGACCCCTCGCGAAAGGCCGTCGCGCGGGATTCTTGACCCCGTGGCACGCAAGCTACGTCTGCCGTTCGGGACGCCAGAGTTCATCGACCGGATCATCCGCGGAGGCGTAAACCAAGCCGGTCGGCGAACGCTGCAGATCCTGATCACCACGTGGGATACCACCGGCGGCGGACCGTTCGCCGCCAGCGCGATCGCCACGGCGGGCCTGGCCAAGACGGTCGACATCGCGCAGGGTTTGTTCATCGGCCCGGTGTTCGACCCACTACTCGAGGCACTGGGGGCCGACCAAATCACTTTTCGCGCCTCGCTGTGTGCCTCGCAGGTGGTCGGTCTGGGCATCATGCGCTATGGGGTGCGCGTCGAGCCGATCGCCTCCATGGATGTCGACACCCTAGTCGACGCGGTGGCACCCTCGTTGCAGCGCTACCTGGCCGGCGAAATCTCCTGATTCACCCCGCTGTGTAAGCGATTTCGCCGCCGACCACCGTTGCGGCTACCATGCCGGCGTCCAGCTCGGCCAGTGCCGTTTCAGGGGGGACGTTCAGCACGCAGAGGTCCCCCGGCTCTCCCGGTTGCAGGGCACGCGTCCGGGTGGGCTGGTCGGCGCAACCGAAGAACATCGTCAAAGCCGTTCGGGCCGAGACACGTTCGTCGGCGCCCAGCACGGCTCCGGCCCGTGTGGTGCGATGCACCGCCGCCCGCATGGCTGCCCACGGGTCCGGGTGGCCGAACGGCATGTCGGTGGAGAATGCGACTCGCACGTTGGAGCGAAGCAGCGACGCCACCCGCCAGAGTTGGTCGTGCTCGACGGCGGGCACCTCGTCGAGATACTGATCACCACGCTCGGCGACGAAGTTGGGCTGGGTTATCACGGTAACCGCGAGTTCGGCGAGGTCGGTCACGCAGTCCGACGGCGCGACGGCGGCATGTTCGATGCGGTCGTGCGGGTGCGTGCCGGCTTGGCGCAACGCGGCGATCGTCACCAGCAGCTGACCCGCCGTCACGCAGTGGATCGCGACCGGGCCGCCGTCGCGGTGTCGGTCGGCGATCCAGTCTGCGAGCTGCTCGAGGTTCAGGTCGTCGTCGTGCAGGATGCGCTTGCCGGGAGCAAGGCAGTGCACGTGTTGACGCAGTTCGCCGCGCCGCCGCGACTCGGTCAACCGGACGATGTCGCCGATATCGAGATCCGGTGTAGCATCGGTGATTCCGATGACGCCATAGCGGCTCAGCCGATCACTGAGGTGGGCCAGGTTGGTTTCGTTGCGGCTGAGCGCATCCGACCACGAGTCCGCGCTGCGCAGCCGGCCGTCGGGATGCCCGGCCAGGCCGACCCGGGCCAGACCCGCGGAGTTGAGCATCCACAGCACCCCGCTGCGGTGCTGGACTCGCAGCGGAATCGTCGGGACCATGGCGTCGAGTGCCGCTCGGTCCAGCGGCCCGGCAACCGAATCGTGGTACCCGACGGCGCGGATCCAGCCGTCCTCGCCGGCATCGGTATTCGCCAACACGCTGGCCAACGCCCCACGATCGCGTACCTGCGGCGGCCCGACCCGGACCGAGGTCTCGGCCGCCGCCGCGGAGTACAGGTGCACGTGGTGATCGTGCAGTCCGGGAAGCACGGTTCCGCCGGCGGCGTCGAACACGTCCTCGCCGCGTCGCGGGGCCAGCGTGTCGGCCACGTCGTCGATGCGGGCACCCACCCGAAGGTCGACGGTCACTCCGTCCAACGTCAACGCTCGCTGAATCAGCATGGCGCACAGAGTCTCTCGGACACGATATGGCACACCGCGGTGTTGTCGGCGCCCAGCGGCGATGCTGACGGGCTGGGCGACGGCAGCTTGGGAGGCGCGACGGGAGCCTTGGAGGTCGACGACGTCCGCGGCAACGCGGCATATCCCGCGGCGACCTGCGCCATCGACACGTCGATCACCTCGCCGCCGCCGCGGCGCAGCGACTGTCCCACCGCTCGCGCCGCCTCCAGTCCGCTCAACGGGTCGGCGATCGCGTCGCTGCAGAACACCGGTCCTTGCGTACCGGCGCCGACCAGCCCACCCGCGACCGCGGCGTCGTCGCCGAACGCCGAACGGTACGGTTGCCCTCGGTATCCCCTGATGCGCAACCAGATTCGTCCTGCCCGGCCGGGCACGTCGTCGGCGCTCAATCTGCGACGGCGCAGCGCCGCGGGACGGGAGCCCTCGATGACGATGTCGGCGGCGGCTAGCAGCCGGCGCAGTGCGTCGGCGTCGTCATCGAAATCGACGGTGTAGGAGAGCTTTCCGAAGTTCATCCAATCGAAGAAGGCATGCTCACCGCTGCGGGTGCCGTCAGGTCGGCCCGGGCTTTCCACCTTGACGACGACGGCGCCGGCGCGAGCGAGCAACTGCGCGCACAAAGGTCCCGCCCACAGCGACGACAGATCGGCCACTAGCAAGCCGTCCACCCGCCGCGGTCCGGCGGCGTTGCCACACCGTCGCACCACCGGTGGCTCGGCGGAGACTTCCCCCAGCCCCGCTACCGCGATATCCAGCAGCTGGCCGCGGGCAACCACGGCCTCGGTCGAACGCGTTGCCGCCCAATCAGACAGGACTGTCCACGGGTCGTCGGGAACCGTGTCGGTTTCCAGCAGCGCCGGCAGCGCCGCGATGTCATCGGGGCGCGGCAGCGCGATCGCACACCAACCGTCAGCCGTGGCCAGCAGTCGGGTGGCACCGCCCGCTGAAACGCGGCCCCCGCGGGTTAGGCCAAGAATCGCGGCCCGGCCCACCAACATCGTGGCGGCGTCGACCTCGACACCTAACAGCGCTTCGATATCGGCAGCGACCCGGTGAGCCTCGGTCAGCACTGTGGCGCGGGAGAAATCCGACTCGCCGTCGGGTGGTCCGGTCAAATAAGCCAGCCCGCTGCCGGCCCAGTCCTTCACCGCCTGGTCCACACTCACCATTGTGCGCGCCGCCGGGCGGCGGCTTAAAACTGCAGCGCGGTGAAACGCCAGTCCAGCACCTGTCGCGGCTCGGCGTTTGTCTCGGAGACCGCAGAGACCAGCGATCGCAAGCCCAGCACGCCGCCGTTGTCGGTCGGCTCGGCGGAGTCGATGTGCAACTCGCTGTAGAGGGTGTCGCCCTCATAGACCGGGGCGGTGTGGTCGCAGGATCGCCAGCCCAGCACCGTCGCCAAGTTGGGCAACAGTCGACTGGCCTGCGCCAGCGCCAGCCCGATGGTGTGCCCGCCGTAAACCAACCGACGCCCGCCGATGCGTGAATCATGGTGAACCGAGGCGATATTCAGCGTCAGACGGGCTAACTCTGGCGCGCTGCTGACCACGTCGGCACCGCTATGCAACACTGTGCCCGCCAGGTTGGCATCGAAATGCGGTCCGGGAATGCGCTTCCGGTACACGTCGCCGTCCCATTCGTCGACAGCTGATGGCGGCGGGCCCAGATCGGCGCCGACTTTCGACAGATCGTCGGCGTGCTCCGCGTCGTTCGGGCCGGCATCGGGGCTCAGCGGCAGCATGGCGCAGCGGTAGAAGTCGAGGATCAGCCGATCGGCCTGGTCGATGGTGGTCATCCGCAGCGCCACCAACCCAGTGGGCGCCCTGTCCGGCTTGGCCGAGTTCTTCTTCAAGCCCACCACCTCGGTGCGGGTGAACAGGGTGTCACCGATGGCCGGGAATCGGTAGAACACCAGCCCGCGGTAGAACAGGTTGGCTTTGACGTGCTGGGTCACCAGCGTCGACTGACCGATCGCGATGTCGCAGACCAGGCCGGGGTGGGCCAGCGGCGCGGTCGACCCGGTGACCGCCGCCGACAGCTCGGCGTCCAGCGGCAACCGCAACCGGTCGCCGAGGATGCTCTGGTGCACGGCGGCCAGTCCGGGGGTCAGCGTCATCGCGGGCGCGCCGGCGAACACCTGGCCGGTCTGCAGTTCGTCGAAGTAGGGGCCGACGGTCATCGTTGCCGGGCACCCCGCCATGCCAACATGGCCGTATGGGTATGGGGTTGGACGAGGACGAGGCGATGCTGGTTGAGACGGTGCGTCAGTTTGTCGACAGGGAGGTCAAGCCGACGGTTCGTGGGCGCGAGCATGCCAATGAGTATCCCGAAGCGTGGATCGAGCAGTGAAGCGCATCGGTATCTATGGGCTGGCCATCCCCGAGGAGTTCGGCGGCGCCCCGGTGTCGATGCCGTGCTATGTGGAGGTGACGCAGGAGTTGGCGCGGGGCTGGATGAGCCTGGCCGGCGCGATGGACGGGCATACCGTGGCGGCCAAGTTGCTGGGCTTGTTCGGTACCGAAGCGCAGAAGCGGCAGTACTTGCCGCCGATGGCCAGCGGTGAGCTGCGTGGGTGGTCAAGCGGGCGAAGGGTTTTCGCAGATGATGAAGGGCCTGGAGACCGGCCGTATTCAGGTCGCCTCACCCGCGCTGGCCAAGCTGTTCGCCTCCGAAGTGGCGATGGAGATCGCGCTGAACGCGGTGCGCATCCACGGCGGCTATGGGTATTCCACCGAATACGACATCGAGCGCTACTTCCGCGACGCCCCACTGATGATCGTCGGCGAGGGCGCCAACGAAATCCAACGCAACGTCATCGCCGGACAACTAGTGTCCCGGGGCGGCATCTAGGGCACGATCAGCCGTGTGGACAGACCAGCTCGAGCCGGTATTTGCGGCCGACTTGCGCACTTGGCAGAACAGCCCCGATCGCTAGCTCACCGATCACGTGATTCACTGCGGCAACGTAGTCGTCGTGGCGCATTGAGATCACCCGCATGCTTTCATCCCGAACCACGTTCTCCACGACGGGATCGCCGCCGACGCTGTCGATCTCGCGTGTGCCGGTCTTCACCTGATCCGTGATGTCTGACTGGGTCTGGATCAACACAGCGCCGAGAAGTCGGAGCCTGCCAAGGATGAACTCCTGCCCGCCGGTTGCAGTAACGGCAGCCAGCCGCGAGGTGACGTCGGCGATGTTCGGCCACATCCCAATGTCCACTAGGTGATACGGATCGGTGGGCATGCCGCTGTCGCCGACCGGATGCTCACACGGCAACGAGTGCGTCTCCCACAGCCGTACCAGCCCCGGCCCAGACACCGTCGGTGGGGCTGGGAACACCGCGGTCGTGGGATGGTGCGTCGCCCCATGACCGTACTGTGCCCACCCCCCGCAGCCGGTGACCAACGCCGCCGCCGCGGTTATGACGGAGGCCGCAGTGATCAGTCGTGCTAAGGGTTCAGCCACTCGCCGACGTCATGGGAGATGCCCGATGACGGCGCGTATTTGACCTTCACCGGCGTGACGCCCTGCGGAAGCCCGAACACAACGCAGCCGGTTGTGGAGGCGCCGGCCGCGAGAAGGAACCACCCGTCCACGAAGTCCTTGCACTCGGTCACGGTAGCGAAATCCGCCTTGTAGCTCTGGTTGTCCGATCCGACCACCGAGACATCGCTGTTGGTGTTACCCACGATGGTCGACGTTCCGGCATTGGTGATCTTCAGCTTGGTTGCGATATAGGTTTTGGCAGCGTCGCCCCAGCCGTTCGGAACTATCGCCGGGTTGATGACCTGCAGCAGCGTCACCGTGATCTTTTGCTCACCTATGCGCATGAGGTTGAGCGTGTCGCCGACGTGCGCAACCGGTCTCGACGCGGGCGACTGTTGCGTCGGCGGGGAAGCCGCATGTTCGGTCGCTGTGGATGTCTCAGTCGAACAGGATGCAGCCAGCAGAGCGAACGCCGAGAGCGTGACGACGAACCGTCTCATGTGGCCTACCTTGCAGCCGACAACCGCATGCAGCCAACAGAGTCGTCCACTGGCCCGGTCTGGCGCAAACATACCGCGCCGACCACGACCGACGGGAATGGTTTACGTACCTCTGGCGCTCCGTATACGCTGCTAGCGATCCAAAGGTTCCGACGGCCGCGGCAACTGTCAGGGCGGAGGATTCGAGTGACCAGAGCGCTCAAACGGCACTGGGTACCGCTCGTTTTCATAGTGGTGCTGGCTGTTTCGGGCGTGGTCGTCGCACGGCTGCACAAAATATTCGCGTCTGCGGACCTCAACGCCAACTCCGGCGCGGGGGTCGAGATTGTGCAGTTCAACCCGAAGTACATCGGCTATGAGGCCTTCGGCCCGCCCGGGACCACCGCCGATATCAACTACTGGGATGCCGAGGCGAACGTCCACCAGCTCAACGACGTGCCGCTGCCCTGGTCCTACACCGTGGTCACCGTCCTGCCGGCGGTCGAGGCCACCATGATCGTGCAAGGCAACAGCGGCCAAATCGGCTGTCGGATCAAAATCGACAATGAGCTCCTCGACGAACGACGTGCCACCGGCGGCAACGCGCAGACCTTCTGCGTGGTGAAATCCGGATGACGGAGGACACCGACGGGCACGGCAAGCGACCGTTCGTCGCGCACATGCTGCGCGTTTTCGCGGTGCCGGTCATCCTGTTCTGGGTCGCGCTCACGATCATCGTCAACATCTTTGTCCCCCAATTGGAAGTGATTTCCGAGCAACACTCGGTACCACTGGCACCCATGGATGCGCCGTCTATGAAAGCGATGATGCGTGTCGGTGCTAATTTCAAGGAATACAAATCCAACAGCACGGTGATGATGGTCCTGGAGGGCCAGCAAGCGCTTGGCGATGCCGCGCACCACTACTACGACGAGATTTTAAAGAAGCTATATAGCGATCACGAGCATATCGAGCACATCCAGGATTTCTGGAGTGACCGACTGACCGCGGCGGGCGTCCAAAGTCCCGACGCAAAGGCCTCCTACGTCCTGCTGAATCTTGTCGGTAACCAGGGTGAGACGTTCGCCAACGAATCCGTGAATGCGGTCCGGAAGGCGATCGCCGATACACCGGCACCTCCCGGGGTCAAGGCGTATGTCGCCGGACCGGCGGCGCTCACTGCGGATCTGCGCGCAATTGGGGACGCCAGCCTGGTGAAGATCACCCTGTTTACCATCGGGGCGATCGCGATCATGTTGCTTATCGTCTACCGATCGTTCGTCTCCATGCTGATACAGCTTTTCTTGACGCTGCTCGAATTGGCTTGCGCTCGCGGAGTTGTCGCGTTCCTTGGGTATATCAATGTCATGGGGTTGACGACGTTCGCGGTCAATATCATGGTGATGCTGGCGATCGCATCAGGCACCGACTATGGGATATTCCTCATCGGCCGCTATCGAGAGGCGAACCTGGCCGGTCAGGATCCCGTAACCGCCTACTACACAACCGTTCGCAGTGTCACCCCGGTGATCCTGGGTTCGGGGCTGACCATTGCCGGAGCCTCGGCAACTCTCTACTTCACCCGGTTACCTTACTTCCATAGCATGGCGATACCGGTCGCAGTAGGCATGATCGTCGTTGTGGCTGCCGCGCTCACGTTGGGACCGGCTGTGGTCGTGGTGGCCAGCCGTTTCGGGCTGCTGGTGCCGCAAGGCTTGAAGCAAGGCACATTCTGGCGCCGGGTCGGCACCGCCGTGGTGCGGTGGCCCGCGCCGATCATGGTGGGCAGCGGCGCGGTCATCCTGGTCGGCCTCGCCGCCTTGCCGGGGTTCAAGCCTGGTTACGACGACCGCCATTATCTGCCGAAAGATACCCCCGTCAATGTCGGCTACGCCGCCGCAGAAAGGCATTTCACTGCCGCCAGGATGGCCCCCGATATCACGATGGTCGAAGCCACCCATGATATGCGAAATCCGGCGGACATGCTGGTTCTGGATCGGGTTGCGAAAAATATCATGCGAGTTGTCGGCATCGCGATGATACAGGACATTACCCGGCCGTTGGGAATTCCACTTCAGCACAGCTCGGTACCGTTTCAGCTCAGCGCGTCCAACCAGCTGATCATACAGAATATGAAATCGTTGAAAGACAGAGTGAAGGATATAGACACCATATCTCTTCAGCTGGACAGGGATATCGGCCTGATAACTCAGATGTATACCCATCTGGAAGAAATTGACAAGACCACGCACGATCTCGCCGGTGTGACGCAGGACACCACGGCTGTTACCGATGAAATCCGAGACCATTTCGCGGATTTTGACGATTTCTGGAGGCCGATCCGGAGTTACTTCTACTGGGAAAAGCACTGCTTCGACATCCCGATGTGCTGGTCAATCAGAGCGTTATTTGAGTCGCTGGACGGAGTCGACAAGCTGAGCGAAAAACTGCACATGCTCTCGACCGACGTTAACCGCCTGGATTTTCTCCTACCGCAAGTGACCGAGCTGCTGCCGGCGGTAATCGACACCCTGAATATCATGCGTGGGCTAGTGGTCACAGTGCACAGCACGCTCGACGGATTCGTCAACCAATTGGAGGACCTGAGCGATACCCAAATCATGATGGGTCAAAGTTTTGACGACTCCAAGAACGACGATTTCTTCTACCTGCCAGCCGAGGCGTTCGACAACAAAGACTTCCAAACCGGGCTCAGGCTCTTCATGTCGCCGGACGGCAAGTCTGCCCGGTTCTTTGTCACCCATCAGACGTACCCGGCCACGCCTGAGGGGATCAAGCGAGTCGAGCCTGAGCGAACGGCGGCGCAGGAGGCCCTCAAGCAGTCCTCCCTGTCCGACGCAAAGGTGTATGTGGGCGGCATGGCCGCCCTCTACGAGGACATGCGAGACGGTGCCAAATACGACCTGATGATGGCGATCGTGGCATCGCTGACCCTGATCTTTTTGATCATGACCTTGATCACCCAAAGTTTTGTCGCCGCGGTGGTGATTGTCGGCACCGCGTCCAGCTCCATCGCGTCGTCGTTCGGGCTTTCGGTGCTCATTTGGCAGGACGTGCTCGGCCAGCACATCTACTGGGTGACGCTGGTGCTGTCAGTCATCGTGCTGTTGGCGGTCGGGTCCGACTACAACCTACTGCTGGTTTCCCGGTTCGAAGAGGAAATTCACGTTGGACTCAAGACCGGGTACATCCGCGCGATGGCCGGCAGCGGTGGAGTGGTGACGTCCGCGGGCATGGTGTTCGCTTTCACCATGCTCGCGATGCTCGGCAGTGATCTGCGCGCGATCGGAATGTTCGGTACCACCGTCTGTATTGGGCTGCTGCTCGATACGTTTGTGGTGCGCGCGCTTTTCATGCCGTCGATCGCGACCCTGCTGGGTCGCTGGTTCTGGTGGCCGCAGCGGGTAAATCCCCGCGGCCCCAACAAGGTGCGCGGGATCGCGGCCCATGCGCCGTCCAAGGACGAGGACACCGACAAGTTGCCGCTCGGGTCGCAGTCGCAGCAATAACCGGCTTGTCGGCAATCTCAAATGCTCCTGTCGGCGTTGGCCGGCGGGCCGTCGCGGCTGAGCTGTGCTGCCGGTCACACCTTGAGACTGAATCGCCACGGCCGGGCGTTGCCACTCGCAGACGTACCGCGAGATTGGAGGACGCGATGACAGGGCTAATAGTCATGCTTATCGGGATTGCCGTCATGGCTCCCATTGCCAGCCGCGCGCATGCCGGTCTGCTGTGGCTCATCGGTGGAGGGGTCATGATCGCCGCGCTGATCCTCTGACCTCGAACAGCGGTTCATCTTTCAGCCGGATAGCGGGCAGTGTCCCGCCTTAATCCGGGTATACCCGGCGAATTGCGGCCAGCATCGGCAGTCCACCGTCGAACGTTCCCAGATCGGCATGATGGCAAAGCCTAACCATCAAGTCGCCGCGCACAAGTCAGTCAGCAGCATGGCGGCAGACATGGCACCTGAATGACCTGCAGCAAGAGTCGCGCGGAGGGCCCGCACCTTACTGAAAGTGTGCTGCGCAAAGCAGTGAGTCAATGCTCACTTTTCGCATCCGCCAACCCCCACGTCAACGCCGTGTCGACGTCGATGCTACGGCCAGACAGCACCAAATAGGCTGTGCGCCAACGGCCTATCCGCCGTGTCACACTGACCGTGCCACCCGCTCCGGGGATAAGCCCCAGACCCAGCTCGGGCAACCCGAATACCGTGTCGGGCTCGGAGACCACCCGCCCGCAAAACGCTGCCATCTCCAATCCGCTGCCCAGCACTTGGCCGTGAACTTCGGCGCGGCACGCCCGCCCGAGTCGGGCGGTCAGTGCGTCGAGCACCAGCGCCGGGCTGTAGCGGGTGCGGGCCAGATGTGCGCTGGCGGGGTCGCTGAACGTGCCGAACTCATCGAGGTCGCCGCCGCTACAAAACGATGGCCCGTTGCCGGTCAGCACCACCTCGTCGACCGACGGATCGAGTTGCGCGACGGCCAACGCCTCCAGCAGCGCGGCGCGGGCATCGGTGGAGAACGCGTTGTGGCGTTGCGGCCGATTGAACGCGATCCGCAGCGTGTTGCCCTCGCGGTCGGCTTGCACCGGATCGGCGATGTCGGGCAAATGCGCCGGGCCACGGTCGGCCAGCCACCGGGCGAACTC
>NZ_DASPSP010000262.1:0-15975 GCF_035623875.1 Mycobacterium sp. | reverse complement strand
TGGCGTTGTTAAAGTCGCTAGCTGCTAAGAAGACGTTAAGAGGAGTGGGTACCAATGGCTGATCGTGTCCTCAGAGGCAGTCGCCTTGGGGCCGTAAGTTACGAAACCGACCGCAATCACGACTTGGCGCCACGCCAGATTGCGCGGTACCGCACGGAGAACGGGGAGGAGTTCGACGTACCGTTCGCTGACGACGCCGAGATCCCCGGCACCTGGCTGTGCCGCAACGGCATGGAAGGCACCCTGATCGAGGGTGACCTGCCGGAGCCCAAGAAGGTCAAGCCGCCCCGCACACACTGGGACATGCTGCTCGAGCGCCGCTCGGTTGAGGAGCTCGACGAACTGCTCAAGGAGCGTCTGGAGCTGATCAGGACGCGCCGTCGCGGCAGCTGACGAGACCTAGCGCGGCTAATTCACCGGTTCACGGGGACCGCACGGTTGCGGTTCAGCCGGCCGTCTATGCCCCATTGCGCGACTTTAACCAAAGCTTCGCGGATGTTGGATCCGCTCATCTTGGACACGCCGAGTTCGCGCTCGGTGAAGGTAATCGGTACCTCGACGACGGTGAACCCGTTGGTGATGGTGCGCCAGGTCAAGTCGATCTGGAAGCAATAACCCTTCGATTCGACCTGATCGAGATCGATCTTCTGCAGAACGTCCCGACGGTAGGCGCGGTAACCGGCGGTGATGTCATGTATGCCGATGCCCAGGGCCAACCGCGCGTACGTGTTGGCCGTCCAGGAGAGCGCCCAGCGCCGCCACGGCCAGTTCTGCACGTTCCCGCCATCGACGTAGCGCGAACCAATGGCCAGGTCGGCTCCAGCGTCGACCGCCTCCAGCAGTAGGTGCAGTTGTTCAGGCGCGTGACTGCCGTCGGCGTCCATCTCGACGAGCGTGGTGTATTGCCGGCTGAGCCCCCAGGCGAATCCGGCCAGGTAAGCCGCGCCCAGACCATTCTTGGCGGTGCGGTGCATGACATGGATCCGTTCGGGATCAGCCGACGCGAGCTCGTCGGCAAGCTGTCCGGTGCCGTCGGGGCTGCCGTCGTCCACGACCAACACATGCACGTCAGGACGAGCATGCTGGAGCCGCCGCAGGATCAGCGGGAGGTTCTCCCGCTCGTTGTAGGTGGGGATGATCACCAGGGTGCGCTGGGTGGGGCGATCGCCCACTACCCGCAACACCGGATCGCCGGTGGTCATATGTCTCCTCTTTCTGGCCGCTGGTCAAGTATGCGGGCGGAATATCGGTCGCCCTCATCGAGCGCGGTCTCCTCGCCGTCCTCCACGAGCTCGGGGTCGGCTGCTGGGTCGTCTACCTCGTCGCCGTCGGCTACTTCGTCGTCGCCGAGCGGGTCGTCGTCAAATTTCTCCTTGGCTGAGCCGCGCCTCTTCGCTAACTCCGACAGACGACGGTTTAGTTCCGCGAACCATCCATTGTGCAGCATTGCGGCGAGCAGCACCGCGACAGCCACTGCGACCAGGCTGCCCTGCACGATCGGGCCCCACTTGGCTGCCGGCGTCAGCGTTGTTTTGCGGCGCACCTGGTTGTCCAGGTAGGACGGCTCGAAGAACTTCGTCCGGTCCAGCTCGCGGCCGTCCGGCGTGACCAGGGCGGAGATTCCCACGTTGCTCGTGACGACGGCGTAACGGTCCAGCTCCACCGCGCGAACCTTCGAGAAGGCCAGCTGCTGCTCGCTCATGGTCGGGTTGAAGTTGGCGTTGTTGGCGGGCACCGCGAGCACCTCGGCACCGTTGCGGACCGAGTCTCGCAGCGCGCGGTCGAAAATCACTTCCCAGCAGGTCGCGACTCCCACCGGAACACCCGCGGCATGCACCACGCCGGTGCCCGTGCCCGGGACGATATAGCCTGCCCAGTCAGCGAGCCCGGACAGATGCCGGAAGAAGCCGCGCCAGGGCAGGTATTCCCCGAACGGCTGCACGATCCGCTTGTCGTGGCGGTCGGCGGGCCCGGTCTTCGGGTTCCAGACGATCACTGTGTTCGTTTCCGCCGGGGACTCCGGCGGCCGGCCCGCGACGTCGAGCACCGCACCGACCAGGATCGGCGCTCCGATCGCCTCGACGGCCATCGCGATCTGCTGCGCCGCGTCGGGGTTGCGGAACGGATCGACTTCCGACGCATCCTCGGGCCAGACGACAAAGTCAGGTTGGGGCGCGCGCCCGGCGTGTACGTCGTCAGCCAGCCGGCGGGTCTCCCGGACAACGTTGCCCAGAACCGCAAGGCGTTGCGCGTTGAACTCCAGACCGAGCCGCGGCACGTTGCCCTGGACCACTGCGGCGGTGACGGTGGGTTCGTTCCCTGATCCGGTGCCGGAATGGCGGACCTGTGGCCAAATGGCGGCGGTGGCGAAAAACACCAGGCAGATGCAGATTGCCGGCAACACCACTGCGGGCGGCGAGTCGGCCACCCCGACATCGTCGTGGCCATCGGAGTGGCTCCCGGCGGTATGCGGCTTAAGGGACGCCCGCAACCACGACACGATCTCCAGTGCGATTGCGGTGGCGCTGCAACCGACCAGCACGATCGCCAACGAGAGCAGTGGTACGCCGCCCAGCCGGACCAACGGCAGAAACGGGCCATCGGTCTGGCCGGCGGCCACCACACCCCAGGGGAATCCCCCGAACGGGACCGTCGACTTCAACCACTCTTGTGCCGCCCACAACACCGCGAACCAGATCGGCCAGCCGGGAAGCTGCCGCACCACGACGGCCAGCAGACCGAAAATCCCGGGAAACAACGAGCACACCAGCACCAGCGCCAACAAGGGTGTGGCGCCGACGAGGATGCTGACCCAGCGGATCAACGGCAGGTAGAACGCCAGGCCGAACAGGAAGCCGTAACCGAATCCGCCCACTGGTGTGGTGGCCGGACGGGTCAGCACCCAGGCCAGCAGGGCAAATGCGAGGACGGCGGCCCACCACCAGTTGAACCCGGGATAGCTCGAGCACAGCAGCCACCCGGCAAGGATTGCGGCGCCGAGGCGTGTCGCGCGCGGCCGCAGGGCTTTGGCTAATTGTGGGAGCCGCGTTCGCAGCTCGTTGCCCAGCCATACCAGCAGCACTGCGCCCAACTGGACCAGCCGCTGCCCTAGATGCGTCGCAATTGGAAGGACTCTGTTGCCGAAGGTCGAAAGCCGGTCACTGTCGGCTTTCGGCTCGAGGTCGGCGTCGGCATCCGCTGACTCGAAATCGGTGTCGAGGTCGGCACCTTGATCGCCGACGTCATCGTGTTGAACGGGGATTTCGCCGGTGGCTTCGTCGTCTTTGAGATCGTCTTTGAGGTCGTCTTTGACCGCCGGGATGACTTCGGTGTCCTCTCCGGGCCGCATCCAGCGATCGAACCGCCTACTGCCCCTAGCCATAGATGACCGCACCCCTGTGCACGGTTCGCCGACAGCGGGGCAAGGGATCGGTCGAGCCCAGCCGGGGCAATGCGGGCACCCTCGACCGCGGATCGGTAGACCACCGCCGAACGGCATCACTCGGCGCGTCTGCTTCGAGCTCGCTGAGGTCGGCGACGTCCCAGACGGCGTAGGACGCGGGCGCGCCGGGGACCAAGGTGCCCGTCAACCCGTCTCCGACGCCGCCGGCCCGCCAGCCGCCGCGGGTCGCCGCGGCAAATGCCGCTCGCACGGAAACCGAACTGCCGCGCGTGTGGTGGTTAGCAGCCGCACGGACGGTCGCCCAGGGGTCGAGGCCGGTCACCGGGGCGTCGGATCCGAACGCGAGGGCCACGCCTTGGGATGCTAACAGCGCAAACGGGTTGAGAACCCCTGCTCGGTCGACACCGAGACGGCGGGCATACATGCCGTCATGGCCGCCCCAGAGTGCGTCGAAATTGGGCTGCATGCTGGCCATGACACCCCACGCGCCCAGCTTGGCCGCCTGATCTGCGGTGACCATCTCCAGGTGTTCCAAGCGGTGACCGCAGCGAGCCACCGCGACCATGCCGAGGTCTTCGACCACGCGCTCGAAGGCATCCACGACTGCCGAGACGGCGGCGTCACCGATGACGTGGAAACCCGCCGTCACGCTGGCGTCGGTGCACGCTCTGACATGCGTGGTGATGACCTCGGGATCCAAGTAGCAGGTCCCGACTCGGTCCGTGGCATCGGCGTACGGCTCACGCAGCCAGGCGGTGCGCGAGCCCAGAGCCCCGTCGACGAAGAGGTCACCGGCCAGACCGGCCGCACCGGTGTCCTCGATGAGCGCACGCGCCTGCGCGGGGCTGCTCACCGCCTCACCCCAGTAACCGGCCACCTCGAGCCCGTGGGCCCGACTGAGGGTGCGCAACTCCTGCCAGTCGTCCAGACCGCCGATTTCGGGGCCGGTGCATTCGTGCACCGCGACGATCCCGCTGGCGGCCGCGGCGTCCAGTGCGGCCGCCCGCGCGTCGGCCCGCTGGCCATCGGTCAACAGGCCGCGCGCGGCGGCACGGACCAGATGATGGGCGTCGCCGACCAAGGGCCGCTGTTCGGCGAATCCGGTCGCCGACGGTAGTGCTGGCACCCGCTCGCGCAGAGCAGTCGAGGCCAGCGCCGAGTGCACGTCGACGCGGGCCAGGTAGGCGGGCCGGCCCCCCAGCACCGCGTCCAGGTCGGCGGTGCTGGGCGCGGCATTCTCCGGCCACGACGATTCGTCCCAGCCGTGGCCCCAGACCGGGTGATCGGGATGGGCGGCCGCATAGTCGGCGATCATCCGCAGGCAATGCCGACGCGACGTCGATGCCCGCAAATCGAGACCGGTCAGCGTCAGCCCGGTGGCGGTGAGATGGATGTGGCTGTCGACGAAGCCCGGCGCGACGAAGCCACCATCGAGATCGATCACCTCGGCGTCGGGGAACTGACCGCGACCCACGTCGTCGCTACCCAGCCACACCACTGCGCCGTCGCGGACCGCCATCGCGGTCGCATCGGGGTGGGTCGGGCTGTGAACCCGGCCGTGGACCAACAGGGTTGGGGGGACTTGAGCCACGCGGTATGGGTCGCTGTATGGGTCTACGTGTGCTCGCCCGGCAAGGCCGGCGGATCGACCACTGGGACATCAGCGACGTCAACGACGTCGAGCACCTCGCCGTCGATGTAGTCCGGCCCGGGTCGGGGCGGGTATCGATCCGCGCCGACGGTGGTGACGGTGATCAGCGGCGCACGTCGGCCGATGCCGCGGGCGGCCATCGCCGTCAGCACCGGCCGGGCGGCGGCCCGGGTCGGGGGTAACAGGAGCAGCAGCCCCGCGGCCGTGGTGACCAGGCCGGGAACCACCACCAGCACCGAGCCCAGCGCGATCAGCGCGCCGTCGGTGGCCAGCTGCGACTGTTGACTGGTCAGCCCGGATCGCAACCGCGTGAGCTGGCGTTTGAGTTGCGACCCCGCCAACGCCAATCCGGCGACAAAGGCCGCCAGCAACAGCAACAGGGTCCAGCCCAGCCCGATCGTCGACGCCAGCGCCACCACTACCGTGAGCTCGACGAGGACGTAGACCAGGAACACTCGCGACACCATGAGATGGCAACGTCGGGGGCGGCCGCGGGAGTTCCGCGGGCCGCTGCCGCACGGTTAGATGGCTGACGTGACGACAATCGAGATCGATACCCCGGCCGGCCCCATCGATGCGCTGCTCGATATGCCCGACGGGCCAGGACCCTGGCCGGGCGTGGTGGTCATTCACGACGCAATCGGCTATGAACCGGACAAGAAGTCGACCAACGCCCACGTCGCGAAGGCGGGATACGTCGCACTGACCCCCAATTTGTTCGCGCGGGGTGGCCGGGCGCGGTGCATCACCAAAGTCATGCGCGACCTGCTCACCAAACGCGGACGCTCGCTTGATGACGTGCTGGCGGCCCGTGACCACGTGATCTCCCTGCCACAATGCACCGGCCGGGTCGGCATCGCCGGGTTCTGCATGGGCGGCGGGTTCGCATTAATCATGTCGCCCAAAGGATTCAGCGCCTCAGCACCGTTCTACGGCACCCCGCTGCCGCGCGACCTCAGCGAAACACTGGACGGGGCCTGCCCGATTGTGGCCAGCTTCGGCCGCCGCGATCCGATCGGCATCGGGGCGGGCAACAAGCTGCAAGAGGCTCTCCGGCAGAAGGGCATCAGCAACGACGTGAAGGTCTATCCGCAGGCCGGCCACAGCTTCGCCAACAAGCTTCCCGCCCAGCCGCTGCTGCGTATTGCCGGGTTCGGCTACAACCAGGCCGCATCCGACGATGCCTGGGCGCGCGTGTTCACGTTCTTCGGCGAACACCTGCGAAACAGCTAGCCGTTGCTCGAGGTTGTTGGCCGCGCCCCGTTGACTAGGTGGATGAGCTGGTCGCGGCGCTCGATCCCGAGTTTGGCGAAAGTACGATACAAATGTCCATCCACGGTTCGCACCGATACATACAACCGATCGGCGATCTGACGGTTGGACAATCCACCCGCGACAAGCATCGCGACTTCGCGTTCGCGATCGGTGATCGGCAGGGGCCGTGCCCCGGCATTGACTGCCGGCGTTCGTATTTCGCATTTGCTGGCCAGCCAATGCGCTCGGGTCGACGCCGCCACTTCCTTGCCGTGGTTGCCCGTGCGCGCGTGCATGCGCGCTGCTTGCGCCGTGGCGTCGGCAGCAAGGCCCAACGCGCCCATTTCGGCGAACCGATCGGCCGCGGCGTCGAGCAAAACGCCGTCATGGACGACCAGCCCATGCGCATGCGCAGCAATCGTCTCCGACATGGGTGTGTTGAGGGTTTTTGCTAGCTCCTGCAGCCGTCCGCCGTACGCACGATCGCCGAACCGGATCGTTGTGTGCAGAGCGCGCATCTCCACCGCCTGCATCCCGGACCGACGTGCGATCTGCGCGGCACGCGCAGCATGCATTCGAGCGGTCGAGGTCTGGCCGGCGGCCGCCCGCTCCCAGGCCCGGGCAAGCTCGAGTTCAGGCAAGAACAGGGTGGCCTGCGGTCCGTAGGCTTCTTCCGACCTGCGCAGCGCGGCAGCGGCCGCCTCAGCATTTCCACGGCGGCCCTCGACCTGTGCGGACCATGCCGCTACCAGCATCAACCAGCCCGACGGGAAACCACGCGACATTGCCGAGATTGAGTCGTGGAACGCAATACAGGCAGCTGGCAGCGCACCGCGAGCGAGCTCCACAAGTCCGAGCATCGCGTGCACGAGTGGGTCTGCTTCATGTGCACCTGCGGCCATCGCGGCGTAGCGTTGCAAAGCCCGCTCGGCCGCGGACAGGTCACCGACCGCCGTCAACGCCGTGACCTCGGCCAAACCAATGACAAAACGTACGACTCCCGGTTGAGCAAGCGAAGCCGCTCGCAGTCCCCGATCAGCTGTGTGGTGAAGTTCGCCGAACTGCCCAGACAGCGCCAGTGCCCAACACGTCGATGCGGCGGCCCACACCGTCGCCAACGGCGGCACATCCGACGCAAACATCGTTAGACCCACCTCGATGGCGTTGGGAAGGTCACCGGAGAAGCACGCGATAGTCACCTCGGCCGCTGTGATGAGGCCGACCATCGACTCGGTATCGACACGATCCCTAATGCCGGCGAGTACCTGCTGTGCCTGCTGCGTCTGCCCGCAACCAAAGAACAGGTTTAGCGCGCGCTGACAGCCCCACCGGACGGTCAGAAACTCATCGGCACCCTCAAGATCGCACTCGCCGAGGACGGCCTCGACCTCGTCGCCGCGCCCCTGCCAACTCATCGCGTCGGCAAGCAGGATCGCGGCCGGCAATCCACCGCCACGGTCGAACGCAAAGCGCGACAGCTCTTCGCCTTCGCCAATATCCGACATCGCCATTGCGTTTGCCGCCGCATCGATGATCACATCGAGGTCCGGTGGCAGGTCGCTGCGCATCATGAGTTGAGCCAACCGGATCTGACCGCGCACGTCGGGCAGCCGTGACCGTCGTCCCTCCAGCACGTGCTGCCGAAGAGCTTGCGCCAGCAGGCCATTGAGTTGCCGCGTGCGCACCACCCCCGCGAGTCGGAGTGCCGCTTCACCGATGACGGGATTATTGAGCTGGGCCACAAGGGCGGATCCGTCGGCAACCAATTGGATGAAGCCCCGCTGCTCGAGTCGTGCCGCCGCGTCGGCGTCGCAAAGTCCGCGCAGGACCTCCCAGTCCAGCAACTCCCCGGCCGCCAACAGCTCTACTGCTTCCAACTCTTCTGGAGCAAGGGACCGCAGGCGAAACTCCAAAAGGTCGTAGAGTTCTCGGTCCGGGTGCAGTGGGCCTCGGAGCTGCCAGCCGTCTTCGGTGTGAACCAGGACCCCATTTTCCCGACCTGCGCTCAACAAGCCACGCAGCAGCAGCAGATTTCCACCGCTACGGCCGTGTAACTCGTCGACCAGTCGGGGCGCCACTACACCGCCAAGCACACGACGGGCGAGTTCACCGGTCTGCTCGCCGGTGAATGGGTCAATATGCAAAGTGAGCAACAGCCGCTCTTTCCACAGCGAGGCCACCGCGTCCGGTACGGGTTCTCCCGACCGGATTGCCACGACCAATCGGGCACCGCCGTTGGCCGCCAGCTGGTGAATCAATGTGGCCGACAATGGGTCGAGCAACTGAGCGTCATCGACAATGACGAGGTCGCCCTCCTGCTCCAGAGTTTTATGGGCGGCGGCCAGCATCGCGGCGGGCCCATGTGCTGCGTCAACAGTCACCGACCGAGAGAAGGCCCCGAGTGGCACGGCACAACCCGTTTGAGTACCCAGCACAAACCGCACCGTCCCTCCGCGGGACTCGACAGCCTTGGCGAGGGCGCGAGCCAGCGTCGATTTGCCAACGCCGCTTTCACCGACCAGCGCGACGCCGTGACACTCCGTGGTGCCGTCGAGTGCCGCCAAAGCGCGACGAAACTCGTCGTCGCGAGCCACTATCGGCCACTTCGGCTTGCTTTCGGGTTGCACCGTACGTCAGACCTCCCGGGCCGTCGGTGGGCCGCCACTGCTCCGTCCACCGTTTCCGCAAAATGTGCTCTGAAAGAGACACTTTATGCCATAAAAGTAGGCCATGGGTATTAGATGTGGACAACTCATCGACGTTTCGTATTGTGATGAGCCCGATTGCGGCACTATTGTCCCCACCATGGAGGACGTCGACAGGGATCCGGCGGTCGTCATCATGTATCTGGTCGGTCGCCGGCTGAGTTCCGCCGAAATCTATGAGGCCTTCGGCTTGAGTCGGTCGGGCTACACCAAAGCGTGGCACGAAGGTCGCCTGATCACGGCTGACAACGTCATACGGGTGGCGAAACACTTCGACCTGAACCCCATCGGGCTATTGACCCGCTTTAATCTGGTTGCCGCTGAGGCGGTGAGTGACTTTGTCGGCTCGGAGCCCAATTTTGGACGGAGCACAACTCACACGGAAGTGGCGACCCGCCCCACCAAGCTCCGGAATGCCGATCCGCGTACCGACGTGCCGGCCCTTTAAACGGTTCGCATCAAGATGATCGCCGCTGCCACCATAGCCGCCGTCATAATCACTGGCTACTGCGTATGGGTGCGGCGTAACGCATGGAATCGTCGGTGGGAGCTGGGTAGCAGCATCACCGCGGCGTCAATGTTCGCCTGCCTCCTCCTGATGAATCCCGCGCTGTCCCTTACATTGTCCGCACCCTTACACGATCTCACCGGGCTGTGGAATATCGAGGACCTGCTGGGCCACCTGGCCTATCTGGCCGGACTCGTCACACTCGCCCAGACGCTGGCGAAGCGAACCAATCTTGATGACCCGGAACGGTTCTTGCGCCGCCGCCTGGAGGCCCCTATCGCGATCGCGCTGCCGCTGCTGATCGGGCTATTCATCGTTGCCACACCGGGGAAGCATTGGCCCGATCTTTTCCGGGCTCCAGAAACGGGGTGGATGACTCTTTATTGGCTGGTGCTATGCACCAGCGCAACTTATCTATTAGTCCCCATCTTGAGACTGCTGTGGGTGGTGCGCCGCGACCCACGCTCCACCGTCACCGCCAACATCTATATCGCCGCCATCACCATCGACTTGGGTTGTCTTAGCTCTGTTGTAGCTTCACGCCTGATAGCGGGCTATCCGGCCACAGTCACCTGGACGCTGCTGTGCGTGGCCGCCTGTGGCTACGCCATCGCTCCCGCGTATTCATGGCACATCAAGACGCGCACGACACCGTGGCGCGCGCCCTTGACGTAAGTCAAGCGATGCGCCGCTACCCGGCCGCCCGCAATTCCAGGCCGACGTTGTTCTGCATGCCGCCGCGCAGCTTGCTGAAAAGGTTGAACACCCGACCGATGAGGCCGTACTCCCGGCCGATGGCGTCGTAGACCGCGCCAGTGTGCGATTTGTCGAGGATGGCCGCGGTCGCCTCGATGGCATCGCTTTTCGCGCGGCCGCGGATATCGCAGACGGCCAGCGTCACCCGCGGGGTGTTGCGGATCCGCTTGACCTTCCACGCCTTCTCCTCGCTGATGACCAGCAGGCGGTCACCGTCGGAAGCGGCCCAGACCGGAGTCGGCTTCGGGCGGCCGTCCTTGGTGAAAGTCGTCAGCAGGACGTACTGCGCCTTGGCGACGTCTGCGAAGCTTGGGGGCACAGCGTCAGTCTAAAGGCCCTCCAGGTCGCCTTCGGTTTCCAGCAGCACCTGTCGCAGTGCGTCGAGGGTGGCCGGTTGCGGGTCGGTCCACATGCCGCGGCTGACTGCTTCCAGCAACCGCTCGGCCATCCCATGCAGGGCCCAGGGATTGGACTCGGCCATGAATTTGCGGTTCTCCAGATCCAGCACGTAGGACTCGGTGAGCTGCTCGTACATCCAGTCGGCCATCACCTTTGCGGTGGCGTCGTATCCGAATAGGTAGTCCACGGTTGCGGCCATCTCGAAGGCGCCCTTGTAGCCGTGCCGGCGCATCGCGGTCATCCAGCGCGGGTTCACGACCCGAGCGCGAAACACCCGGGTGGTTTCCTCCGACAACGTGCGCGTGCGGACCGCGTCGGGCCGGGTGTTGTCGCCGATGTAGGCCGCGGGCGCCTGCCCGGTCAGTGCCCGCACGGTGGCCACCATGCCACCGTGGTACTGGAAGTAGTCGTCGGAGTCGGCGATGTCGTGCTCTCGGGTGTCGGTGTTCTTCGCGGCGACGGCGATGCGCCGGTATTGCCGGTTCATGTCCTCGGTGGCCGCCCGCCCGTCGAGGCCGCGCCCGTAGGCGAATCCGCCCCAGGCGGTGTACACCTGCGCCAGATCGGCGTCGTCGCGCCAATTGCGGCTGTCGATCAGCTGCAGCAGCCCGGCGCCGTAGGTGCCCGGCTTCGATCCGAAAATCCTTGTGGTGGATCGACGTTGGTCGCCGTGCTGCGCCAGGTCCGTTTGGGCGTGGGCGCGCACGTAGTTGTCGTCGGCCGGCTCGTCCAGGTCGGCGACCAACCGCACCGCGTCGTCGAGCATCGTCACCACGTGTGGGAACGCATCACGGAAGAACCCGGAGATTCGCACCGTGACGTCGATGCGGGGCCGGCCCAGCTCGGCCAGCGGGATCGGGGCCAGATCGACGACGCGTCGCGAGGCGTCGTCCCAAACCGGCCGAACTCCCAGCAGCGCAAGGACTTCGGCGATGTCGTCACCGGATGTGCGCATCGCCGAGGTGCCCCACACCGACAGACCTACCGAGCGCGGCCAGGTTCCGTAGTCGTCGCGGTAGCGGGCCAACAGTGAATCCGCCATCGCCACACCGGTTTCCCAGGCCAGCCGCGACGGCACCGCTTTCGGGTCGACGGAATAGAAGTTGCGTCCGGTGGGCAGCACATTGACCAGCCCGCGCAGCGGCGAACCCGACGGTCCGGCCGCGATGAATCGGCCATCCAATGCCCTTAGCACCTGGTCTATTTCGCCTGCGGTGCCGGCTAGCCGTGGCACGACTTCGGTGGCGGCAAACCGCAACACCGAGGTCACCGCGGGATCGTCGCTGAGACGCTCGGCGGCGGCCGGATCCCAGCCGCTGGCCTGAAGCTCGGCGACCAGTTGACGTGCCTGGCGTTCGGCCGCGTCGACGAATTGCCGCTCGTCGGTGCCGTCCTCGGCGAGGCCGAGCGCCTGACGCAGTCCGGCCACCGACTTGTCGCCGCCGAATAGTTGGCGGGCACGCAGCACCGCCAGCACCAGGTCCAGTTCCTGCTCGCCCTGTGGGACTTCGGCCAGGATGTGCAGGCCGTCGCGGATCTGGACATCCTTGATTTCACAAAGCCATCCGTCGACGTGCAGCAGCATGTCGTTGAACGAGTCGTCCGCCGGTCGCTCGGCGAGTCCCAGATCGTGGTCCATCTTGGCCGCCCTGATCAGCGTCCAGATCTGTTGCCGGATCGCGGGCAGCTTGCCGGGATCGAGCGCGGCGACGCTGGCGTGTTCGTCGAGCAGCTGCTCCAAACGAGCAATGTCCCCGTAGGTTTCGGCACGCGCCATCGGCGGGATGAGGTGGTCGACGAGCACGGCGTGTGCGCGCCGCTTGGCCTGGGTGCCCTCGCCGGGGTCGTTGACCAAAAACGGGTAGATCAGCGGCACATCGCCCAGCGCCGCGTCGGACCCGCAGGCCGCCGACATGCCCAGCGTCTTTCCCGGCAGCCATTCGAGGTTGCCGTGCTTGCCGAGATGCACCACCGCGTGAGCGTCGAAACTGTTGCTGAATCCACGCCCCAGCCACTGGTAGGCGGCCAGGTAGTGGTGGCTGGGCGGCAGATCCGGGTCGTGGTAGATCGCGACCGGGTTCTCCCCGAAACCACGCGGTGGCTGCACCATCAGCACCACGTTGCCGGCTTGCATTGCGGCGACGACGATTTCGCCGTCCGGGTCGTTGGAACGGTCCACGAACAGCTCTCCCGGCGGAGGTCCCCAGTGTTCCTGCACAGCCTCGGCCAACGCGACGGGTAGGGTGGCGAACCACGCGCGATAGTCGTTGGCGGACACCCGGATCGGGTTGCCGGCCAGCTGCCCGTCGGTGAGCCAGTCGGGATCCTGCCCGCCGCGTTCGATCAGCGCGTGGATCAGCGCATCGCCGTCTTGCGCGTCGACACCGGGCAGCTCGCCCACCTGGTAGCCGCTCTCCTGCATCGCTCTGAGCAGCGCCACCGCGCTGGCCGGGGTGTCCAGCCCGACCGCGTTGCCGATCCGGGAGTGTTTGGTCGGATAGGCGGAGAACACCACGGCCACCCGCTTGTCGGCGGGTGCGACATGCCGCAGCTGGGCGTGCGCGATCGCCAGGCCGGCGACCCGCGCGCAGCGCTCCTGATCGGCGACGTAGGAGATCAGCCCCTCGTCGTCAATCTCCTTGAACGAGAACGGAACCGTGATGATGCGTCCGTCGAACTCAGGCACCGCCACCTGGCTGGCGACGTCGAGTGGGCTGAGCCCGTCATCGTTGCCCGCCCACTGCCGGCGGGAACTGGTCAGGCACAGTCCCTGCAGGATCGGGATGTCCAGCGCGGCAAGGTGTTCAACGTTCCAGCTGTCGTCATCGCCACCGGCCGATGCCGTCGCGGGCTTGACTCCCCCGGCCGCGAGCACGGTGACGACCATCGCGTCGGCTTGCCCCAGCACGTTGAGCAGCTCGGGTTCGGCGGTGCGCAGCGACGCGCAGTACAGCGGCAGCGGCCGTCCGCCGGCGGCTTCGATGGCGTGGCACAGCGCTTCGACGTAGCCGGTGTTGCCGGCCAGGTGCTGGGCGCGGTAGTACAGCACCCCGATGGTCGGGCCGGAGCTATCCGTTGCTGCGCGTTCCAGCACCCCAAATGTTGGTGTACTCACCGGCTGGGTGAACCCGAAGCCGGTCATCAGCACGGTGTCCGACAGGAAGGCGTGCAGCTGGCGCAGGTTGGGCACGCCCCCCTGGGCCAGGTAGATATGCGCTTGCAGCGCAACGCCCGCGGGCACGGTGGAACGTTCGATCAGGTCGGCGTCCGGCGATTGTTCACCGCTGACCACGACGGCGGGGATGCCGCTGGCCAGTACCGCGTCGATGCCGTCCTGCCAGGCGCGGTAGCCGCCCAGGATGCGAACCACGACCATATCGGCGCCGTCCAACAGCTCGCCCAGCTCGCCGGGCAGCAGTCGCGCCGGGTTGGCCCACCGGTAGTTGGCGCCGCTGGCTCGGGCGGCGATCAGGTCGGTGTCGGAGGTGGACACCAGCAGGATCTTGGGGTCGGCCACCCGTCATTCGTACCCCATCACGGGCCTAAGCTTGAAGTCCGGCCTAAGGAGCATGAAGCGATGAAACGCCAGTCTGTTGCAGAGAAGGTCATTGCCGTCACCGGCGGGGCACGCGGAATCGGGCTGGCTACTGCGAGGCTGCTGCACGGTTTGGGCGCGACGGTCGCGATCGGCGATGTCGACAGATCGGCCGTCAAAGAGGCGGGCAGCGGGTTGGGTCTCAAGGTCGCCGGGCGACTGGACGTGACAGATCGGCGATCCTTCGCCGACTTTCTCGACACTGTTGAAGACCGGCTGGGGCCGATCGACGTGTTGGTCAACAATGCCGGCGTCATCGCGGTGGGTAACGCAGTCGACGAGGCCGACGCCGTCACCGAGCGGGTGCTCGATGTCAACATCTACGGCGTGATCCTGGGCACCAAGCTCGCTGCCAAGCGGATGTTGCCGCGTGGTCACGGTCATATCGTCAACATGGCGTCGCTGGGTAGTGTGCAGCCGGTCGAGGGCATCGCAACCTATTGCGCCACAAAGCATGCCGTGCTCGGCTACACCGACGCGGTGCGAATGGAAAACCGTGAGAGCGGTGTGCACTTCTCGGCTATTTTGCCGATTCTGGTCAATACCGACATGATTGCCGGCGCCGGGCACGCGAAGGGCTTCAAGAATGCCGAACCGGACGACGTCGCCCGGGCGGTCGCCAAAGTGATCATCAAACCGAAACCGCGTGTGTTCGTTCCCCGTTCGATCGGACGGGTCGTGGCCGCCCAGCGATTGATGCCGCAGCGTGTCACAGAGGCGATGGGACGCGCGATGGGTACAGGCCGCGTCTTCACCAGCGACGTCGAGGTCGACAAGCGCACAGCGTATGCCCGGCGCGCGGGTACTTCGTGATTGTCAACCGGTGCGCACGTCGAAATGAGCAACCTCGGGTTGGCGTAGCAACTCGCGATGAGTCTCCGGCGTCCACGGGAAGAGCTCGGGCAGACCATCCTTGCCGAGGTACCAACTGCTGCAGCCGGTGACCCAGATCGTCTGCGGCATAGCGGCTTTCATGCGCTCGTTGTATTCCTTGGTTGCCGCTTCGGTCGGTGCGGCAGCATGTATAGCACCGTCGCGAAGCTGGTTGATCCACCACATTACGTAGTCGGCCTGGTCCTCGGCGACGGGCACCAGGGACTGGTTGCCGATCGGCGAATGCGGTCCCATCAGCATGAACAGATTGGGGAATCCCGGCACCGCAACCGACCGGTACGCCTTCGGACCGTCGGCCCAAGCCTCATCCAGGGTGAGCCCGCCCTCCCCGACCACCTCCAGCGGGCGGACATAGGCGCGCGCGTCGAACCCGGTGGCACAGACCAGCAGGTCCAGTTCGTGCAAAGTGCCGTCGGCGGTGACGACGCCACGCGGCTCGATGTGGTCGATCGGATCGGTGATCACCTCGACCCCCGGCTGCTGCACGGAACGATAGAAATGCCCAGCCATCACCTGCCGCTTGCACATCGGCTGGTAGGTGGGGGTGAGCTTGGCCCGCAGCTCCGGGTCGCGCACCGAGAGCCGCAGGTTCCAGCGACACTCGGCATCGACCAGACGGCGCTGCCATCCCGGGCGGATCGGCGCACGGCCCAACAGGCGCCTGATGAACAATCCCCAGAAGCCGTAGGGCAGTCCGTTCAACGCCGGCCACCGGGACAGCGCCGCCTGGGTCAGCTTTGAGTAGCGCGGGTTAGGCAAGGGGTAGATCCACTGGGCGGTGCGCTGAAAAACCTTCAGCGCGCGCACCTT